>CBFCWN010000151.1:0-5852 GCA_965601515.1 uncultured Myxococcales bacterium | reverse complement strand
GGCTTCAAACCGAGCTCTTCGAGCTGAGCGGCAATTTCGTTGCGATACACGGGGTTCATAATCACCACGGTCGCGGGCTCGATTCCAACGAGGTCTTCGGGCGCGACGATCGGTTGCCCGGTGCCAGCGACGAACTTACCGCGCTTCTTCGGGTTGATGTCCACGATGGCTCTGACGTCCTTGCCGACCAGGTTGAGGAACGAGTTGCCCTTGGAGCCGGCGCCCCACGCCACGACGCTGCCGTTCGTTTCGCCGTGCGATTCACTCAACGTGTCGTTCCATCGCGCGACCTTCTCGCGGTAGGTCGTCGCGAAGCTCGATGCCATTTCTTCGAGGCCTGGGTCAACGGGCGCGGGAGCCGATGCCCTTTCCGATACCCGCGCATCGATCACGAGGAACTGGCCTGAAAACGTTTCCGCGACCTCTCGAACCTCAAAACCCGCGAGCTCGAAAGCGCGCCGTAGCGAGCTCGGGCTGAAGTAGCCGCAGTGCTCGTAAATGATGTCCCAGATGCCTCCGTCCCGAAGCGTGGAAAGCACGTTGGGGACTTCGAAGAAGATGGCCGTCCCGGGCTTCAGCTTGGCCGCAAGAGCCTGAAGGAACTCCGCTGGTCGATCGATATGCTCGAGGACGTGGCGACAACAGACTAGATCTGCTTCGAGCTCTCCTTCGACCTCGGCAAAGCCCACGGGACGAATCGTCACGCGCGGGTCTTGGTTGCCGCCTTGGTAGCTAGGGTCGAAGCCAAAGCCTGTGTTGTCCCCCGCAGCGCAAAGGCCTCGGAGAAAATCGCCCTGACCGCAGCCTACTTCGATCACGCGCTTGTTACGTAGGTCGTGGCGCTCGACGAGCTCTTTGGCGAGGTCGTCGGCGTATTGCTGGAACATGCCAGAGCAGTGCAGGGAGTTCTCGTATGCTGGGCTGTACTCGACCTTGCTGCCGTCGAAAGCCTGATTGAACACGTGGCCGCACGACCGGCAAAACGCGAGCTCGATTCGGCCTAGCCCGACGGATGTCGCCGTTTCCCGGCTTGCACAGAGCTCGTTGCTGAGGATCGGCAGATCCCCGGCGTCTACCAGCTGGAGAAGATCATTCGAATTACAGACCGGGCAGCTCATGTCGTCAGGACTTCGGGCGCGAGGCCGAGCTTGTTCAAGTCGGCTTCGATCTCTTGCCTGTAGATCGGATTCATGATGATCACGACGTCGGGCTTTCGCTCCTTGAGCTGCTCGGGCCCGACGATCTCCTGACCGGTCGTCGCCATGAATTGGCCGCGCCGGTGTGGATTGATGTCCACGGCGAGCTCCACGTCGCCCTCACCGAAGCCAAGCGTCGTCAGGAAGGCCACGCCCTTGGAGCCCGCGCCCCAAATGACCACGCGCTTACCGTCAGCGCGGAACCCGCGAACCTTGGCTCGCCACTCGTCGAGCGCGCGGGGCAATTGGCCCGAAAACTCTTCAACGAGCGCGTTGAGCTGGCCCATGTCGTCTTCTTCCGCGAGTGGCGCGGAAGTCTCGCCGCCGTCGGCCGGACGACAGTCGATCATCAGGTACTGGTCATCGTAATCGCGACCGACGGCTTCGACCGAGAAGCCGGCCTGCCGAAACAGTCGCGCGAGTGAGCCGGCGCTGAAGTAGTTGCAGTGTTCGTAATAGATGTCCCAGAAGGCTCGCTCCTCGAGGATGCGCAAAACGTCGGGCACCTGGAAGAACACAACCGTGTTCGGGTCGTCCCCCACGGCGCGTCGCACGGTGCTCACGAAGTTCGCAGTCGGGGCGATGTGTTCGAGGGTCATCTTGCAGCAGACGAAATCGCCACGATGGTCCGCATACTGCTCCGAGTAGAAGTCCTGAACGAACTTGGCTTCCCCAGACTTGGGTGCTCGTGTGCGCTCCGGGTCGACGGCCGGGTCGAAGCCGATCCCGAAGTTGCCGCCCAGCTCGCAGAGCATCGTCAGGAACTCGCCTTTGCCGCAGCCGATTTCGATGATGCGCTTCCCTTGGAGGCCGTACTGCTCCACGAGGTTCTCGGCCAGCTTCAGGTGCCATCGATTGAAGGTTCCAGAGAAGGCCTGTGTCGGATCGTACCGCTCCGAGTATTCGAGGAGCGACGGGTCGAACGCGGCATTGAAGATGAAGCCGCAGCTCTCGCAGAACGCCAGCGCGATGTCTCCGCGGGGAAACCCGAGCGCTTCGTCGCGGGTCTCGAGCGAAAGGCAGCTGTTGACCGGCACGCCCTTGGCACGATGAAAGACGCGCAGCTGAGATGAGGCGCAGCCAGGGCACGCGGTTCGCTCGCTCATTGGGCGACCCTGACCTCGGGCACCGGGATGACGAACATGCCGCCTCGCTCGCGGTAGGCTTCCTGCTGCTGCATGATCTCCTTCGCGAAATTCCACGCAATGATCAGCACCGCGTCTGGCTGATCTTCGAGCAGCTTCGGCGGCGCCTCGATCGGGACTCGATTGCCAGTGAAGTAGAGGCCCTGCTTCATCGGGCTCAGGTCGAGGATGCAGTCGAGATACTGGGAGCCCACCCCGCAGTACGAGAGCAGCGTGCAACCTTTGGCGGCCGCGCCGTAGCCGTAGATGCGCTTCCCTTGGCTCTTGAGGTCGTCGAGAAGGGCGATGAGATCTCGCTTGAGGCCCTCTACTCTGGACGCGAAGCCCTGATAGTAGGCGAGGCCTGAAACCCCGAGCTCTTCTTCCTTCTCGAGAAGGTCGGTGACCGACTTTCCGACGTTTTCGTTCTTCTCGATGAAGAGACGAAGCGAACCACCATGAATGGAGGTGCGAACGACCTCGTTCAGGGACAGCCCGTGCCGTCGGAAGAGGTTGACCAGAGCCGTGATCGAGAAGTAGCAGAGGTGCTGGTGATAGATCGTATCGAACTCACAGTGCTCGATGAGGTCTAGAAGGTAAGGGCACTCGATTACCGCAACGCCGTCGTCCTTCAGCAACCGCGCCACCCCCGCCGTAAAGCCGTTCAGGTCGGCAACGTGCGCGAGAACGTTGTTGGCCAAGAAGACGTCCGCGCGATGGCCTTCTTCGAAGAGCTGTTCGGCCAACTCCTTCGTGAAGAACGTGTTCAGGGTCCGGACCCCTGCTTCTTGAGCCTTCTTCGCGGGTCCATCGGCCGGATCGATTCCAAGGACGGGAACCCCGGCGGCCACGAAGTGCTTCAGCATGTAGCCGTCGTTGCTGGCCGCTTCGACGACGAGGCTGTCGGGACCAAGCCCTCTACTTTCGAGAATGTGCTGTGCGCTGTCGCCGAAGTGCTTCATGAGCATCTTCGAGACCGACGAAAAGTATGGGTAGTTCTGACAGAAGAGAACTTCCGGCGAGACCGTCTCGGTGATCTGCACCAGGCTGCAGTCCTCGCAAAGGACCACGTCGAGAGGTGCCACCAGCTCGACGTCGTTCAGCTGCTCTTTGGTCAACAGCTGGTCGGCCAACGGCGTCGTCCCAAGGTCGAGAAACGACGTGAGCTTCGACGATCCACAGGACCGACACGCGTCGATGGTGAACCCGGGCGCCCGTTCGGTTCGAAGAGCGGCGTCAGCCATCAGGCACCGTCCGTGTGACGAAGCGAATCGTCGAGAATGCCGTCCGCGATCAGCATGCGAACGTGGTCGATGCGCTTGTACCGCTTCCCCTCGAACTCTTCGAGGGTGAGTCCCGTCGCCTTGTACGCCTCGTAGAGCTCCTGGGCTCCCTTCCGGACGTTCCAATAGGGCTGATACTCCGGGACCTCACGCTGGATCATGGTGCAGTCGACTCGGTAGTTGCGCTTATCGGGCGACGCATCGGGAGCGAAGCTGACCTCGCTGCCAGGCACAGTGTCCCGCACGATCTCGGCGATTTCGCGGATACGGAAGTTCTCACCCGGCACGCCGACGTTGAAGGCTTTGTTGTGCACCTTCTCCGTCGGCGCGTGAAGCGTCGCGACGAACGCTCGGGAGATGTCGCCGATGTGCACGATGGGGCGCCAAGGGGTCCCGTCGCTCTTGAGGCGGACCTTACCGGTGGTGTACGCCCATGCGACGAGGTTGTTGAGCACCAGGTCGAAGCGAAGGCGGGGCGACACGCCGTAGGCGGTGGCGTTCCGGAGGTAGAGCGGGCAGAAGTCGGCATCAGCGAGCTTCGAGACATCTTGCTCGACCATGACCTTGGACTTCCCGTAGGGCGTGACCGGGTTCAGGTCGCCTTCCTCGTCGAGGAGATCGTCGCCGCCCGCGCCGTAGTTGCTGCAGGAGGACGAGAAGATGAAGCGCTTGACCCCGGCTTCTTTCGAAAGCGCAGCCAACCGGACCGACGCCTTGTGATTGATCTCGTACGTCAGATCGGCGTTCAGGTCGCCCAGCGGATCGTTCGAGAGCCCTGCGAGGTGAAGCACCGCGTCGAAGCCACGAACATCCTCGGCGGTGACGTCGCGAACGTCCTTGATCGTCTCGGGAATCTGCACGGGATCGTCTCCGAACGTGCAGCGTGAGAAAATGTCACTGTCGAGGCCGTGGACCTCGTGGCCTGCGTCCAGCAGCATCGGCGCCAGGATGGTGCCGATGTAGCCTTTGTGCCCGGTCAGTAGTACTCGCATTGGGGCCTTGCTCCTGATTAATCGGGTCGGATCGGGCCGGATCCATCCGACGCCGAGCGACGCTGAAAGGTAGGTTGTTCGGGGGTCCCCAACAACCTGCCAGAGCGACGCCCCCTCTGCCATCCGTGAGCGGTGATCTGGCAGACCAGAGTGCGCTTTTTTCGCACAGATGCTTTTTGATTTCCGCTCCAGGCTCGCTAGGCTGTCTGAGCGAAGGCTCCCCGTCCCTCGGGAGCAATAGGTTCATCATAGAGGAGTTCATGCGCTCATGAAGGTGGCAATCCTGGCCGGCGGCGTCGGCACGAGGCTGGCGGAAGAAACCGTCGTCAAACCCAAGCCCATGGTCGAGGTCGGCGGAATGCCGATCCTCTGGCACATCATGAAGATCTACGCCCACTACGGGTTCAACGAGTTCGCGGTCGCGTTGGGCTACAAGGGCGAATACATCAAGAAGTACTTCGTCGACTTCTGCTCCCTCGAGGGCAACCTGACGGTTGACCTCGGCACTGCCGAGGTGCAGAAGCACGGGGCGGAGCCGACGGACTGGAAGATCGACCTCATCGACACGGGCCCGGAAACGGCAACCGGCGGTCGCATCAAGCGACTGAAGCCGTACATGGGTGATGAAACGTTCATGCTGACGTGGGGCGATGGGGTCGCCGATGTCGACATTCCAAAACTCATCGATTTCCACCGTTCTCACGGAAAGCTCGCTACTGTGACCGCCGTCCGGCCCGCGGCACGCTTTGGGCACATCGAGTTCGACGGTGATCGAGTCGTCGAGTTCTCGGAGAAACCGCAGACTCAGGAAGGTTGGATCAACGGTGCCTTCTTCGTGCTCGAACCGGAGGTTTTCGACTACGTCGAAGGCGATACGACCCAGTGGGAGCTCGAGCCCATGATGGGACTCGCGAGCGACGGACAGCTCATGGCCTACCGCCACGACTCGTTCTGGCAGTGCATGGACACCCTTCGCGACAAGAAGCGCCTCGAAGACCTCTGGGCATCAGGTTCGCCTCCTTGGCGGGTTTGGGACTGAGCCTCTGCGGACTGCGCGATGGAAGGGATGGAACAGAAACGCGTCCTCGCCATTGCGTCCGGTGGCGGTCATTGGCAACAGCTGATGCGGCTGCGGCCGGCGTTTGAGAGCCAAGACACGGCCTACCTGACGACGAACGCGGCGTACGGGAAAGACGTTCCCGATAGCGAAGTGTTCGTCGTCGCCGACGCGAACCGGGATGTGCCGCTCAAGCTCGT
>CBFCWN010000150.1:0-5983 GCA_965601515.1 uncultured Myxococcales bacterium | reverse complement strand
TCGTCGGGGTGCGGCAGCTCCCTTGGCTCTGGGGGCTCCCGCCGAACGACCGCCGCTACTACCCGATCTACGCCGAGTGCGTCGAGCTCACTACCCGATGATCCAGCCCGCGAAGTGCATCGCACAGCTCGACTCACTCGGGCTTTCGGAAGAGACTCAGCGTCTTTTCCTTCATGACAACGCTGTGAGCGTGTTCAAGCTCGACGCAGGCTAGCCGCGGCCCTTCACCGAAAACGCATCGGAGACCCGCTCGCGTCCGTCGAGACTGTGCACGGGCTGCTGGATCATGTGCAGCAGGTCCCGCGACAGGACGCTCAAGCCAGAAAGCGACCCGTGACAGAGCGCGATCGCGGCTTCCACCATGGTCTCCATGGTTTCAATTTGCTCGGGGTGTGTCTCTTCGAGCACGCCCGCGAACGCCTGCGCGTCTTGAGTCGGGACCATGGCGGTCGGAGCAAGCGCATTGAGACGGACCCCCGAACCGCTCAGCTCGCACGCCAACCCGACCGTCGCCCTCTCCAAAGCCGCCTTGCTCGCTCCGTAAATCGTGAGCGCGTCGATGACCGCACGAGGCAGCGTGTACGGAATGACCGGCTGGGAAGAGCTGGCGGTGGAAATGTTGAGCACCCACCCCTCGCCGCGTTCTCGCATGCCGGGGAGCGCCTGCTGGAAGAGGTCCATCGGGGCGTGGAAGTTCACCTCGAACGTCCATCGGCGAACGGCGAGATCGGTCAGGCTCCCCGGCATGAACGAGGCAGCGGCAGCGTTGTTCACGAGGATGTCGACCGGCGAGCCGATCGCGTCGTTCGCACGCTGAATCAAATCGCCCCGAGCATCGCCGTCGCTCAGATCGCAGGCAACCGCCGCACCCCTCGCACCGTGCGCCTCGATGAGCTCTACCGTCTCTTCGAGGCTGCCTTCGTAGTTTGGTTTGGGACCGAGCTGAGATGCGCTCACCACCACTGCGGCGCCTTCAGCTGCAAGTCGCTGCGCGATGCCTTTGCCAATCCCGCGGCTCGCGCCCGTCACGAGCGCGGTTTTACCGTCGCAAAGCCCCATATGCTGCTCCTGTTCTAGCTAGACGCGGAGCGTACCCGAGCCCCCGGGTGCTGCGAAGCGGAAACTGCCGTCGTGGACTCGTCGGGTCAGCGAATGGGTCGAAGGCGCACTGGAAGATCGTTGGTTGGATGAGGCATCGGGACCATCTGGAACTTCGTCGGACGCTTCGTGTCGAGCTCGAGCTCGAAGCGGTGGAGCAGCTGATAGAGGAACGCCTTCGCCTGCATCGTTGCAAGGTGAACGCCGAGGCATGCGTGCGCGCCGCCGCCGAAGGGGAAGTAGACGCCAGGATGTTGCTTGTGTTCCGCGCGCTCCGGACTGAAGCGGACCGGGTCAAAGCGCGTGGGCTCGTTCCACCACTCCGGAAGGTAGTGAGTGACACGCGAGACCGGGCTGATCGATAGGTTCTTCGGCAATCGGTAGGGGCCGAGCTCCACGTCGCGAACGGTCCGACGCACCATGAACGCGCCGGGCGGTTCCAAGCGGAGAGCCTCTTTGAAGACCCAGTCCATTTCCTCGAGCGACGACAACGTGTCGTAGTCGACCATCGGTGCACCGAGACTTGCGATCTCGGATCGAAGCCTGCTCTGCCACTCAGGATGCTCGCAAAGCGCCCAAACGGTGGTGGTCAACGCGCTCGACGTGGTGTCGTGGGCGGCGAACATCAGAAAAACGATGTGCTGAACGATTTCAGCGTCCGTCAGCCGCTCACCGTCCTGGTCTTCCGCACGACAAAGCTCCGAAAGCAGATCGGTGCCGCCGCCCTGCCTGCGCGACTCGATCTGAGAACGGAAGTAGTCGACCAGGAAGTGGCGCCCCCGCATCCCTTTCCAGTAGCGAAACGGCGGGATCGGTTTTCGAAGGAAGGTCACGGAGGCACGGACCGCATCGACGAACGAACGGCTGACTCGCCGCCCAATCTCGTCGTCGAGCTCTTCGCCAAGCAGCAGCTCAGCGGCTACCTCGAGGCCGAGCGCTTTGATCGCAGGAGCACACCGAAGCCGGCCCTCGGCCGCCCAGCGCGTCAATCCTCGGTCGACGATCGGGTTGATGATGTCGAGGTATCCCCGCATCGCCCCGGGTCGAAACGCGGCCTGCATGATGTTTCGCTGAGCTCGGTGATCGTCGAAATCCCGCAGCATCAGGCCACCTTTGAACAACTCCCCGATGGAAAAGTCCCAACCGACGCGGCTCGAGTAGTTGGTCCCGCGATCGAGGAGGACCTCACGCACGAGATCGGGCTCTCCGACCACGAAGGTCACGAAGCCGAAGTAGCCGTGCGTGAAGTTCGGTCCGTACCGCGCTCGCCGCTCCTGGAGGAACGTGTGCATGTCCCGCAGCTGCGCGATGGAGTCGCGGACTTGATGTGCGCCTCCATCGCCGGGCAGCCCATCGACCTTTCGAAGGGGAAGCTTCGGCAGGCGCACAGCATCAGCGACGGGTGTGCGCCGAAGCACGCGCCTCGTGCCCATGGGCGGACCTTGGCGCGCCGTGAGGTTGGACGACACTGTGCCCGAGCGTACTTGGGATACCTCAGGGTGTCACTGCCAGAGCAGGCGAGCGAGCGTTAGGTGCTGGGACCCGAGGGCGTGTCGCTGTCGCCGGGGCAGAAGCTGGTCGGCCCGGATGGGGTGTCGCTGTCGCCGGGGCAGAAGCTGGTCGGTCCCGACGGGGTGTCACTGTCCCCCGGACAGTACGACGAAGAGGTGGCGGAAGCCTGGGCGGTCCCCACAGCCGCGAATGCGAACGCGGCCACGAGCGCCAGGGAGCGGATGAAAGTCTTGACGAGCATTGCCCAAAGGTAGAGCCCTCCGGAAACGCCCACAAGCCCTGATTCGGAGCTGCAGCCGCACGGATAGCGTGATCCGGACGAATACGCCCCGGTATTGGCTGCGATCAGGGGGACACGCAGCCCCCCCAAAACCCCAACCATTCCAGACGCTTGCAGACCGACCCGCGCGATTCGCGAAAAACGCTAGGTTTATTACAAGCCGCACGGCCTGCCTTCACCGTTCCGGGGCAGGTCCTCTCGAGCCGATTTTGCGCTGCAAGTCTGGCGTCCTATCCTGGCACGGCAGGGGAAAGCGAGGGGGCGATGAGAGCGGTGGCGATTTTCGTGTTGGTGCTTGCTGCGACGAGTACGGCGTACGCGGGTCCCCAATCCACGATCGGGGGCAAGCGCCTCGAGTCGGAGACCGTGCACAACACCGGCGTCGGCTGGCCAAGCCTGTTCTACGAGTGGTGGAATAGGGGGAGCGGCAATCTCGACTGGGCGCTGGGAATCGAGCTGGTCTACGGGGACTGGTCCGGTGCGTATTCCGACGTGAGCGTTGGCTTGGCGTTCAATGCGCCGCTTCGCTGGCACCTGCACACTGGAAGGCACGCGAGAGCAACGACGGACGTCGGCCTCCGCTTCACCCCAGGCGCGATGGTCGGGGGCGGCGAGCGCCGTCCGAACGCGACCGAACCTCCCGGATTCCAGCCGGACCGAGGCGTGGTTGGCGGAATCCGCGCAGAGCTGGCAGCCCCGCTATCCATCGACGTTCACGATCGAGTCAGCGTCGTCACGGGCGCAACGATCCCGTTTACCGTCATGTTCGCAGAAGGCGGGAACGTCTGGGGTATCATCCCCATCCTGATCCGCATGGGCGTCGAGATAAACGCGGCGCCAAAAGTAGCGCCGTTCTTCTTGTTTGAACTTGGCCCGGGGATTGGCATCGGAAACGGTAGATCCGATGTGGATTTCGCATTCCGGATTTGGGTCGGAACGTCGTTCTGGTCCGTGCTCGGCAAGTAGCCGGCGCGACTAGGGCTTCACTGGAACTCGCATTCGAGGCCCTCGGCTGCCTCACGGATCTGTTCGCGTGGATCGCCGCCTTTCGCTTCGCGGAGCCAGGACTCGAGTTGACCGTGAACCCGCCCGCACACCTCGTCGTCCGGATACTCGTTCGCAAGGGACCCTACGCGTTCCACAATCGCGACGGGCCATGGGGGCTCGGGCATCTGCGTGAGCCACGTACGAGCACGCTCGGCCTGACCACCCTTCTTCGCCGCGAGTGCCATGTAGTACACGGTCGTGGGATCATCGGGATGGTCGTCGATCATCGCGGCCTCGTAGGTCGTTTGGTCGATGTACGCGAGACTCGAGGTTCGCGTTCCGAGCGCAGCCAAGAAGACAAGAACGCCCGCGGCAACCATCCACAGCGTGCGCCGTGGTGTCGCTTCGAAGCCAAGGACGGCGTGGGGCGCCGCGGCAAGGATGACGAGGATCAGCGGCATGTAGAGATACCGGTCGAAGCCGAACCAGAAGGCTCGAGAAACGATCACACAGGGCGCGACCGTGAGGGCAAACCCAGCGATCAGCACGACGCCGCCGTAGTCTCGTCGAGCGATCAGAGCCGCAGCGGTGATAATCAACACGAGCGCGCCCATCCATTCGGACACGGAGAACGGCTGCAAGAGCTCCCACGCGAGCGACTGCATCGCCTCGGCGCGAAAGCTCACGATCGCTGCGGTGCTCTTCGCCAAGAGCTGAGGGACGTCCGCAAACGCGGAGATGTCTCGGGCGAGGTTCTCGGTGGCACCCAGGCGCCCGACAAACGGGACATTGGCGGCGCGAAGCCCGAAGTAGCCGAGGAGCGCGGCGCCGAGCGGTACTCCCATCCGGAGGTCGTCCCGACGCTGCGAAGAACGGAGCGATAGGCCAAGCCAAAGAGCAATGGCCGCGGGGATGAAGGTCGCTTTCGAAGCGGCGCCGAGGAACGCCAACAACGCAACGAGGGTCCACCGAGTCGGCCTCGGAAGGCTCCGTTGCAGGAGCACGACCGCAAGCCCTGCCAAGCACAAACCGGCGACCAGGTCGCTTCGTCCGTTGATGTGGACGTACGCCTCCACCGTGACCGGATGCAGCAAGAAGAGCGCAATCAGTGTTAGGCTCACGCCTCGCGCCGCGGGATGTCGTTCGGGCGGCGTCTGGCACAGCAGCGCCCAAAGAAGCAGCCCACCCGTTGCGATGTGCATCAGCCAGCCGATGACGTGGTGCAGCCACGGCTCTGGGACTAGCGCGTGAGGAAGAAGCAGCGTGAGCATCGTAAGCGGCCGGTAGGGCCAGGTCGTCCTCGGCTCGCCTGCCTCACCCAAGTAGTGCCCCGCGTGGCGGGAGAAAACCCGCAACACCTCCGACCAATCCCCGTAGAGCGGACTCTTGACCATGTGATGGTCGTCGCCGACCCAGCCACCAAGCAGGCCAGGCCAGGCTGAGAAAAGGACCAGCAGCGACACCGCGCCAAACGCAAGCGCCACGCGCCATCGAGTTGAGCGGGGGTCGTGCATGCCCGCCGACGAGCCTCGCACGCGGATGTCAGCACGAAAAAAAAGAAGCACCGCGGCGCACGGTCGCGCAACGCGCTTCCGAAATCCTACGCACGACCAGTTTCTCCACGGCTCACCGGTGGAACCGCAGGCCGCGCGGCCTGTCGAAAACGCAGCCTTTTTCGCAAATCGCGCGGGTTGGTTTGCAAGTGTTCGGAATGGCACGGGTCTTCGGGACCCCGCGTGTCCCCCCTGACGCGTGCTAAGGGATCTTCATGGTTGAAGTGTTGAAGAGTCTCGAGGACCTAGAGGTCCTGATGGGGGATGACGGGGGCGCCGCGATCATCGATTTCTGGTCGCCGAGCTGCGGACCTTGCTTGGCGATGGCACCGCACTTCGAGGCGGTTGCCGAAGAGCTAAAGGACGAGGCGATTCGTTTCGTGAAGATCAACACGGCGACGCAGCCTGCACTGGCCCAGCCGTTCAACATCCACTCGGTACCCACGATGCTCTTCGTGCACAATGGCGAGATCCTGGACGTGCGCGTGGGTGCGCTCCCGGGCGCCGCGCTCGCAAAGAAGGCACAGTGGTTGCTCAAGAAGTCGCGCGGCGA
>CBFCWN010000149.1:0-5995 GCA_965601515.1 uncultured Myxococcales bacterium | reverse complement strand
GGCCGAGCACCCGCTCTACATCATCGAACGCCGCCCAAACTAGGGGACACGCAGGGCCCCGAAAACCCAAACACTTCCAACCCCTTACAAACCAACCCGCGCGATTTGCGATTTCCGGGGCGTTTTTGGCAGGCCGCGCGGCCCGCTCAGTTGAAGGACGGGTCGCGCTTCGCTGACGCGGTCGCGGTCTGTGGCTCTTGGATGACCTCGCGACGTGGGCTGAGCGGTTGCGCCTGGCCAAAGCGCCGCTTCAACGCGAGCTTCGCTTCGGAGGCCATCAGACGCGTCGCGTGCTTCATCGTCTTTCCGAGATCGGTGAGGTCTTGGGTGCTGAAGACCGTATCGCCGAGGGCGAAGGGAAACATCGAAGGAATGTTTCCTCGTGCGTACTCGAGCAGCCAACACTCGGGAGCGAGATGGCTACCGTTCGTCGTCTTTCGGGGGAGGTACGACATATCCCCCGGCTCGAGAACGTTCGGGCGAAACTGATCGGTCCTAAACGTCTTGAGCTCACCGTGAACGACGATGTCATAGAGGTCGGCCCGGTGCCGGCCACTGTGACCTTCGGAGCCGACCGCGGTTCCGCAGAACAAGAGGTACTCCTTCGGCGAGTTGTGGAGCACGCTCATCGAACACATGATTCCGCCCGCGTTGCTCCAAATCCATTCGCCCCCGGGGTGAACGTGTTCGCCGTAGACCTCTTGAAGCGTTCGAGCGATGGCGTCGAAGCGCTGGTCCAGCGGAACACCGAGATGCATCTTGACGATGCGCTGCAAATCGTCGGGGTCAAAGACGTACTTGGTCATGCCGCAACGCTACCATGCCATCGGCGAACGCCCTACACTCCTCTCGCGGAGGACGAATGCCCCAGACCAATCGCCAGTGGATTCTAAAGGGTCGCCCAGATGGGATGGTCGACCCGTCGCTCTTCGAGCTCCGAGAAGTTCCCATCCCGCCGCTCGAAAACGGGCAGGTGCGCGCGAAGACGTTGTTTCTCTCCTTCGATCCGACCCAGCGAATGTGGATGTCGAAAGACACCTACATGCCAATCGTTCCGCTCGGGCAGCCGATGAGGGCAGTGCTGACCGCGCAGGTGATCGAATCGAAGCATCGAAACTACAAGCCCGGCGATATGGTCAACGGGATTGCCGCGTGGGAAGAGTTCGTCTCGTTCTCGCCGGACAAGGAGGAGACGCCGCCGTCGAAGCTCCCCGGGCACCTCGACCCCGCGCTCACGCTCGCACTCGCGGGCACGGGACTCACCGCGTACTTCGGTCTGCTCGAGGTCGGCAAGCCGAAGGCTGGCGATACGGTGCTCGTGAGCGGCGCGGCCGGCGCCACCGGCTCCATCGTCGGGCAGATCGCCAAGCTCAAAGGCTGCCGCGTCATTGGGATTGCAGGTGGCCCCGAAAAATGTGCGTGGCTCACCGACAAGGCCGGCTTCGACGCCGCCATCGACTACAAGAACGACGACGTCGAAGCTCGCATCGGGGCGCTCTGCCCAAACGGGATCGACATCTACTTCGACAACGTCGGCGGAGAGATCCTCGACGCGGCGCTCCTGCACCTCGCGATGGGGGCTCGGGTCGTCCTCTGCGGCTCAATCTCGCAGTACAACGTCGTCGACGACGAGCGATACGGAGTGAAGAACCACATGGAACTCGTCATCAAACGTTCGCGCGCCGAAGGCTTCCTCATACTCGACTACCTGGACCGCGCTATCGAAGGACTCCTATGCCTCAACAAGTGGGTCGATGAAGGCAAGGTCATCCAAGAGATCGACATGCAAGAGGGGTTCGAGAACATCCCGGCGACGCTCACGCGAATCTTCACGGGCGCCAATCTTGGAAAGCAGCTGCTCAAAGTCTCGGACCCGCCCCTTCCACTTCGAACCAACGGCATCGAGCAGGCGGTGATGGGCTTGCTCACGAACTACTTCGCCTGGCGATCGAAGCGATGAGTTGCGCCCAACCTCGATTGACGGCATGCGACGCGAGCCTCAGGGTCGCGGGATGACGTTGCCGCGAATCGTGTCCCTGCTGCCTTCGGCAACCGAGCTGGTCTGCTCGGTGGGCGCGCAGGAGGGTCTCGTTGGAATCTCGCACGAATGCGACTTCCCCGCGGGCATCGAGAGCCTGCCCACGCTGACCTCCGCGCGCATTGACTCGAGCGCGCCAAGCGGAGAAATCGACCGGGCTGTGCGCGAGGTCATTCGAGACGCATTGAGCATCTACACCGTCGACGAAGCGCTTCTTCGTTCGTTGGAGCCACAGGTCATCGTCACTCAGGACCTCTGCGACGTGTGTGCGGTGTCGCTCGATGACGTGCAGGCAGCAGTGTCGAGGCTCGCGGACGGCGCAGACGTTCGAGTCGTCAGCCTCAAACCGACCTACCTTTCGGATATCCTTGGAGACGTGGAGCGTGTGGCCGAGGGCGTCGGCCTTGCGGAATGCGGGCGGACGGTGCGAGCCGAGCTCCAAGCTCGCATCGACGATATCGAACAACGCGGCGCTCGGCTCCCACGGCGACCGCGAGTCGTCTCGATCGAGTGGTACGACCCGGTGATGCTTGGCGGGACGTGGATGCCCGAGCTGATCGAGCTTGCGGGCGGTGTCCCGGTTGGCGCCGAAGCCGGCGACCCGGCGCCCACCATCCGCACCGAGGAGCTTCGAGCGCTCGAACCCGATGTGGTCCTCGTCAAGCCTTGCGGTTTCGGCCTCGACCGATCCCTCTCCGAGCGAGACGTCATCGAACGAACCGTCATCGAACCGCTGCGCGGCAGCGCGCCGGTCTTCCTTACCGACGGCAACGCCTTCTTCAATCGGCCCGGCCCGCGCATCGTCGAGTCGCTCGAAATCATGGCCGCCTGCACGCATCCCGACGCGTTTTCGGACTTTGCCACCAAGCACTCGAGCGTCATCGAACGCCTGGCTTAACCTCGATCGGGGTACATCACCTCATGCACCGCTTCGGCAGCTCGGAGCATCCCGAGGCCAGGATCGCTCATCAGGTCCGCATCGACGGTTCGGACGTTGCGCTCCTTGCAAGCACGCAGCGTTTTTAGCCCTGAGAGCGCGCAAAGCGCGTCCTCGCCGGGTTCGTTGGTGATGATCCACGGCGGGTCGAGCGAGAGAAGCTGTTCGTTCGAGTATGCGGGTGACCCGGTGTATCCCGCGCTAGCCGCAAGGTCGACGACGCCCGCCGCGCTCAGCACATCGTGCACGCTGGTTCCGACCGTCCCGCCGTAGAGTCGGTCGCCGTAGATTCCCACGTAGACGGCGCCCTTCTTTTCGTCGTCGGGAAGACCGGCCGCGACAGCTGCCATTCTTCGCTCGAAATCGTCAGCGAGGATGCGGCCGCGATCCCGTGCCCCCACCACCGTGGATATCTGGTCGATGTTGGGGAGAAGCGTCTCGAGGCCGTACATCGCGCCGAGGTTGAAGACGTTGAGCCCCGCGTCGCGCATTCGGGCGAGGTGGCGAAGGTCCGTGAAGCCGTTGACGAACACGATGTCCGGCTCGAGCGCGATGATCGCTTCGACATCCTTCGAGGTCCGGATCCCCGTCTTGCCTTCGAAGCGCCACGGCCTGTCGCCTGACTCGAGGGTATGGCGAGTCACCGCAACGAGTCGACTCGGCTCGACGATGTCCACCAGCACCTCATCGGCAATGGTGCTGACGCTGGCGATCCGACGGTACGAACGCACCGGCACGTCGACGCCTTCCGAATCTCGAACGACGTTCGGCTCGACCGGAACACCGTCGCGCGTACTCGAGCCCGCGTCGCGCACGGCAACCACCCACGTGAGCGCGAGGCTCGTGGTTAGCGCGACCACGAGCAGCAGAGCATTGAGCGCGCTCACAGCCCTCATGGTTTCTGCTCTTCCGAAGCGACGAATCCGATTCGCGCGTTCTCGACGAGCTCAACCCCGTAGACTTCGCGAATGGGGTCGGGGCTGACCACATCGCGAGTGGCTCCAGATTCGACGACTCGACCGTGCTGAAGAAGGATCGCGCGGTCCGTAGTGGTGAACGCATCGGCCAAGTCGTGAAGCACGACGATTAGCGTGCGCCCTTCGGATGCAAGCCGCCGGATGAGGCGAAGCACGGCAAGCCCCTCCCCTACATCGAGCGCCGCCGTGGGCTCATCGAGAAGGAGTACCGACGCCTCGGACGCAAGCGCACGCGCAAGCAGGACTCGCTGCTGCTCACCTACGGAAAGCTGGGTGAAGAGTCGATGGCGTAGCTCTTCGGCGTGCGCAGTCTCGAGCGCGGCATCGATGGCGGCGCGGCAGTGCCTGCCCATGCCGCCGAAGCTGCCGGCGTGCACATAGCGGCCAAGCGCAACCACCTCCTCGACGGAAAGCGCGGAGCGAAGGAGGCTACGCTGCGGTACGTAAGCGACTCGCGACGCACGGTCTCGATCGGACAACGACGAGACCTCATCGCCGTCGACCTCGATTGTGCCGCTGTAGCGCAGAAGCCCAGAGATCGCCTTGAGCAGCGTGCTCTTGCCGGCGCCGTTGGGCCCCAGCATCGCGAGAACCTCCCCGGGGTTTGCACGAAGGGAGACGTCGTGCAGGACCGACCGACCGTCGAGCTCGACCGAGACGTTTTTCGCAACGACCTCACGCATACGCGTGCTCCCGACGAAGCCGAATCAAGAGAACGAGGAACAGCGGTGCGCCGATGATTCCGGTGACGACCCCAAGCGGCACTTCGCTCGTCGAAGGGATCAGCCGCGCGACGATGTCACACGCAACCAGAAAGACGCCACCCGCAAGCGCAGACGCGGGAATCAGCCGCTGGTGCTTCGTGCCGGCAAAGGGTCGCAACATGTGCGGAACGACAAGCCCGACGAAACCGACGTTGCCGCCGAGCGATACCGCCCCGGCAACGAGTACGCTGACCCACGTTGCTGCCCACCATCGGATTTGACGGACGTTGGCGCCCATCGATCGGGCTTCTTCTTCGCCGCTCAGCAGAAGGTCGAGTGCTCGGCCCCACAGCCAACACGCCAAGAGCCCGGCCACGATGAGCGGAGTGGCAAACAGAAGCTGACGTGGGCCGGTGCCGCTCACCGAGCCGAGCGAGAACGAGACTACGGCTCGTCCGAGCTCCCATGTTTCCTGCGCGAGACTGATCGCAAACGCACTGAGGCTCAGAAAAAGCGCAGACAGAACAAAGCCCGTGAGAAGGAGGGCCAGAAGGTCCTGCGTGACGCGAAGAAAGACCAGAAGGATCGCGAGCGAGGCCAGCGCGCCCACGAAGCAGCCGAGGGGCAGAATCATCTCGGGCACGACGGCACCCGCCCCGAGGCCAAGCAACGCAAAGCCGAGCAATGCGAGCTGGCCGCCGAGCGTTGCACCTGCCGTCGTGCCGAGCACCGACGGGCTTGCGAGAGGGTTCCGAAACAAGCCCTGCACGACGACGCCGCCAACCGCGAGCGCCGCCCCCGCCAAGAAGCCCGCCGCAAGCCGATAGCCTCGGAGCCGGAGAAACGTGTCTCTCAGGTTTGAGTCGCTGAGGTCCCCGGCGCCCACCGACACGGCGAGAAACATGGTACCGACGAGAAGCAGCAGCAGCACCGGATAGAGAAAGCGGCTCACTCGCGGCTCCTTACCATGCCGCCGACGCGCGATCGACGGTTGCCGTGTCTCCCAACGAGGATTGACGCTGCATCAGCGATCGGTCATTGTCGGCGCCGTTGGACTAGGGAAGTCGGTGAGAGGCCGGCGCGGACCCGCCACGGTATGTGACTGAACGCTTCGTCGTAGCGCCACTGGGTGAACCCCCGGGAAGGTGACGAAGCCTAGGGTCGCGAGCCCGGAAACCTGCCCAACGAAATCCTTTCTATCGCCTCGGGGATGGCGAGAAGGAGCCGAGTTGAGGGCCGTTTTTGCGCCATTGTTGGGTGGTTTGGTTTGCGCGTCGTACATCGTCGCGACGCCTTCGTTCGCCCTCGCGCAGTTCGGGGAGACGGCGCAAGTCGACGC
>CBFCWN010000148.1:0-6034 GCA_965601515.1 uncultured Myxococcales bacterium | reverse complement strand
CCGAACCTCGCCTACTACATCCCGTACTACCGCAACACGAACACGAGCCACTGTCTGACCGTCACCGGGCTCGAGGACATCGGCAACTCGGAGCTCGACTTCATCGCCGCGTTCGAAGCAGACCCGTCGACTGCAACCTGGACCGGCACCGAAATCGAGACCGACGGCGGAGTCGTCACCTACAAAGACTTCATCGAGCGCGTTCTCGACGACGACGCGCCGCTCGAGAGCTACTACGAGGGCACCTGCGAGGGAAGGTTCCAAGTGTGCGCCCTCGACTGCGAGGCCTACGACGAGGCGCTGTGTGAAGCCGAGGTCCAATAGGCGCTCGCCACGACAGGAGCCTATTCGTCGATGACTCGGTGGAGGTAGCCGACGCACACGGAGCCTTCGCCCACTGCAGAGGCCACCCGTTTCACCGACTGCGAGCGAACGTCGCCGGCCGCAAAGATGCCCGGCCGGCTCGTCTCGAGCGGAAAGGGCGGCCGATTGCTGAGAGGCCATGCCCCGCATTCGTCGCCGTGGGTGGGCAGGTCGGGACCTGCCAAGACGAAGCCCTTCTCGTCGAGCGCGAGGCAGCCCTCGAGCCACGCGGTGTTCGGCACCGCGCCGATCATCATGAAGACATGGCGCACGGGGCGCTCGCCCGTTTCGCCGGTTTGATTGTTCTTCCACCGGATGCCTTCGAGGTGGCCCTCGCCGAGGAACTCGGTGATCTCGGTGTTGCGATGAAGCGTGATGGCCGGTGAGGTTTCGATACGCTCGGTGAGATAGCGCGACATGCTCTTCGCCAGGGTGTCGCCGCGGATCATCATGTGTACGTGGGACGCGCGCTCCGAGAGAAACACCGCCGCCTGCCCCGCCGAGTTGCCGCCTCCGACCACGACGACCTCTTCGTTGGCGCACATCAGCGCCTCGACGTGCGTTGCGCCGTAGTAGATCCCCAAGCCTTCGAATCGCTCGACGCCCGGAGGCTTTCGGTACTGTGCCCCCGTGGCGATCACCACCGTTCGGGCGCGCAGCTGGTCCCCGTCCTCGAGCTCGATGGTGTACGGGCGCGATGCACAGTCGAGCCGCTTCGCGACCCTAGGGATCATGATCTCCGCGCCGAACTTCTGGGCCTGATTGTAGGCCCGGCCCGCGAGCGCCTGACCGGAGATGCCCGTCGGGAACCCTAGGTAGTTCTCGATCTTGGAGCTAGAACCCGCCTGGCCACCGAAGACGTTCCCTTCGAGCACGACGACCCGAAGGCCCTCGGAAGCTGCGTAGACGGCCGACGCAAGTCCCCCGGGGCCTGCGCCGACCACGACGACGTCGAAGACCTCGCTCGGGTCGAGGTCGCCGCTGAAGCCTAGGCAGTCCGCGATTTCCCGGTTGGTCGGATTCTTGAGGACGCGGTCGTGTGCAGTGAAGTAGGCGACAGGAACTTCGTTGGGAGACACGTGGAACCGTTCGAGGAACGCACGTGCATCCGCGTCGCGCTCGACGTCGATGTATCGATAGGGGTGCCCATTTCGGCTGAGGAACTGCTTCAGTCGAAGCGTGTCAGCGGAAAACTCCGAGCCATACACGATCACGTCGCCTTGCCCGTGCGTGATGAGCCCCACGCGTCGAACGATGAACGCGCGCATGAAGATCTCGCTGAGCTCCGCCTCGGCGGCCAGCAGCTTGCGAAACGAGGGACGGTCGAGCTCGAGGACCTCTCCGGCGACCTTCATGCGCCCTTTGACGACGTTGGCGCGCCCGGAGAGCATGTTCGTCTCGCCGGTAAACTCCCCCGGCTCGTGCACGGTGATGATGTCAATGCTGTCGCCCTCGGGTCGAAACACCTCGAGCTCCCCCGAAAGAACCACGAAGAAACCGAGGTCGCGGTCCCCGATGTCGAACAGCATTTCGTCGACGTCGACGTGCCGCACAGTCCCGTAAGGCAAAATCCGTTCGAGCTGCTCGGGCGATAGTTTCGGAAACATCTGCGCGCGGCGCTCGTAGGCGGTCATTGCAGTCCTGAATTAGGGCGACGAGCTCCCTTGGCAAGCGTCTCCTCGTGAAGGGATCGAAACGGCGGAGGCGGCGCGAACGGCGTTTCGGTCGTATCGTTTGCGGCGATGAACGGGAGTCAGCCAGCGGTGTTGGTCGTCGGGGGCCGGACGACGGGCCTCATGATGGCGGCCGAGCTGGCGCGACACGGAATCCCCGTACGAATCGTCGATGCATCGCCCGGGATCGACCCGCACGTCCGCGCGAACCTGCTTCACACTCGCACGCTCGAAGTCCTCGACACCTTGGGGCTCGTCGACGAAGTCACGGAGGGCTCTTTCGAAGAGCACGGGTATCGCGTCTACGCGAACGGGTCGCTCGTCGGCCCCACCCAGCAGAAGGCGTCGGCCGAGCACCTCCAAGAAGTGGACCTCGACTATCGAAAGAGCCCGCTTTGTTCTGAGCGGGAGACTCTCGACGGTGGGCCGGCTTCAGGCACACGCGCGCCCGACGCGCCGCTCACGATAGACGGCGCGCCGTCACGCATGTTCGAGCTCTTTCGAAGTACGCGTCACCAGCTGTTCGTCTTTGTAGGCGTCGGCGAACCGGCTGAGCGCTCCGCCTTCGACACGATGCTCGCCGCTGGGCGCAGTACGGCAGCCAGCGAAGACTCGTGGATCGACGTTCACGTGGTCACCGGTTCCGACCCTGACGTCGAGGCCCACGAACGCATTAGGGTCATTCGCGATCTGGCGGCGGTCCGGTAAGACCTTCCGCCACCCAGGCCTCGCGGCAGCACCGCCGTCTCGCTCAGCGCTTGGTGATGACGGGCGGCACCCAAGAGCCGTCGAGAATCGGTTGCTGGCCCCAGTACGCTCGAATGTAGAGCGAAAACGGTCCCTTCGGGGCGGGAAGCCAGTTCGACTCGTGGGCGGGTCCCGGTGATTCGGCCCCGGCGAAAATCGTCAGCGAGCCATCCTCGTTGTACTCGAGCGTGTCGTTCTTCGTACCGAGCGAATAGCGGTTGAGTGGATTCTCGTGGAAGAAGTGGGCCGCGTTGTAGAGCGTCATCGACCAAAACCCGTGAACCGGGGGAAGCTCGCCCGCCGCGAACGTGATCGCGTATCCGTGGTTCCCGTCGAGAGCGGAGCCCGAGGTGTCGTTGTCCGTATAGTAGTAGCGAGTCTCTTCCTGCACGTTCTCGAAGATATTCGAACGAGCGCTCGCCGTGCGGTTTCGATACCCGGTTCCCCACGCCGCGCTGTCGACCGAGCGATGCCAGCCGCGCCCCGCTGGTTCTCCGTTTTCGCTCCACCGCAGGAACCCGTCGATGACTTCGGTCTGCAGCTTTTCGAAGGTTCGCTCGACCGTCCGTCGGGTTGAGCGACTCTGCTCCGCCGCTGCAATCAGCGTCCGGAACTCCTCGTAGAGCGGTTCCTCGCCAGGCAGTGGAGGGACGCGCTGAAGGATCTCCGTAAGCTGTTCGAGGAAGTCCCCGGGCTTGACCCAAACTGGGGGGCCGCGCTCGACCCAGCCGAGCACGTAGGGAATCCGCGGCGCGTTGCGCCATTCGGTCGTGACCCACGTGCCGTCGAACTCGCTGACCGGATACGCTGCGATTTGGTTGACCAAGGGTTGGATGGAGGCTCGATCTTCCTCGGTGTCGTTCATGAACACGCGAGGGATCATGACGGCCAGGTTGGTCGGGGACCTGAAGACTCCCGCGATGCCGTCCGGCGTCTCGCCTTCCCAGTCTGGGCCGACGACGAGGTAGTGTCCCCTCTTCGTGCCGTGTTGCCGACCGATCGAAGCCATCTGATCGGTGCGTGCGTCGTAGATGGCGTAGACCCAGTACCGGTCGCCGAAGTCCGGCACCTGAATCACGACAGCGTCACGGTCGAGCTCCATCATGCCGAAGCCGTAGACGACGTCTTGGTTGGGGCAGGCGACGAACTTCTGGTCGGGCTCGATGTAGTCCGCCAGCATCGCGGCGCGCCCGATCGGTGCGACCGGGGCCACGCCCATCAGGTGGCCGGGCTTCGGGACCAGGCGCACGCGTCGATTCCGGGTGAGGAGGTTGGCCATTGGCCAACCCCACATGTAGGCCTTCGCAGCAATCGATTCGGCCTCGGCTGAGCTGAGCGCGACCTCGGGCTGCGTTCCATGCGAGCGAGCACACGAGTCGCAGCCGCCGGCCGCAAGGCCATTGGTCAAGGCTAACCCCCAGGCGAACCCTCGGAGACTGCTCAAACGCCCAGTCACAGCGTCGAGAGCGTAGAAGTCCGCACCTTTCTCGACAAGCATCAATCCGGTGCTAGGTTGAACAACAGAAAGCCCTCGGTAGGGCGTGGAGGCTCGCCGCGAGCCCCCAGCACGTTGTCTGTTCCTGTGAGAGCCGCGCCGTGATTCAAGTCGGCGATTGTTAGAGACCACAGAAGACACAGACGCATAGCGAACGCATCGGGCCGCCTTCTCGGCTCCCGGAGCACGCTTTCGCAACACCACACCAACTTTCGGGAATTGAACTTCCCAATGGCAGGCCTCCAGACGAGGCCCACCAGAGAACGAAAAGAGAAAAGACATGAGTAAGAAACTATTTGTTGGCGGCCTCAGCTGGAACACCACGAGCGAGGAACTTCGCGACGCGTTTGCCGAATGCGGCGAAGTCGCAGAGGCGAAGGTCATCACCGACCGCGACACGGGGCGCTCCCGTGGATTCGGCTTCGTCACCTACCAGGACGAAGACGGCGCAACCCGTGCGACCGAAACCCTGGACGGAAGCACTCTCGACGGGCGTTCGATCCGCGTCGATCGCGCGAACGATCGAGGGAACGACCGAGGGGGCGACAATCGCAGGAACACAGGTCGTCGTTGGTAAGCTTCGACAAGCTTGGGCTGATTCCGGAGTTGCTTCGCGCCATCGAGAGCGCGGGCTACTCCGAGCCCACCCCCATCCAGCAGCTGGCGATTCCGCCAGCGCTGGCCGGGCGGGACATTCTCGCTTGCGCGCAAACAGGCACCGGTAAGACCGCGACGTTCGCGCTGCCGCTGCTTCAACATCTCGATGCACGGGTGGGGAACAAACCGCGTCTTCGCGCGCTCATCGTGACTCCCACTCGGGAGCTGGCTGCTCAAATCGACGCGAGCCTTGCCACCTACGGGGATTCCCTCGACCTCTGGCATACGGTCATCTTCGGCGGCGTGAGCGACAAGCCACAGATTGCCGAGCTTCGGCGAGGCGTCGACGTTTTGGTAGCGACGCCAGGACGGTTGCTGGACCTCATGAATCGCGACGTTGTGCGTCTCGATGACGTGGAGCTTTTCGTCCTCGACGAGGCGGACCGCATGCTCGACATGGGTTTCCTGCCGGACGTGCGACGCATCACGCGCGCGCTGCCGAAAGACCGACAGACGATGTTCTTCTCGGCGACGATGCCGCCGGCAATCCGTCGGCTCGCCGAAGGGCTCCTGGATGATCCCGTCGCACTGGCGGTCGCGCCCGTCTCTTCGACGGTCGACCTGGTGGAGCAGCACGTGTTTTTCGTCGAGAAGCCTCGCAAACGAAAGCTACTGGCCGAGCTCCTCGAGGACCCAGACGTCAAGCACACCCTGGTCTTCAGCAGGACGAAACACGGGGCAAATCGCATCGTTCGAGACCTCGCCAATGCGGGCATTCCAGCCGCCGCGATTCATGGCAACAAGTCTCAGACCGCGCGAACGCGCGCGCTCGATTCCTTTCGGACCGGTGAACTTTCCGTTTTGGTGGCGACCGACATCGCCGCTCGAGGGATCGACGTCGAGGGCGTCACCCATGTCATCAACTTCGACCTTCCCAACGTGCCGGAAACGTACGTGCATCGCATCGGACGTACCGCGCGGGCAGGGGCCTCCGGCGTTGCTTGGTCGTTCTGTGCGCGCGACGAGCGAAGCCATCTGGCGAGCATCGAGAAGCTGATCGACAAGCGTTTGCGTCCAAGCGCCGCCGAGTAGGGTTCGGGGGGCGCTTCGATTGTATAGGTTCCGTAGGAGGTTCGCCTCAGCACCGGGCCGACGCCTT
>CBFCWN010000147.1:0-6204 GCA_965601515.1 uncultured Myxococcales bacterium | reverse complement strand
TCCCGCCGTGTTTCAGCGAGGTCTTCCGATCGGCGCCTTTCGTGCGTTTGTCCCAACCAAGGCTCGCGGCAAGCGGTAGCTGCAGCACGTTGTCTCTTGGCCACTGCACCTTCAAATACAGCACCGCTTCGCAGAGCGCGGGCCAGATGCCGTCCGGGTCGGCGTAGACGTCGAGGATGTCGCCGCTCCCGTTGTGGGTGACGCGCTCGAGAATGTTATTTCGTGCGCCGCCGCGCCGTACGTAAGTGATGAAGTAGCGGCGTAGCGCGTGATTGCCCTGGTCGGGAACCTCGAAGACTTCAGGTTGCCGATGGAGTGAGCCAGCGCCCGAGGAACGGTGGCACGATGGCCGGCAGGATCACGAGAGTCAGCAAGGTGCTCGTGATCAAGCCGTTCACCACGACCGTGGCGAGCGGTCGCTGAACCTCTGCGCCGACTCCCGTGGCGAGCATCATGGGAACGAATCCAAGCGCCGCGACCAGGGCTGTCATCAACACCGGACGAAGCCTCGAATGCGCCGCACGATGTACCGCCTCCACGACTTCAACGCCCACATCGAGCTCGTTCATGAGCGCTGTCACAAGCACGACGCCGTTGAGCACGGCGATTCCGCTGAGCGCGATGAAGCCCACCATGGCCGACACCGAAAGCGGTAGCCCTCGCGCGTAGAGCGCGACCATTCCGCCCACGGCCGCGAATGGGACGTTGAGCAAGATGATGAGTGCGGGCGACAACCGTCTGAACAAGGTCAACAACAAGAGAAGCATCAAGAAAAGGACGGCGGGAATGATCAGTTTCAGCCGGCCCTCCGCGCTCTGGAGGCTCTCATACTGACCGCCCCACTCCAGCAGCGCCCCCTCCGGCCGCTGAAGGTCTGGTCCTTCGAGGAGGGCTTCCGCATCACGCACCACCGAACCGAGGTCTCGGCTACGCACGTTGAAGCCGAGGACGACGCGACGCTGCGCCATTTCGTGGTTCACGAGCGCGGGGCCCCGGCGGGCGGAGACATCAGCGACGCTAGACAGGGCCACCAGGGCGCCTTCCCGCGTCGGCATGAGGTAGCTGTCGAACGAGAGCGCGCTGAGGTGGCTTCCTAGGCGAACCCGGATCGGGATCTGCACAGGCCCGTCGTAGGTCGTGCCGGCGAACACGCCGGCACGAGCAGCTCTCACATGGTCGAGGACGTCTTCGGAGCGAAAGCCGAAACGGCTCGCGTCGAGGGGCCGCGGCCGCACCTCCAGGAGGCCGACGGATGGCGGAGCCAGCACGCGCACGTCCTCAGCGCCCGCTACTGTGGAAAGCTGCGCAACGACGCGATCCGCGAATGCGTGCAGGGCTTCGAGATCCTCACCGAAGACGCTCAGCGACACGTCGGTAACGCTCCCTCCGACGAGCTCGTTGAATCGCATCTGAATTGGCTGTGTGAACGCGACCTCTTCGGCGGGGGCAGAGCTTGCGATGGCGCGATCGATCTCCTCGATGATCTGGCCTTTCGTGACGCCGTCTCGCCATTCGGTTCTCGGGGCCAGGTCGATAAAGACGTCCGCTTGCTCGAGGCCCATGACGTCCGTTGCTATCTCGGGGCTGCCGATCCGTGCAGCGATGTGACGGACCTCCGGCACCGCCTCGAGAATGGCCGCCTCCATTCGAGTGTTGTCCTCTGCGGCGCTATCTACGCGGATGTCTGCGTCGCGCACGGTCTGGACGACCAAGTCTCCCTCGTCGAGTTGGGGCACGAACGCGGCGCCCGCCATCGCGGCCAGGGTCACACCCACCGCCAGCAGTCCCAACGCGGAAAGTAGAACTCGCCTGGGGTGAGCGAGCGCGCTGTCGAGAATCGGATCGTACATGGCGGACGCCCAGCGAACCAAGAAGGGAGGACGGTCCGGGACATCTTCGTCCCGAAGGATCAAGCGCGACATCGCTGGCACGTACGTGAGCGAGAGGATCAAGGCGCTGATGAGCGCAAGTAGGACCGTGAGTGCCATCGGCCGGAACATTTTGCCCTCGACTCCCGTCAGGCTGAGAATCGGGATGTAGACCAGGATGATGATCGAGACCGCATAGAAGACGGGTCTCGCCATAGCGCTCGTGGTGCTTTCCACCTGGTCGGCGAGTCGCCCCTTGTTCTTGTGTGCCGTGTGAAAGATCGCCTCGACCATGACCACGGCGCCATCGACCAACAGGCCGAAGTCGAGCGCGCCCAAGCTCATCAGGTTGCCAGGGACGTCGAGCACGACCATGCCCATTGTGGCGCCGAGCATCGACAGCGGAATGACCGACGCTACGAGGGCGCCCGCCCGAAAGCTCCCTAGCAAGACGAAAAGAACGGCGATCACCAGCAAACCGCCTTCGACCAAGTTGGTGAACACGGTTTCGAGTGTTGCGTGGACGAGCTCGCTCCGGTCATACACCAACTGCAATTGCACGTCTGCGGGCAGCGCCTCTTCGACCTTGACCATTTGGGCTTTGACGTGGTCGAGCACCTCGAGGGCGTTCGCTTCGAGAAGCATCTGCACCATCACATAGACGGTTTCCCCGCGGCCGTCGGTCGTTGCCGCGCCAATCCGGGGCACGGCACCCTCGACCACATCCGCGACGTCACCGATGCGGATCGGCAGGTCTCCTTCGCGGTTCACGACGACTGCTCCTGCGAGTTGGGAGGGCCGCTCCGGCCAGGCCACCCCACGAAGGAGAACGCCTGAGTGCCCTGAATCGAGCGTCGCACCTGCGGCATAGCCGGTGCCCTTGCGTGCGGCCTCGGTGAGATCCGCCAAGGTCACGCGATGGCGCGACATCCGGACGGGGTCGCCGACGACATCCAAAGTCCGACGTTCGCCTCCCCACGAGTTGACCTCCACGACTCCCGAGACCGAGCGAAGAATGGGCGTCACACGAAATCGCACGAGCTCGAGGAGCTCGGCCGAAGAGCGCGTAGGCGAGCTCACCGTGAAGTGATAGATCTCACCGAGGCCTCCGGTGAGGGGACCAAGCGCCGGAGCCTCGACGCCCGGCGGCATGCTTCCGGCTACAGCGAGCAATCGCTCTTGCACGAGCTGCCGCGCGCGGAGGATGTCCACTTCGTCCTCGAAGACGACCGTCACAGACGACAAGCCGTAACGCGAGATGCTCCGTTGGTCCCGAGAGCTCGGGAGACCGCCTAGGGCCATCTCGATCGGCCGGGTGACCAGTCGCTCGACCTCTTCGGGTGTGAGGCCCTGGGCACTCGTGAGCACGATCACTTGCTTCCCGGTCACGTCGGGTAGTGCATCGAAGCGAAGACGGGAGCCGGCGATGATGCCCGCAATCGCGTACACGAGAACCGCGACCGCCACGACGCGCCGGTTGCGAACCGACCAGCGGACAACGGCCTCGATCACGGGACGCTCCGGGCCCCGTCGCCACGGGGGAATTCACTCGCGACTTCATCTCCCGCCTCGAATGGGCCGCGCACGAGGGCTGACGCGCCCGAAGCCGTGACAACCTCGACCTCGACTTCCGAAGTGGTGTCGCCACGCTGGCGCACGAGGGCGTTCTTGATGCCCCGTTGTCGAATCGCGCTGGCCGGGACCTCCCATACGTCGGCCTCGGCCGAGACTTCGGCGGTGCCCGTGAGACCGTCCGGGAACGTCTGGGCTTCGAGTGGCTCGAACCACGACCGCCTGGTGCCGTCGGACGGGACCACGACCGAGGCGAGCGGCTCCGGCTTGAGCGCTATTTCGCGGCCGTCCCCGCTCCTGAAAACCACCGAGCTCGCGGGCGGCCAAGGTTTCGCGGTCCGGACTTCGACACGGGCCGACGCCTCTCCCAGCACTCGCGCGATTGGCATCACTCCAGGCTGGTAGCTCCCGCCCACCCGAGCCGAGAGCTCCGCCACGACGCCATCGATCGGCGCGGCCAGTGTGACAACCCCACGGTTCAAGAGAGTGGACGCATCTTTCGGGTCTACGCCAGAGGAACGTAGAATCGCGATCGCGCGGAGCAGGTCCGCACGAAGCTCCGCGGCCTTGGCGCGTTGCTCGAACACCTCTGCACGGCGAACAAGCCCCTCACCGAGCAGCGCTTCGAGCTGATTCGCGCGCTCTTCGTGGGTACGCGCGCGCGAAGCGGACGAGAGATACGTCGCCGCAGCATCGAGCACCTCCGGTATGTAGGCATCCACGATCGCGTCTCCTGCGGATACGGACTGACCGACCTGCACGTGCACCCGAGCAATCCGCAGCGGCGCTGGCGGCGTGACTTCGCCAAACGCTGCAGCGGACGCGCGCATGATGGCAGGCGCCTCGAGGATCGAGGTGTCGTCTGGCTTGCGGACCGGAACGAATCGAGAGGATGCGGTAGCCTGCGGAGGAGGCGCAGATTTCTCGGCGGGAGCCTGTTCGGCAGCGCAGGCTGCGACGCCGACCACGAGCAGGGCGACGACCGGCGTTCCTTTCACGGCTTGGATCCTTCACTCTGGAGCTCGGCCAAGAGGAGCCACATGTGAATCCGCGCCCATGTCTGCGCGCCGCGGGCCCGGTGCGTCGCTTCGATTGCTGCAAAAACGCGATCGCGTGCTTCGAGGGCGGCGAAGTACGGTTCCTCGCCCAACGCGACGGCACGTTCGCGGCTTGCGACCAATTGGCGGAGCGCGGGAAGTGTCTCCTGCTCCAAGAGCCTCAACACTTCCGAAGTGTGCCTCAGCTCATGCAACGCCTCTTCGAGCTCGGCGCGCGCAGCAAGCTTTGCGCTCAGCGTTTTCGCCGCGGCTCCCGCAGCCTGCGCATGCGCAACCGAAGTGAGACGTCTCTCTTGACCGGGCCCGCGGAAGGCGATGCCTGTGATTCCGTAGACGACCCATGATCCGAACGCGCTCCGCTCTCCTTGAGCCCCCAGAGTCAACACCGGGGCGTACTCAGCCGACGCTTCGATCACCCGGGCCCGCGCGGCGGTTTCGCGAAGCTGCTCGACGACGACATCGGGTGCTCGGTCGACGTCCGCGATCCGCGTCCGGATCTCCGATGCATCCGGCAAGGGTGGGTCCGGCGACCCGCCTGCGGTCTCGAGGAGATCCTGCGAGGGCTCTCGGCCGACTGCCACCGCGAGCTGCGTAGCAGCGGCGAACTCGTCCCCCTCGATGTCGAGACGATGTTGTCGAAGCTCGGCCAAGATCGCTCGCGCCTCGGTCACCGCCGGCGAGGTGCCGACACCGTTGGCGAGCGCGCGCTCCCGCTGCGCGACGAGCTCCTCCAATCCGGCGATCCGAGCCTCCAGGCTCGTGGCGACTTGGGTTAGCGTCGCCAGATCGATCCATCGACGTGCCGCATCGAGCCGAGTGCGCAGGGCCCGGGCTCGGATTGTGGCCTCGAGGGCCTCGCGCTCGTGGCCCGCCGAATCTCGCCGTGCGCCGCCCAAACCGCGGAGGTTCCAGCCCTGGGTGATGGTCGCTTGCATGTCGAAGCCCCTGGCTTCGCTTGGCGAGACCAGGCCTCCCGGCATGAAGAACAGGTGGGTGGTGTCGGCGGTCCCGCGTATCTTCTGGTCACCCGCTTGACGCGCCTCGAGCATGTCCCGCGGCTCGGCCACCTCGGGGGTCATCGCCCCGAGGGCGAGCGCTTCATCGAAGGTAATCGTGTCGGCCCGGACACGCTTTGCCCCTACCACCGCGACCGATAAGGTTGCGATCGACAGGGCCGACAGTAGCTGAGTTGTTCGCCGCGGCGCCATTGACCCGAGTCTCATGGAGTCTCCTCGCTCACGAGGCCGACCTCTTGGCGCTCGCTTCGTTTCAGGTCTATCCCACGGATGTGGCACACGGGCCCGCAGCCCGGAAAACCCAGGGCGAAATTCGTTGAATCGACCCGCGGTGAGGGCGATAGATTCGACGACCTCGACTCGGATCTGCTGGGTCGCGGCCCGCGCTTCAACAACCCGCTTCACGAGCTGCTGTCGGCGTCCACCCCGCCATCATCATCGTCGATACCCCCGTCGTCGTCGTCCCGGCGACAATCATCCAGGCGACGCCCGGAAGCTACTCCTTGACCAAGATGCTTCGTGCGTCTTCCAAGGCTTTGTCGTCCTCGACCAAGAGCAGCAAGGAATCACCTTGCTCGATGCGTGTCTTGCCTCGCGCCAGAAGAACCTCTTCGCCCCGAACGACCGTCAGGACCAGGACCGAGTCGGGAAGGCCGATCTCCGCAAGCGTGGCTCCTTCGATGCCCTGCG
>CBFCWN010000146.1:0-6347 GCA_965601515.1 uncultured Myxococcales bacterium | reverse complement strand
GCGTGTCCCTAGCTCGACAGGATCAGGTCGGAGGCGCGTTCGGCTACGGCGACCGTCGGGGCGTGGGTGTTCCCGGAGGGAAGGAGCGGGAAAATGCTGGCGTCGACGATTCGCAGGCTCTCGATGCCATGTACCTTGAGCTCCTTGTCGACGACGGCGAGCGGGTCTTCTGCGGGGCCCATCTTCGAGGAACCGACGGGGTGGTAGACGCTCATCGATTCGTTTCGCCAGAACTCCATGATCTCGTCGTCGGTTTGAACCGAGTCTCCCGGAAGAATCTCGTAGGTCGCGTGTGGCTTGAACGCTTCAGACTGAAAGATGCGTCGCTGGAGCTTGAAACCCTCGAGGGCGAGCGCGCGATCGGAGTCGGTCGACAGGTAGTTGTGAAGGATCTTCGGATGATCTTTCGGGTCGGTGGTGCGCGCGTGCACGCTGCCCCGTGATGTCGGTCGAACGGTGGTGATAGTAGAGTTCACGCCGGGATCCGGAGTGGCGATCATGTTGCCCTCGTCGTCCATGCCGCCAGCACCGGGCGTGAAGTGAATCTGAAAGATCGGCCGTTCCGCACCTTCGTTCGGAACGAAGCCGCCGACGTTGCACGCAGGCATCGTGAGCGGCCCCTTCTTGGTGAACAGGTACTTGAGCACGTTCCAGACGACCTTCGGGAACTTCCCGTCTTCCGAAAGACACTGCTTGGTCTTCACGCCCTGCTGCACCCACAGCTGAAGGTGGTCTTGCAGGTTTTCGCCCACCCCTCGGAGCTCGTGCTGCACCTCGACGCCGAGCTCGGAGAGCACTTCGGGGTTGCCAATGCCAGACATCTCGAGAAGCGGCGGCGTGTTGTACGCACCGGTCGACACGATGACTTCACGCCCGGCCTTTGCCTGATGCAGTTGGCCCTTCTTGTCTTGGTACTCGACGCCAACCGCCTTCTTTCCTTCGAGCAGGATTCGGCGCGTGAGTGAGTGGGTGAGGATCGTGAGATTCGGACGCCGCTTCACCTCCGGGCTCAGAAACGCATCCGCCGAGCTCCACCGCCGGCCGTTCTTCATGGTGACCTGTACGTAGCCGATCCCCTCTTGGGTCTCGCCGTTGATGTCTTCGTTGCGGGGTATTCCACAGCTGACCGCCGCTTCGATGTACGCATCGCTGATCGGATACTTCATCTGCACGTGCGTGACGTTCAGCTCACCGCCCTTGGCGTGATACTCGTCTTCAGGACCCGCGTCGTAGTTCTCCGATTTCTTGAAGTAGGGAAGCATCGTCGAGTACGTCCATCCCTCGCACCCGGGCAGCGCGCCCCAGTCGTCGTAGTCCTGCCGCTGCCCTCGCATGTAGACCATGCCGTTGATCGAGCTGCATCCGCCCATGACGCGGCCGCGCACGACGTTCACCTTTCGGTTGTTGAGGTGCGGCTCCGGCTCCGTGTAGTAGATGTTGGTAGTCTTCTCGTCGTACATCAGCTGTGTAAAGCCGATGGGCATCTTGATGAGCGGGTTGTTGTCCTTCCCGCCCGCCTCGAGAAGAAGCACCTGGTGATTCGGGTTCGCCGAAAGCCGGTTCGCGAGACAGCAGCCGGCAGATCCGGCGCCGACCACGATGAAGTCATACGTGCGGTCAGTCATCTGAACCGGCTTTTCCTATCACAGGAACGGCTTAAAACAACAAACAGTAAACTAACGGATTACCGAAACGGAATCTCGCCGTTATTGCGTGTAATGTATGCGCCGCCGCGTCCGGCGCCCCAGCGCCACCAGCCCCAAGAACACCGCCCAGAACGGGACGCGCGACCGGGCATTCGACTCGACGGCACAGCCTGAGCTTGTTCCAGGACTGAGCGCGCCAACCGGCTCGTCGGCGTCGTCTGAATCGGAGCCAAAGGGAACCTCCGCCTCAACGCCCACTGGCAAGGGCGGCGGCTCCGGGGCGAAGACTTCGTAGCCGAGGTCGGCGAGCGCCTGCACCTCCCACGGCTCGTACTGCCGGCGCTCGCTCCCGCGACTCAATGCCGGCAGCATCACCGAACGTCCATTGAGCGACGACCAGTGTCCAATGCTGCTCCCCTCGAAGAACGTGCGCGGCGCAAATACGCGCGGATAGAAACCAAGCACGCGACGTGCGCGCTCGCCGGCAAACACGAGGTCGCCGGCCGCGACGAAATCGTCGGCCGTGGAGTTCACTTCACCGCCGTCGAGGAAGACTGGCACCTCCGTTGACTCTCGGATCAAGAGCGAGTCGAAGACGGAGAAGAGCCCGAGGTTGCCGGAGTTGAAGACCGCGCTTCGACCGTCGGACGCCACGACCGAGAGGACCCCTAGCGAGTGGGTGACCTCATGAAGAAGGGTCGTGAAAAGGTCCTGCTCGTCCTCACCGACCGGCCCTAGACCCGAATTCCAAGGAAAGCCGAAGTCGACGGTGACCGTGCCGTCCGGCACCGTGGGCGAGGGATCGACGCCGGTGGTGAGATGCTCGAACACGAGACCGGACTGAAAACCGCTCTCCGGAATCAGGAATGGCCCGGCTGAAGCCAGGGCGCCTCCGCCGTCGGTCTGCGATTCACGAATGAAGAGGTCGGCCTCACCGGGCACGTCGATGACTTGACCGATGTAGTCGAGCACGGCCCAGAGGGTGTCGCGGCGCTCTTCGCCGAGCTCAGGATCATCAAACCCGAGCCCCGTGGCAAGCTCGATGTCCTCGTAGATCACGTTGAACGGACCCGCGCGGTCCTCGCTCGGTGCGCCGGCCTTGGCGGCGAACGCAGACCCGTTAGGGACCTCGATCCATTGCCATTGCCCGTCGCCGTCGAGAAAAGCGACCTCGGTCGGCTGCGCATGCACGCCCTTCGGCGCCGCCAGCGCGGCGACCACGAAGATGAAAATCGAAACGAGCACGCGGTAGTCGCGCATGACTACTCGCGGTGAACGGTGTCGTACGAAAAGGCAGGCACACAGACGGCGACGTACTCCGCCCCCTCAGGGCCTGGCGAGCTGTAGCGCACCCACTCTCCAGGGGGCGCGACGACCGCCTGGCCCGCGTTGACTTCGAGGGTGCCGGCCTCGCTCTCGACCAAGAGCATTCCGCGAAGCACAACGGTGTACTCAGCAAACTCGGGTGTCTGCTTGGGTTCGGTCCATCCTTGAGGGCTCTGCATGCGGGCGACGCTGCAGTCGGTGTGGCCCGAGTTTGCGCGCCCTACGAATTCTTCGATGACTTTCGGCTTGTTGCCGTCGGCAGCCATTTGTTTGGGCGCTTCGATCAGAATGGCCATGTGGCGGTCCTAGAGCTGCGCTGCGGCGGCGGCAACTCCCCGGCGAGGCGCCGTCCGGCTCTGCTGACGCCCTGTCTCGTAACGGAGATGACACTTATGGGCCCGCAGCTTCGTGCAGACTTCGCGTTGCGTGAGCGCCTCAGAACCCACGGTCAGCGCGAGCACCCCCGAGAGCGCATTCTGGGAACGTCCGGCGTTTCGCTGGATCGCGGTTCTTGTACTCGTCTACCTGCTCATCGTTGCGGTCTCGCTGATCGGGACGGGCTTCAAACAGGCGACGGCGGACCGGGCCGCAGAGCTGTTTCAGTTCGCCACGAATCCCTTCATGGGTTTGATCATCGGCACCGTTTCGACGGCGCTCATTCAGTCGTCGAGCACGGTCTCCTCGATCATCGTGGGCTTGGTAGCGGGAGGGCTGCCCGTCTCCACTGCAGTTCCGATGATCATGGGGGCGAACATCGGGACGACGATCACCAACACGATCGTCAGCCTGGGACACGTCGGCGACGACGATGAGTTCGAGCGGGCCTTTGCAGCCGCCACGGTGCACGACTTCTTCAACCTGTGGAGCGTCGTGATCTTCCTGCCTCTCGAGATCGCATTTCATCCGCTCGAGAAGATCGGGGGATGGCTCGCCGAAGGCATGCTCGGAGGCAAGTCGGTCGCGGTGTCCGACTTCAACGTCATCAAGGCGCTCACCAAACCCCTAGTCGGTTTCATGAAGGAACTCACAAGCGGGTTTGGCCCAAAGGTCGGCGGGGTGGTTCTCATCATCGTTGGGATCGTCTTGATCGTTCTCGTGATCACCTGGATCGGAAAGCTCCTCAAAGGACTGATGGTTGGACGCGCGAAGGACATTCTTCACGCGGCGATCGGACGCGGTCCCGTCGCGGGAATCCTCTCGGGAACGATCATCACGATCCTCGTTCAGTCTTCATCAACCACGACGTCGCTCATCGTCCCGCTGGCAGGCGCGGGTATTCTCACGCTCAAGCAGGTGTACCCGTTCACGCTTGGCGCGAACATCGGAACGACGATCACAGCACTGCTCGCGGCGACCGCCGTCACGGGTGCGGCCGCATTTCCCGCGCTTCAAATCGCGCTGGTTCACCTCACATACAACGTACTCGGGGTGGTGGTGATCTACGGGATACCGATATTTCGGAACATTCCGCTGCGAAACGCCGAGGCGCTCGCGAGGCTCACTCGCAAGAGCAAATCGGTTGCCCTCGGCTACATCGTCCTGGTCTTCTTCGTGATTCCGCTGATCGCGGTGGGTATCAGCGCCTGGGTGAACGCCTAGACGCAGTAATTTCGCTCACACTTCTCGGCCGGAATCGGTATGTGGGTCCGAGAAACCTAGCCGTCCCCGTTGCGTCTTCCAAGTACGCTGGATCTTCGATATACGGAAGCTTCCCCGAGTTTCGCTCGATGTCCCGATGAACCGACTGCCCCCGCTCCCCCGAAAGCCTTCGTGGGCGGCCTTGGCCGTGCTCCTCGCTTTCGCCGTCGGTTGCACGTCTGACGCCGACCCCAACCGAGGGCTCGACCCTGGCGGCCTCGATCCGATCGACGGCGACCCGACGCAGAAGTTTCGAAGCATCGACGGAACGGGCAACCACGAGACCTTCCACACTCTTGGTGCAGCGCACACTCCGCTCGTCCGTGAGATGAGCAGCTCGTACGCCGACGGGATTTCCGCAATGGCGGGAGCGAGTCGCCCTTCCCCGCGAGAAGTCAGCAACGCGCTCTGCGCGCAGAAGGAGCCTACGCCCAACGCACTCGGTGCGAGCGACTTCGTCTGGCAGTGGGGGCAGTTCCTAGACCACGACATCGATCTGACCGAGGCGCACGAGCCAGAGGAATCACACCCCATCATTGCTGAGCCAGGCGATCCATTCTTCGACCCTGACCACACAGGGCAGGCAGAGATCGAATTCCACCGCTCGGTACACCACTCGGCATCCGGTATCAGCGAGGAGTTTCCGCGCCAGCAGATCAATCAGATCACCCACTACATCGACGCGTCGAACGTCTACGGATCCGACCAAGACCGAGCCGAGAGTCTCCGCACCAACGACGGCACAGGGCGCTTGGCGGTGAGCGATGGCAATCTTCTTCCTTTCAATACGGAAGGTCTGCCCAACGCTGGCGATGGGGGGCCCTCGTTGTTCTTCGCCGGGGACGTGCGGGCGAACGAGCAGGTCGGCCTGACCGCGATGCACACGCTGTTCGTCCGAGAACACAATCGACGCGTGGCCGAGCTCGCCGCGGTCGATCCGTCGTTGTCCGGGGACGAGCTCTACGAACGTGCTCGCGCCTTCGTCGGCGGTCTCATGCAGCAGATCACCTACGAAGAGTTTCTTCCTGCCCTGCTGGGGCCCGACGCGTTGGCGCCGTACCGCGGCTACCAGTACCTCGTGAGCCCGGCGATTCGGAACTGCTTCTCCACGGCGGCCTATCGATTCGGGCACAGCGCGGTGAGCGACACGCTCTTGCGACTCGACGCGGACGGCAACGAAATTTCGTTTGGTCATCTATCCCTTCGGGACGCCTTCTTCGCACCGGACCGCATTCTGTCGGAGGGCGGGATCGAGCCGCTTCTCAGAGGTCTCGCGGCTCAGGAGATGTCCGCCATCGACGTCAAGGTCGTCGATGGCCTTCGGAACTTCTTGTTTGGTCCACCCACAGCCGGTGGTCTCGACCTCGTGTCGCTCAACATCCAGCGGGGACGCGACCACGGCCTGCCCGACTACGCGTCTGCAAGATTCGAGCTCGGGCTCGGTGAGGTGACAGACTTCGACCAGATCTCGTCCGACCCGGACATCCAAAGCACCCTCGCCGCGGTGTACGGCAGCGTGAACAACATCGACCTGTGGGTGGGCGCCATCGCGGAGGATCCCGTCAACGGCGGCCACGTGGGACGGCTGTTGTTCGAGGTCCTCAGGATGCAGTTCGAGGCCCTGAGGGATGGGGACCGGTATTGGTACCAGAGCGCCCTCCCCGCCGAGGAAATCGTCGAAATCGAGAACACGACACTTGCCGACATCATTCGTCGCAATACGTCGATCGGCGACGA
>CBFCWN010000145.1:0-6455 GCA_965601515.1 uncultured Myxococcales bacterium | reverse complement strand
GGAACGCTCGGCACGTTCGAAGGTGGAATCACCTACGAGGTCACCGGGCCGTTCTTCATCTGAGCTCAGCCGAAGACGCGCACCACCAGCACGAAGACGCCGAGCGCCGCGCCGGCAACGGACGTGACGTCGACGAGCAGCTCACCACGCTCGCGCGATTGCAGAAAGCGGAGGACGGGCCATGCGAGCACGACGAGTGCGAGCTGACCCGCCTCGACTCCGAGGTTGAACCCGAGCAGCGCGCGCACCAGCTCGGCGCTCGAGAGCTCCTGTTCGGCGAGCACGCTCGAAAACCCGAGCCCGTGAACCAGACCGAAGAGGCACGCGATCGCCCAGCGCAGGCGGGTGTCGTCGCCGAGCGCGCGAAGAAGACCGAAGTAGCAGGCGGTGAAGAGCGCGATTCCCCAGAAGGCAGGAAGATGGCCGAAGGCGGCCGCCGCAATGAAGAGCGCGACGGCAAGCGCGACCACGAGCCGACCGCTCGGTGATCGGTCGACACCGGCGTTCTCGAGCGCGACCACCAAGATCGATGCCGCGATCGCCGCCTCGACCGCCGTCGCGTTGGGGATGACGAGACCAAGCGCTGCCGCCCCGAGCGTGATGCTGTGACCGACGGTGAAGCCGGTGACGAGCACGGCGAGATCACGGACCCGTGGCGCAACGACGATGAGCAGCAGCAGGAACGCGAGGTGGTCCCAGCCCGTGAGAATGTGTTCGACGCCGAGACGAAAGTAGTCGGCGACACCGCGCGTGACCCCTTCGCCATCGCCGGCGATCTCCGCGGCCGGCGCCGTCGGAGAGAGGACGACGTCGAAGGGGTCCGGGCGAAACACCGTCGCGAGGTGAACGTGGTTTGCGAGCGTTGTGAAGAGGCGACTGCGGAGACGCTCCGGAGCACCTTCACACTCGACGCGCCACTCGACGCGTATCCATCCCGGGTCCGAAGGTAGCCACACCTCGCTTCCTTCTCGCGGTCGGCACACCTGACCGTCGGTTTCCAACGTCAGCCGTTCTTGCAAGTACGCGAGCACCTGTTCGCGATCGACCTCTGCTGCGGCGTCGCCGAGGGCTTCAGGAACGCTCGTGAGCTCGAGCCACCGCACGCGCGCCTGAGCAACGGCACCGTCGTCGAGGAGTGTCCATTTCGAATAGGAGACGCTCTTCTGGTGCGCTGCTGCAGAAGCAGGGACCATCAGTGCGAGCACGGCGAAGACGACGGCCTGCCGCATCAATCGAGCTCCACGACGATGTCGGTCTGTTTTCGCGCAAGGCTCAAAAAATCCCGGACCGCCACCTCGCTCCGGTGTCTCTGATACGCCGCAAGGACCGCCTCGCGTGCCTCGTCAAAGGGTGCAACCTCGCCCGCCCGACGATCGAGAAGCCGGAGCTGGTAGGCACCATCGGCGCTCGCGACGGAATCGCCCACCCGCATCTCCGTGACCTTCTCGGCCATGCTGGGGCCGAGGCGCTGGGCCAGCTCTTTCTCGAGGAGGAACCCGCCCGGAATCGGCATCGCTGTGCCCTCGACGGCGACCCGATACTGAGGCGCGCGCTCGAATCGGAACCGCTCCGCTTCGTAAAACGCGCGAAGCTCGTCCTCGGTCGCGTCGGTCGCCTCGTCCTCGGCACGCCGTACGAGGAAGTCGATCATCGCGGTCGCCAATTGGTTGCGGAGCTGCGGGTCCCGTTCGTGAAGACCGAGCTCGATCGCTCGGTCGATGAGAAGCTCCTGATCGATGAGTCGGTTGAGCACGCGCTCGGCGTCGCCCGGTTCGAGCGCCCCGCCCTTCCGATCGCTCGCGACGGCGCGAAGGGCGCTCTCATAGGACTCGCGTGCAATGGGACGCCCGTGAACCCAAGCCACGGCATTTGCGCTCGGCGGCAACGCTTCGGGAGCGCGTGCGATGTAGAAGACCGCAAGCGCTGCGCCCACGAGCATGCCCCCGGCCAAGAGCCAGGGCCGAATCATGGCTCAGGACCCGCCTCGAGGAAGATCGGCGAGGACCATGCGCGCTCCTCGGCGTCGGCCAGGCAGTCGTCGCTCCAAGAGGTGCGATAGTTGCCATAGCAGGGCTCGCAGTCGCCTCGTTCGCATCGAAGGTTGGCCGCGTTGACGGTGGGGGTCGGTTCCTGAATCGCGCGCACGTAGTAGAGGACGTCGTGTCCGAGCTTCGGGTACTCGGGGTCGCTGAACTCGACCACGCAAAGCTCGTCCTCCGGCGGGCACGTCAGCGTCTTCCAAGGATCTTCGATGAGGTCAGCGACCGGCTCGTCTTCCGACGCCTGCCGTTGGATGCGAATCACCTCGATTCGCGAGATGCGCCGTCGCCGGTCGCCTGGGTGGTAGCACTCGCCTACGCAGATGTGCTGCACACGCTCTTCACCAAGGGCCTGGACGACGTCGGGCGGACACCCTGGCTTCTGCTCGAAGGAGCCCGCCGCCCGTACCTGAAACGACGGAGCCTTCCCGAACTCGAGCTCACTTCCCATGGGAAGCGCGCCGTCGGGGCCGTTCTCGAGGTCGAACCACAGGAGAATGCGGTCGCCTGACGTTCCGTAAACGTTGCGACTTTGCATTGCGTCCCAGATCGCCTCGCGCGTGCGCTCCTTCGCGTGCACCGCGACCAGACCGCCGGTGATGAAGAACGAGGCCTGGCGCTCCATCCACATCAGCTCGAACGGCGGACGCTCCATCAAGCCATCGATGGTGTACGTCTGTGATTCGGGCTCCGGCAAGCCGCGTTCCCCAAACATCGACGCGCGCCACGATTCGTCCGGCGCACCGCGAGCCTCGGTCATGCGAAGGCGCGCAAACTCTTTGTACCCCGTGCCGGGACGGGCCGTGTGATTGTCGCTCGAAGCAAGGAAGCCCATCGTCGCGTGTCGAGGGGCGTCGGGGTCGGTGAAGTCCCCCTTCGCGAGCATGTACTGTACCGAACCGCCCGGTCGGTACTGGTACGCGGGCAGGTAGCAGTCGACGCACTGCCCGCAGTCCTGCCAGTCAGGAACGTCTTCCCCAGGAATCGTGATGTGACCCGCGAGCCCGACGCGAACGTAGTCCGCCCTCGCCTTTTGCACGCGCGCCTCACACTCGGCGGACTCTGGATCGTCGCAACGCTCGCGGATGATCTCGCCTGCGCGCCAACAGCACGCCTGGTACCCCTCGACCGGGGCCGGACACTCGAGCCCGTCGTCCGTGACGACAGCCGAACGAAAATCGCGGAACTCTTCGGAGTTGCCGTGGCCGGAAAACACTTCGACGAGACGCTGCAGCGACTCGTCGTCGAGGTCTTTGCGAAGCTGCTTGTCCCAGGCGTAGCCAAGCGGCGTGTAGAACCCCCACGTCGTGCCGTGCGGAATCACGAGCGTATCGAAGCCCCAATCGTGCAGCTTATCGAAGAGCACATCGGGGGAGGCGGCTCTTTCTCGACAGTCGGCGGGTAGCTCGCGGCTGCTGTAGCCCTCGGGACACACCGGGTAACGACCGTTTTCACGAATGTGGCGAGCGAAGTCGAGATAGGGCTGCTGACGAGGGAAGGACCGGATCGGAATCGTGAGCAGCGGCCACAGCGCGCTCAGGTTCGAAAAGGCGCGCGTGGTGATTCCGGGTGCTGCGATGGGCCGCGCGGGAAGCTGATCGTCGGTGTCGTATTTGAACAGGACGTTCTTGTGGCCGTAGTGCTCGTCCGGAGTGAGCCCGACCTGCGTCCACTCGAACCCGGTGAAGCCGATGACGTCGGGCTGGTCGCTCCCCTCGGCCACGGCGTTGCACTGTCGGACCGATTCGCGGGTCATCTCCCAGGTGCGAGGGTTGAGCGCTTCGGCGTGGTCCGTAAGCGCGTAGAAATCGAGCTGCGAGCAGAACCGGGCGAAGTCGCAGGCGTCGGACGGCGGGTGAACCCCCTCCCCGCCCATGAGCGGCAGGCTCCACATGAAGGCGTCGACCGAAAGCGTCGTGTGCACGTGGAGATCGCCGAACAGAATCCGGTTGGCGCCGGGCGCCGCACGTTCCTGACCTTCGGCGCGGGCCGCCACGTGCGATGGGTCGAGCGGCTGCGGCACCACCTGGCCGTCCATCTCTTCCTTCGCCCCACCGTAGACGAGCCAAAAAGCAAAGACGAGCAACACCAAGCCGAGAACGACGGAAAGACAGCCCTTTTTCCACCAAGCCACGCGGGCGGAAGCATAGGTCGGGATCAGGGGGTGTCCAGGTCGAGAACGCTACGGCAAAGACGTCGGGAAAAACGACGGATGGACCGAATCGCGAGGTCGTTCGACAGGCTGTGTACGCACCCGATACGCAAGCTCGATCGCAGGACGTGCGTCCTCGATGCCGTACCCGCGGCCCTCCATGATCTCTCGATAGACCGTCGTGTGGAGGTCCTTGAAGCCCGTCGAGAACTCGATCTCCTCGCCGTCCATCTGGACGGAGCGGTAGGCGTAGCCGCCCTCGGCTCGCACCTCGTCGGGAAGGTGTTCCTCGTTCACCGAGAGGAACCAGCGCACGTGTGCGTGCTCGAGGTCCATGATGCCGCTCACGCGACCGGGCTCCCGAGCATGGATTTCGAGATGAGCGGCGTCGCCGAACAGCCACAGCATCATGTCGAAGAGGTGGATGCCGATGTTCATGGCAAGGCCGCCGGACTTCGCGTCGTCGCCCTTCCAAGAGTGGTGGTACCAGCGCCCTCGTCGGGTGATGTAGGTGAGAAGGACGTCCTTCTTCGTCTTGGGCGGGTTCTGACGGAGCTGCTCGCGGAGCTTCATCAGCGCGGGCAGGTGTCGAAGCTGAAGCACGGTCCAGATGTTGGCGCGATGCTCGAGCTCGAGGGCCTGCAGCTGGTCGAGGTTCCACGGGTTGATGACCAGGGGCTTTTCGCAGATCGCGTTGGCATGGAGCCGCAGGGCCAGTCGTACGTGGGCGTCGTGGAGGTAGTTCGGCGAGCAGATGCTGACGTAGTCGACCGTGTTGGTAGGGCCTTCGCGTCGCCGCTTCTCGAGAAACCGGTCGAACCGTTCGAACTCGGTGAAAAACGCGGCGTCAGGAAAGTAGCTGTCGATGACCCCGACGGAGTCGAACGGATCGCATGCGGCGATCAGCCGATTGCCCGTGTCCCGGATGGCAGCCAGATGGCGCGGGGCCACGAACCCGCCGACCCCCAGAAGCGCGAAATTGGCCATGGCTCCAGGTATCATGAGGCGATCGTTTCCTCAAAATCCGCGGCGAAAGGTGCCTCGAGTTTGGAGCGTCGCGATCAAGCGTGCTACCGCCCCAACGATGGCGGCGACGGGCGGGAAAAACTCGACCCCGAGAGTGGCACACGTAACGACCGTGGATCTCTCGCTGCGCTATCTGCTGCTGAATCAGCTCGAGTGGATTCGGGAAGACGGGTACGACGTGGTCGCGATCAGCGCTCCAGGGCCCGACGTGCCCCTGATCGAGTCCCACGGCATCCCGCACTTCGACGTGCCCATGACTCGCCGCTTCACGCCCGTGGCCGATCTGAAGGCCCTTGTTGCGCTCGTCCGGGTGATGCGGCGTGAGCGCTTTGACCTCGTGCATACGCATACGCCAAAGGCCGGGCTTCTGGGGCAGCTCGCGGCGCGGATCAGCGGGGTCCCCGTGGTGGTCAATACGCTGCACGGGTTCTACTTTCACGAGGGCACGAAGCCGCTTCCTCGTCGCTTCTACATCCTCATGGAGTGGATCGCGGCTCGTTGCTCCGACGTGATCCTTTCGCAGAACCGGGAAGACATCGCGACGGCGGTCGATGAGGGGATCGCGAAGCCCGAGGATCTGAAGTGGCTCGGGAACGGCATCGACATCGTGCGTTTCGACCGGGACCGCCTGCCTGCTGACACACTCGACCAGCTCCGTCGGGACATCGGGCTCGACGCGGATGCGCCCGTGGTGGGGTTCGTGGGTCGGTTGGTGGAGGAAAAGGGCATCCTCGATCTGCTGGAGGCCGCGAAGAAGATCGTGGCGCACCAGCCGAACGTGCAGTTTCTCATCGTCGGTCCGTACGACGATGAGAAGCCAGATGCGCTTCGCCCCGACATCGCCGAGAAGTACGGTATCGCCGAGCGCTGCCACTTCCTCGGGATGCGTCAGGACATGCCCGAGCTCTACGCGCTCATGGATGTTCTTGCTCTACCTTCGTACCGGGAGGGCTTTCCCCGTGCACCGATGGAGGCGTCGGCGATGGGTGTCCCGTGCGTCGTCACCAACATTCGCGGCTGTCGCGAAACGGTGGACCCGGGCGTCAACGGCCTGCTCTTCCCGGTCGGTGACTCCGCGGCCCTGGCCGATGCGATCCTCGAGCTGCTCGGAGACCCAGAGCGCCTGCGTGACATGGGCGCCGCAGGTCGTTTGATGGCAGAGGAGCGCTTTGACGAACGAAAAGTGTTCGCGCGCGTGCTTGCAGAGTACGAAAGGCTTCTCCGATGAGCTTCTACGA
>CBFCWN010000144.1:0-6468 GCA_965601515.1 uncultured Myxococcales bacterium | reverse complement strand
GGTCAGCGCATCGGGGGTGACGCATGGGAAAACGAGTCTGGCTAATCGTCGCAATGGGGCTGCTCGCCAACGGCTGCGGAGACGATTCGCCGTTTGGTGATTCGCGATTGGGAGAGAATCTCGGCATCGGTAACAACTCGGGTCCGACCTGCAACGGTTCGGACTCGGAGGAAGTGGCGCTCGACGCCGAAGAACAGCGCTTCCTCGAGCTACTGAACCAGCACCGAGCCAACAATGGCCTTTCACCGGTGGCCGCCTGCTGGTCGCTGAACCGAGCGGCGCAGCTGCACAGTGAGGACATGCGCGACCAAGACTACTTCGACCACTCCGGTCTCAACGGGTCGAGTCCGAGCTCCCGCGCGTGCGACGCCTGCTTCGAAAGCTGCCAGTCGGTCGGATTCGGCGAGAACATCGCCGCCGGCAACGAAGACGCCGAGCGCACATTCGACCAGTGGGTGAACTCACCGGGCCACAACGCGAACATGCTTCGAGAAGGCTACGTCGTGGTTGGCCTCGGCCGCGCCACGGGCGGCGGCAGGTACCGCAGCTACTGGACCAACGTCTTCGCCACCGGCTCCGACACCAGCTGCAACTAGGGGACACGCGGGGCCCCCAAAACCCCAACAGTCCCAACCATTTGCAGACCAACCCGCGCGTTTTGCAAAACCGGCGAGTTTCAACAGGCCGCGCGGCCTCTGGAACGTGCACTGCGCCATGCAAATCACGCGGGTTGGTTTGTAAGTATCTGGAACAGCTTGGGTTTTGGGGGCCCCGCGTGTCCCCGATTTTTGACAGGCGGGGGTGGGAGGTGGAGCATCGCGGCGGTGGGAAGCAGGTGGCAGCGGGCGGGAGGGCTTTTCCTAGTCTTGGCCGCCACGACGGTGGCGAGCCTGCCGGTGTTCGACAACGAGTTCGTCTACGACGACATCGACGTCATCGCCGACGGCACCGTCATCCACGACCCGGCGAACATCCCCGACATCTTCGCACGACACACGATGTTCGTCTCAGCCGACCCGTCGAAAGGCGGGAGCCTAGACACGTATCGCCCAGTGACGCTTCTCAGCTTTTTTTGGGACAGCGCGATTTCCGGTCGCGACCCCTTCGCGTACCACGTCACCAACCTGATCATGCACCTGCTGTGCGTGTCCCTGGTGTTCGTCCTCCTCCAAGTGCTGCTTGGTGGGCACTGGGGATTCGCACTGCTCGGCGCGACGGTGTTTGCACTCTCCCCTCACCCGAACACCGCTCAGATCTGGATTAACGGACGCTCTGATCTCTTTTGCACCGCATACGGCCTTGCCGCGATTCTCGTGTGGCGCCGCGCACTCCGCACCGAGACCGGATGGTCCCGCACCCTTGCACACACACTTGCAGCGCTGCTCTTCTTGGCGGGGCTGCTTAGCAAAGAAACACTTCTGATGGTGCTCCCAGCGCTCTGGCTATGGCCAGAGCGAAACGATTCCGTCGGTCTCACCCAGCGCATCGTCCGCATGTCTCCGCTAGCCGCTGCAGGCGCGGCCTACCTCGCGATTCGAACGACGGTGCTCGGCGGACTCCGCGCAAGCGACGGGGGGGCACATGTGTGGACCGCGCTCAAGTACCTAGGCCCCCTCGAGCTCGAGGGCGTTCTCGGGGCGCTTGGCCCCAGACGCCTCTACCTACGCTTCCTGTCCGACGAGTTCGGTCGCCTCTCGCCGGTCGCCCTCGCCGCTCTCGGCATCCTTTTTCTCGCGTGCGCGGCTGGGCTCTTCGCCATTCGTAAACGAGCGCCCGTGATCGCGTGGGGCCTGTTTTGGTTCGCCATCACCCTCGCCCCCGCAAGCCTCATCGCCTCGATGCTGTGGCCCGGCTTCGGCCGCTACCTGTATCTTCCGTCGGTCGGCCTCGCCGCCGCGCTTGCTTCGGCCGCGCGCCTGGCTTGGCTGAAGTTTCCACGGCTCCGTACGGCCCAGACGATCGCCGTCGCCGCCTACGTCGTATTTCTGTCCGTGAACCTCTACTCTTGGGCCGGAGACTTCAAAGACATCGAGACTCTTTACGGCGCCACCATCACTCGCAATCCAGAGGGCCCCCACGCATACGGTTGGCTCGGCATCTCATATCGAAAGACGGGACGAGAAGAGGACTCGATCGGACCTCTAGCCAGAGCGCGACAGCTTGCCCCGACAGAGCCGCGCTACACGCACCATCTGCTGTACGCCCTCATCGCGACAAAGCGCGAAAAGGCCGCGAGCGGTGTGGCCGAAGAGTGTGTCTCCCTTCATCCGACGAACGCCGAGGAGTGTCACCTCTACCTCTATTCGCATTCCCAGCTGTCGAAACCGGCCGACGCGATGAATCACCTGCTCGACTGCCTGCAGAACGATCGAGACGGCTCTCGCTGCTACGAAGCGTTTTCCCACGCCGTCAACGCCCACCAGCTTGGCCCCGTGTACCGGCAACTCGCTGCGACTCGCCTGCAGGAGCACAGCATGGCCCACGTTCGCGCTCGCACTGAGCAGGTGATGCGGTCAAACTAGCGCCGTGCCTGCACAGTCTACTGCAACCGTCCAACCCTCACGTCGCCGACGCATCCCCGGCGAAGCACGCTACTTGGAGCTGGAGGGCCGCGGCCGGATCCGCGTTTGGGAGGTCGAAGGCCCCTCTGGCGCCCCGACGCTGCTGCTGCTCCACGGGCTCGGAGCAACCGGTCCGCTCAACTGGTTTCAGGCATTTCCCGCACTCGCCGACCAATACCATCTCATCGCTGTCGACCATCGCGGCCACGGCCAGGGCATCCGAACACGACGCTTTCGCCTGAAAGACTGCGCAGACGACGCGATGGCAGTCGCCAAGGCGCTCGGTGTCGACCGACTGATCGCCGTCGGCTACTCCATGGGAGGGCCCATCGCCAAGCTCTGTTGGAGTCGTCATCCCGACCGTGTCAGCGGTCTCGTGCTCTGCGCGACGGCCCAGCATTTCTCCCCGGACCGCTACCCGGTCCTCACGCGCGCCCTTCTTCCCGGCGCGGTGGTCGGCGCACGCATTGCACCGGGGCTGGTACGTGGGCAAATCATCGAGGGCATGCTCCGGGGCGTCCGCTCTCCCGAAGCGCGAAAGTACATGCGCATGGAAATGTCGCACTCCGACCCTGCCACGCTCGCTCAGGCCACACGCGCGGTGCTCGCGTTTTCCTCCCGCAACTGGGCGTCGTCGATCACGGTACCGACCGCAGTCGTCGTCATGACACGAGATGAAGTCGTCCCCACCCGCCGACAGGAAAGACTCGCAGCCGCGATCCCAAACGCAAAGCGGTTCGATGTTCAGGGCGACCACTTCGCCTGTGCCAACGAACGGACGAACTTCATCGAGCAGCTCACTTCCGCGTGCGCCTACGTCACCCGGGAATCTAAAACGCGCTAGTCGACGATCGTTCGGCAATCTGCTCTTCTGGGGTGGTCACCATGCCCATCGGGTTCCGAAGCAGGTCGTCACGAAGCTCGACTGCCTCTCGATAGGTATCGCTACCGTGGGAAACGACCTCGAACCGGACAGGTGTACGCATGGCATCCCCGACGCTGGGCGTCAGGCACTCTAGTATTCGTAGACCCGATAAATGAGGCAAGGGTTGAGACTCTGCTCCACGTGCGACCGTGCGATGTCGAAGAACGGATACACCGCCATGACTCGACCGTTCTCCGTCACCGCAAAACCGTTCCCGCACCACACAACTCGATACTCGACGAACCCTTTTTCCGGATCCTGGTAGTCGACTCCGTAGCGCATCCCAACTCGTGTAGCCTCCATATGTATACAGTAGAGTCTCATTGAATGTTAATGCAACCCAAAAACATTCACCGCGTCTGAAAGTTGCCTTTTGGTATGCTGCCTCGCTAAAGTGAAGCCATGGGGAGACCCCGTAAGAAGCACAAAACCCTCCGGGACTACCAGACCAGCCTGCGTCTCAACGAGGACGAACGGAAAGCCGTGGCCGCAATCCAGGACTGGGTCGAAAGGCAATCGGGCATCGAAGTCGGCGAGGCCCAAGCCATCCGCCTAGCCATCCGCGAGTTCGCGGCCGGCCTGGAGTAGCCGCCGCAAAACGCGCGGGTCGCTCTGCAAGGTGCCGGAATGGTTTGGGTTTTGGGTGCCCCGCGTGTCCCCTTCTCTGTCAGTCGAGGCAGCGCTCGCTGCCTGCGATGTAGTGGCGCGCCATCTCTTTGGCATCCACCGGGCGGATCGGCTGTTCCTTTTGGAGATACGTTTGGAACGGCGCGCCGCGGGCGTTCTCGAAGCGAAAGTAGGGCCATGCCGGAGCGAGAACCTCGGCTTCGGCGGTCGCCTGAAGCTGCGCCGCGTCGGCCTCGCTGCAACCGGGGCGAAGGGTCGCAAACATGTCGAGGTAGACACGGGCGATGACCTCGTCGCTGTACCACTCCCACGGGCTCGAGATCGAGTAGTCGCCGAGAATGTGAAGCTCGGTGATGCGCGGGTCGGTCAGGTAGTCGTCCTCGCCGACCTCCTCGTAGATGGCCGCAAGCCACTCTTCCCAAGCCGCGAGGCTCTCGTCGCGGTAGACGTACTCGTAGGCGTCTGATGAGATGTATTGCGGTCGAAACAGCTCGAACGTCGTCGTGGGATCGGCCTCCACCGGCTGGCGGGTCCAGCCATACTTGGCGACGAGCGCATGGAACCTCGGCGCTTTCACTTCGTTGTCGACCACGATCTCACGGCGGTGCGCCTCGTAGTCGAGTCCGTACTGCACGGCGTGGGAGACCTCGTGCGAGAGGAAACCGAGCTGCACGAGCGGCGGAGCCTCGATGCCTCGCCGGTAGATCTCCATCGTGCCGGTGGCGGGAAACACCTGCGCGAAATCCCCCGCACCTTCTTCCGCGTCGGCGAAGAGAAGGGACGATTCTTCGGTCACGATGAGCCGCAGCGTGGGGAGGCCGTCACGCCCAATCACCTTTCGATGGACGCGCACGATTGCATCGGAGACGGCGCGCGCTAGGCCCGGCGTGAACTCCGCGGAACGCTCTACGAGCAAGATCCCGTAGTCGCGATAGAGGCGATCCTGAATCGACACCATCTCAGAGGGCTTGCCGGAGGCACGCCAGCTCAAATGCTCGGGAACCACTCGTTTCCGGGAGCCTTTGGGGGCGTCCGCATCGCGTACGTAGGGCTCCAGATCGAGGACGTTGGGTCGCCCGTCGCCATCGAGGTCCGTATCTCCCTCGAGAAAGCGACCGTAGTAGTCGCTGACTCGATAGTCTTTGATGCCGTCCCCATCCGAGTCGCGAATCGCCAGCGCCCAAAGCCCATCGTTGTCTGGGTAGAGCTCTTGAAGGAGCCCGCGCTCCCACTCCGCAGCCGCGTCCACACGCGCGCGGGCCTCGGCACGCTCCTCGGCATCCGGCTCATCCGGCATCGGATTGCCTCGATAGAAGACCGTCTCGAGCGTCGCCCGTTGGGCTTCAACGCTATTCGCCTGCGACCATGACGACGCATCCTCCGCCCCGACCGCCCGACGGGCGCAGGCGGGTGTAGTCAACATGGCAACGACGGCGAGGGCGGCCAATGAGAACGAACGCGTGCGAGACTTCATCGGGCGAGCCTATGCAATTCGCGGCCGGTGTACAGAGGCGTATCCAAAATGTTTCGGAAGACCGAGACGACTACTTGGGAAGGGAACGCAAGACGATTTCGATCCGTCGGTTCTCGGCCCGGCCCTCCGGGGTGTCGTTGGAGGCAACAGGGTCGAAGTGACCTCGCGAAGATGCGACCATCCTCGTTGGGTCGACGCCCTGAGCGACGAAATACCTCACCGCAGAAGCGGCCCGCGCTCCGGCGAGCTCCCAGTTGCTCGGATAACGCTTCGCAAGATTGCGCGAAACCTTCTGGTTATCCGTGTGCCCGATCACGCTCACAAAATAGTCGGTGCCTTTGAGAAACTCGGCCAGCTGAGCGGCGTACTCGAGCCCCTCGCTCCCAACCGTCGCCGTTGCGGAACCGGACTCGTACATGACATCGGAAGGAATCTCGACCTCGATCCCGTCGACCAGCTGCTCGAGCGCGATCTGTTGGTTGGCGATCTCCTCTGCGAAGATCTCGGCGAGCCGATCGAAGTCACCCTCGAGCTCGTTGAGCACAGCGTTCTGCTCCTCGACGATCCGCATGAGCTCGTCTCGCTCCGCGACGACCGCGTTGTACTCGTCCTTCTTGACGCAGCCGCTCGTCACGAGCAGCGCAGATCCCACCAAGAGCAGACCCAAATTTTGAAGAGAATCGTACTTCATGTGTCGCATCCTTTCGCTCCAGGCGGTCCATCTTCCCGCCAACGAACTCGACGGGGCCCTCCCCGAGGATCGGGATGACACTTCAAAACCGGCGCCCATTCAAGGCCTAACGGCGATACGGAGACGAAAAGCCACGATCGCTGAACAGCAACGCAGTGGTGACCGGTAGCGACATGTGAACAACTACGTA
>CBFCWN010000143.1:0-6545 GCA_965601515.1 uncultured Myxococcales bacterium | reverse complement strand
TACGCGATCCGCGTCAGGTCGATCTTCGGTACCATGGCGCGCATGTCGATTCGGATCGAGCACGCGAAAGGAATCTACTTGGAGGGCATTCGAGACGGCCGGCCGCGCGAGGCGATCGCTAGACACACGGGGCATCGCTACACCCAGCACAGCACCGGTGTGGCGGACGGGCCCGAGGGCTTCGTCGCGTTCTTCGAATCATTCATCGAACGCAACCCCAAGCGCGAGATCGAGATCGTTCGGGCCATCGAGGACGGTCGGCACGTGTTCCTGCACGCCTACCAGTCCCTGAACGATGGCGAGACGCAGTGGGTCACCACGGACCTGTTCGACACCGACGACGAGGGGAAGATCGTCGAACACTGGGACGTCATCAGCGCCTTCGAAGGGCCTGGGCCCTCGGGACACAGCCAAGTCGACGGCGCGGCCGAGGTCCGCGACCTCGAGCTCACTGAATACAACAAAGCTCGGGTCCGGCTGTTCATGACCGAGGTGCTTCAGAACGGCGACTTCGAAAACTTCGACGACTACGTCGCCGATGATCTGATTCAGCACGCCGTCGGGCTCGAAGATGGAAAAGAGGCCATGCGCGCCAGGATCGAGCTTGCCCACGACGCGGGCGTGCAGTGCGAGTGCGTCTTCAAGCTGATCGGCCAGGGCGATTTCGTGGTGAGCTATTCCAAGTCGGTCACGGACGACGAGGCCGTCGCAGTGTTCAACATTTGGCGATTGTCCGAGGGAAAAATCGTCGAGCATTGGAGCAACATCGAGACGATCGCCCCACGCTCCGAGTGGTCGAATAGCGGCAAGTTCTAAGGACGCGCCTGTTCGGAGGGCGTGTACCAGATGGGGGACGTGTACGCGCGCTCTTGGAGGGTTGGCGGATGTCCGGTCTCCTCGGGGTCGATGTCTCGAGCAATCGCATCGTAGAGGCTGTGTCTCGGCGTCGGAACCTGCAGGACACGAAGGTAGTAGAATGCCGGCTGTTCGGGACTGAACTCCGGATCGGACCAGAAGCCGTAGAGGGTCGGTGACCCTTCCACGTTGACGTATTTCGCCGTGGCCAGATTGACGGTGTTCCTTACTGGGGGAACCTTTCCGTCGGGCCCGCGCTCGCGGCTGCCGGACCATACGACGTCGTAGACCTTCTCCTTGGTCTCACCGTCATCGTTTACCCAGCCCTTGACCAGTTGAATGCGGTCGAGAGCGGCCCCTTCGGGGTCTTGGACGGCGTACATCAAAAAGCTCGGAGCCTTGCCTTCAGGCGCCTCGTGGAGCTCGCTTCCCATCGGGTAGCCCAGGGTGTATCCGGTCGTGACCATGTTCGCTTTGCGAGCCTGCTTCGCGTTGAAGTTCCATCCGCCGAAGAATCGGACGCGAATTCGCGGCCCGGTGGTCGCGTAGACCTCTTTGCGCTTGAAGGCATCGAAGATCGAGGCCCTCGTGTTCTCCTCGGCCCATACCGCAGTCAGGCCTTGTGCGCCGACTCGGTCCAGCTCGGACGGCCTCGCTCCCCAGAAGTAGTCTTCCTCCACGGAGGCCAGGCCGGTATGAGACCCAGAGGAGCCGATCATCGCGAACTGGAAAGGGTTGACTCCGACCGACTGGCCGAGCCGAAGCCCCCGCAACAAGGCGGCACGCGCATAGTCGGCTTCGCCTTCTTTCGGCACGCCGGAGAACGCCTCGAAGTCTGCAAACTCGTCGTCGGGGGAAAGCGACGGATGGGTTTCGGTGTCGCCCTCGATCTGCGTGATCTCGGCCACCGGCTCCCATCGCATGCGCGCTCTCGCATATTCGGCGGTGACGGGCTGCCCGTGACCGTCGACCTCGGCGTACATCCCGCCGCCGCTGAGGTTCGCACCATGTGGAATCGCGATGAAGTCGGTTCCCAGTCGGCTGCGCGTCTCCTCGAACCAGCTCCACAGGTCTTCCGGACCCGAGCCATCGAGCGCGCTGAATGGGACGAGCTCGCGCGCCTGCTCCGCACCCTCGTTCATGAAAACGATCCGATGAAGGTCATGGCCGCCTCGCTCGGAGGTCCACTCCCAACCGATGAACGTGGTGAAGGTGCAGGGAACGTAGTGGGTCTCCGCTGACTCGACCGCGCCGCTCCAGGCCGCTTTGTCGAGTCCTTCAGCGCGATCGGTCACGACGAGAAAATCGAGCGGGATCTGGAGCTGCACCCTGGCCCGGGTGTATGGATGAACGACCGGAAGACCTCGGGCCCAGCGGTACGCGGTATCCGGATCTGCGAGGCGATTCTCGGGCCGCCCAGCGTCCTCGGAGTCGCCGGTGTGGACGTGCGTATCGCCCCAGAGAAGCCGATTTGGCTCCCGAGCAATGACTGCGGAATTCGTCGGTGGAGGCCCTTTGCAGCCCAGCAGGCTCGACGCGGCCGTCGCGAGGACGGTCAGAATCCAGAGCAATCGTTGAATGCGACTCATGGCCCCTCAGTACTGAATCCGTGCGCCGATGGCCCAGGTGAAGCCACGAAGTGGGGTCGCGTCCGGCGATCGCGCACCGTCCGTGGTTTGAAAGTAGACATAGGGCATGACCGCGACCACGAACAGGCGAAGGTTGTAGCCGACTCCGACCCGGGCCTGTGCAGCGGTGCCGAGGTCGTCGAAGAGCGCCCCGGCCTGCATGAAGACTTTGACGGGACGTATCGGCCACCAAGCGATGCCCCCACCGACCCACCAATCCTGCGGACCCTGGAACAGGAGGCGGCCCAGCTTCTGCCCGAGCACCTCGAACGAGACCCCGTTGAACTGGCGATCGATGTGGTACTCGTAGCCGAGGCCGATCGTGATGTTCTTCTCGCGGACCGCGACGCGCGTGCTCGAGAAGTCGATGTGGACGTGATGCATTCGCTCGTGATAGTCGAGCTCGTACTTCTGCATCTGCGCGGGGGTGGGAGCGACGCCCGCGGCGTTCATGAGCATCACGATCAGTGCGGTCAGCATCGGACCTTATCCCTCATCGGCTTCGGAGCTCTTGGACGCACAACGCGCGCACTCTGCCGGATTGAAGCGAATGATGGTTCCGTGGACCCAGTGGCCGTACACGTTGAGGGTTGGAATGACGGCATGACCTCCCGCGGCACAGACGGTCGGTCCGACGAGCTTGCGGAAGCGCTCCTCGTCATCGGGAAGCTGCTTCATCGAAAACGCATCGATGTCGATGACGCCGAGCTCTTCGTAGGGCTCCACGATCCGATTTCGAATGACGCGGTAATCACAGCCGGGACCCCGAGCCGCATACGTGCCGCCCGTCTTTCGGTATTCCCCGACCCCGCCGCAGGCGATGAGGCCAGTGGCGAAAAGCGCGATCCATCTGTGAAGCGTGCGTCTCATCGTTTGAGGCTTCGACCCAATCGTCGTCCACCGAGGGCGTACGAAAGCGATGGCTATTTCTTCACGGTGAGCGGTGCCGCGAGCCTGAACTCGAGCAGGCTGCCTGCCGGAATGACCACCGACTTTCTCTGCAGGATGATCCCGGTCGACTCCTCCGAGAAGCTTCCGGTCTGAATCGGGTACATCGTCCCGTCGATGTTGATGTCGGTAAGGCCGAGAACGAGGTTCGAGTGCGATGCGACGATACCTCGCCCTACCTGCGTCGAGCTGACCACCCGCCCGTAGACCTCCGTGCCCGCTTTGGCGACGACTTCATCGCCCGCGAGAAGGTTGGCCTGAAGCGTGGCGCTGAATCGCCGCCCGGGCTTGTCCTTCGACGAGACCTCGGTACCCGTCTTGACCATCATGGCCGTACCCGACGGAACGGTGATCGACTTCTTCTCCTCCTTGGACGTCGGAGCCTCATCGAGAGCGACAGGTTCTGCGCGACCCGACGAGGAGACGACGAGCAAGCAGAGGACCGACAAGAGCACTCCGAGCACCTCCACGGCGCGTCGCCATACAAATAAACCAGACATTCGACGCCTCCTTGTTTGCGTTCCAGCGGGTCCAGTGACGAACCCGACAGAACGGTAGACCCAGGGGCCGAACCCCGCCAAGTGAAGACTTTGCAGGGCGCCTCACCGGACTCGATCGATCCTCCGCGGAGCTGGTCGCAAAGCGGTATGGACGAATTCTTTGCGCGCGCAGAAGCCCGGGCGTGGTCGCAGACCGGCTCAGTAGCCGGAATCCATGTTGCCCTTCTTCTGGGCCTTCTCTGCTTTCCGCCGGCTCTTCTTGTTGCGAGCGTCGCCTGCATCTTCTTTCAACTTGAAGTCCGCCGGCACCTCGGTGATCGCGCCGTCGATGACCCAGGTATCGGCGTCGGGATAGTAGACGTACACGGCCTTCTTGTCGCAACCGTAGACGGCGATCTGACTCACCAGCTTTCGAGCGCCCTCGGTATCGATCACCCCGAGCCGCAAGTCGTTCGGATCACACAGAAGGTCGAAGGCGGCCCTCTCTCGAACCGTGGTGTTGGCTCGCTTGTTGTGTTTGCACGCCACCGCCGCGACGAGGAGCAGACTGAGGATGGCGAGACGTAACAACACCGATCGAGTTATGAAGCGCCCTCGGACCGGGTGCCAGCGCATTCTTCGAGTACCCGGTTCGTCCACCGCGGTTTCGAGCCTCTCGACCCGGTGATTCCGGGGAGAATCGATCGGACTCCGAGTAGATCTGGACCGACGCAGCGGGTGCGCTAGTGTCCGGGCGTCGTGTTTCGCACCTGCCTACGTTTCTTGTCCGTGCCCTGCGTGGTCATGGCGGCGTCCTGCGCTCCAACCCTCGACATACCCAACGCACCGGAGCTCGATGATGTGGTGGTCGCCTACGACGACCCGTCGGCTGAGATCAGCAGCGCCGTCATGGGGGCGGTGGCCGATGAGCTGCTCGAGCTTCGAGAACAGCTCGAGCAGTCCAGGGTGTTCGACCAGCTCCTCGACGTGATCGTGAGCGTCCAAGTGGAGCTCAACGAGAACAGCGATGAAAACGGCAATCTCGTTGTCCCAGGGCTCGGCGCCTTCCCGGAGCCCAACGCTGTGATCGAAATCAATCACAACTGCCCGGGCTGGGACCCCGAGGTTGGCGACGGCGACGCAGAAACGGCCGGGGCAGTGCAGCTCACCATGGTGCTCGATACGGGAGACATTCGCCCGGAGGTTTGGGGCGATGCGACGGCCTGTAAGTTCGTGCCGGCGCTGGATGGCGCGCGCCTCGAGACCTCCTACGACGGCGGGGTTGCAGTTCACTTCGGACAGGAGCCCGTGCCGACGGGCGAGCCGCTGCGCGACCTGGTGGCTACCTTCGTCCTGACAGGCACGTTGGAGTTGGCTGGCAAGCAAATCCCAATCGAGCGGAGTTTTCGTCTCCGCGGTCGAGGAGAGCTCGAGATCTTGTGGCAGCTCGATGACGGCACGAGCTTCGTCTATCTGTTCAACCTCGACACCCTTCGCCAGGGTATTCGGGATGCCATCTGCACGGGAGATGACGGTTGTAGTTGCAGCCTCGAGGAACGCGAATGCACCCTTCCCTCCGGAAGCATCTCCTGGTAGCGGTCATCTGTACGATGAGCGTCGGTGCCTCAGGGGTTCCGTCCACGGCCCGCGCGTACCACACGTACAAAGAACGGATTCTCGACACCACGGCCTACAGCCTCGAGCGCAACGAGTTTCGCCTGGGAGTGATGAAGCTCGGCTACGGGATCTTCAAGTATCTGCAGATCTCGACCTACACCCTGCCCTGGCTTGCCGGTCTGTTTCTCGACGAGTTCGAGACGATCGGCTCGCCGAACATCGAGTTCAAGTCGACTCTCATCAATCGGAATCGTTTCGCGCTCAGCGTTTCTTTCGAGTTTCTTTGGGGTCGCCTGGCCTCGTGCACGAACCCGACGGTCAATCCTGGGGGCCAGGTCTGTACGACGGACGACGAGTTCAGCTCCGTCGACTGGCTCGTCTATCCCATCAGCGTCACGTCGTCGGTGCGCATCAACTCGCGCGTCAGTATCCACGTCGGGGGGCAGTACACCGCGACGCAAGCCACCGGCGGGACCCGGCCCTACGAAAGCGACATCAGCGGCAGCGCGGTCGTCGACATGCTCCAGCTCTACGGAATGTTCGAGTGGCGCCTCTCACGGGTGGTCGCGCTTACGCTGACGACCCGATGGCTGCCCTACGTGAGCCAGACGGTCGTCCGCGGCGAGTTCATCGTCGACGAGGACACGGGGGCCGTCATCGGGATTGAGGCCGACATCCTCGACAGCAACGCGTTCGCGGTCATCCCTGGAGCGGTCTTCTCCTGGAACCGAGCCAACATCCGGCTCGGTGTCGGTTACGGAGCGTTCTTCGTCGAGCCCGTGGGTCTGGTGGTCCCCGCCTCGGTGCTGAACTCGATCTCGCCCGAGCTCGACATCTTCGTGCGTTTCTGAGCGAGACCGGGGGCGACAACGGAGAGTGCAACACGTTCACCGAGGGCTGCGTTTGCGCGGATTGCGCCGACCTGGCCGCCTGCGAGCGCTAGAGCGAATCGCGAGGAACCTGGCTTCGCTATCTCTTTCGCAGCCGCGCAAAGAGCCGCGTCAAGATCCTTTTCCAG
>CBFCWN010000142.1:0-6578 GCA_965601515.1 uncultured Myxococcales bacterium | reverse complement strand
GCACACCACGCGCGCCCGAGCTGGGCGGCCCACACGGCCCCACCAGGTCCTTCATTGGCTCCACCGACTGCGCCAACAGCCCGGAAACGTTGGCAATTTGTGACCCAAAATACCTGTTGACAACCGTGCTTCCAAAGCTTTACCGTAGGACTGTCGACGGCTGATCAGCAACCCGTCGACAGGGCAAGTCGAGAATCACACTCCTTCGGGGTACAACACAACGGGCACTCGGGCGGGGTTCACACCTCGCCCGAGTATTTTTAAACGTGTGTTGAATGCAGGAGGCGCTAGAGGCTGCGCTTCTTGCCGCGGAGACCGCGACGGCTGCCCTTGGGTCGCTTCGGCTTGTCGAACGAGCGACCTCCTCGGCCGCCGCCGTCGTCGCCATAGTCGTTGCGCTCGTAGCTGTCCCGGTAGTCGTTGCGCCCGTAGTCCGGCTCGGGAGGGCTAGCGGGGTCGGGGCGAGCGAAGTCGCGTCCGCGACCGCCACCGGAATCTCCGCGTCCACCGCGGTCCGAGTTGAAATCGCGCCGCTGGCGCGGGGGGCGAGGGCGGTCTTCGGCGATGTCGAGGCGCAAAGGGCGCCCGCCGACCGTACGCCCGTGGAACTGCTCAACTGCCTGCTTGGCGTGGTCTTCTTCGGCGAACCGAACGAATGCGAAGCCCCGAGGGCGACCCGATTCGCGGTCCTTTGGAATGTGAACGTCAACGACCTCACCGATTTCACCGAAGACTTCGCGAAGCTCTTCGTCGGTCGTGGCAAAGTTGAGGTTCCCTACGAATATCTTGTTTGAGATGACTTTCTCCGTTTCTCCATTGTGCCCGATCGGCACGATTCTCTGTGTTTCCGAGGAATGAGTGTACCTCAGATCCTGCATTTATGTCGTGACAGCCTTTTGGCTCAGAAGTGCCATGGAAACTTCCGGTAGTCCTGTGGCCTCTTTTCGAGGAAGGCGTCGCGCCCCTCTTGGGCCTCTTCGGTGCCGTATGCAAGCCGCGTGGCCTCTCCCGCAAACAGCTGCTGACCCACCAAACCGTCGTCGATCATGTTGAACCCGAACTTCAGCATCCGCATGGCGGTAGGGCTCTTCGAGTTGATTTCGCGACCCCACGACAGCGCGAAGTTTTCAAGCTCAGCGTGGGGAACCACGGCGTTGACCATGCCCATCTCGGCGGCTTCTTGGGCGCTGTAGTTGAGCCCTACGAAAAATACTTCGCGCGCCTTCTTCTGGCCCACCTGCCGCGCGAGCAGCGCGGAGCCGTAGCCGCTGTCGAAGCTCGCCACGTCGGGGTCGGTCTGTTTGAACACCGCGTGTTCTTCGCTCGCGATGGTCATGTCGCACACGACATGCAGGCTGTGGCCTCCGCCGACCGCCCAGCCGGGGACGACCGCGATCACCACTTTCGGCATGAACCGAATCAGCCTTTGGACCTCGAGAATGTGCAGGCGACCGAGTCGCGCAGGATCGATTTCGAGGGCGGCGTCGGTCTCGTACTTGTAGCCGTCCTTGCCTCGAATGCGCTGATCGCCACCCGAGCAAAACGCCCAGCCGCCATCTTTGGGCGACGGACCGTTGCCCGTGAGGAGCACGCAGCCCACGTCGGACGTCTGCCGCGCGTGGTCCAGGACCCGGTAGAGCTCGTCGACCGTGTTGGGTCGAAAGGCGTTGCGCACCTCCGGACGGTTGAACGCAATTCGTACCGTGCCCTGGTCGTTCGCCCGGTGGTAGGTGAGGTCCTCGAGGTCGAACCCTTCAACCCGTGTCCACTTCGAGGCGTCGAAGATATCGGAAACCATCGCGCTGCTCACTCCGTAAACTCGTTCAGGACCGCCAAGATGATGCGTCCCAAGAGCGTCGCGACCTGCTCCCGCGTGAAGTCGCCATCGATCCAACGCTGCAGAATCTCGCCGGCGCCTGTCAGAAACATGTCCGACAGCGCCATCGCTTCCTCGTCTTCGACTCCGGTCAACTCGCGCAGCGGAATGAGCCAAGGTCGCACGATTTGCCCCCGGAATTCGCGGCTGATCGCAGAAATCTCAGGATCGTGACCTGCGCTGCGAAGGATCTGCCAACCGCCCGGGCCCCGCGCGGAAATCGTGTCGCACGCAGCGTCGATGAACGCCCGCGCGATATTCGCGATGTCCGCTTCTTCCTCGGTCTCTAGAATGTTCGGTGTGCGATCCGCGAAGTTGTCGCGGAAGTCTTCGAGGACGGCCTTGATCAGCTCGTGCCGATTTGGGAAGAACTTGTAGACGACCGGCCGGGTGACTCCTGCGGCCGCGGAAACGTACGGAATGCGGACCGCATCGACCCCGTCGGTCGCGATGATCTCGGAGGTCACACGAAGAAGCTGCTCGCGCCTATCTTCGGGGCTCAGACGAGTTCGCGTTGCGTCGCTTGGTCGATTCGTTGCCATGGCGTTACGAAAAAGGGTGGCTCCCCAATCAAGAAGCCACCCCTTTGAGTTCGAACGGCAGGACGATCAGTCCTGCGCGAGGTTCATCACCTGCTGGAGGCTCATCGCCAGCGTCATGTCGCCGTCGATTTTGATCTTGCCGGACATGAACGCCTGCATGGGGTTCAGCGAGCCGTTGAGCATTCCGAGCCAGTCCTCGTCCGAGACGGTGATGGTCGCGCCGGGGCTGTCGTGCGCGCCCTTGCCGACGAAGTCGCTCGTCTTGCCTTTGGTGAGATCCAAGTAGTACTCGCCGCCGCCGTCGCCGGTGATGTTGAACTGGTAAATGGCGTTCGGGGAGGTCGCCGCGTCGGTGTTGGCGGCGGCTTTGGACTCAAACTTTTCGAAGAACTCAGCTACGGATTCCATGGATTTTTGCCTCTCTTGTCTGTCGACTCGGGGTCATCGGCCGTGGCCGTCCTCGGAGGGATCTGGCTGACCGGGGGGACGTTGTACCCGAAATCCCCCGCATATGCACCCCTGGTCTTTCCCGGAAAACCCAGGGCTTTTGCAGCTCGTCGCGGAGAGGGAGCTCGAGTACCTGGCGTCCTAGACATTGGGCGATGAAACGTGTGAGAAAGCGGGTCGAACTCGGCCGGAACCCGAGGGGTCTCGGCCGACCTCGAAGGAGAAACTGGGGATGGAAGCGATCAATCAGGCGGATACGGCGTGGCTCATGATGTCTTGTGCGCTGGTCATGCTCATGACCCCCGGCCTCGCGCTCTTCTACGGCGGGATGGTTGGAGAGCGAAACGTGTTGTCGTCGTTCATGCACAGTTTCATCGCGCCCGTCATTGGTCGCCGTAACCGGCCCGGGCCGCCCCACAACCTGACGCTGACACTTGGCTACCACATGGGCGGCGCGGGAGCGTTGACCGAGTAGGCCGTGGGCTTTTTTTCCAAGTGGTTTGGCAAGAAGAAAGCGTCGCCTCCGCCGCTCCCGGACGCGGAGGCGCGAGACTACACGCTTGTCGAGCTCGCAGCCTTTGACGGGAGCGACCCCGGAAAGCCCCTCCTGATTGGGATCAAGGGGTACGTGTACGACGTCGGGCGCGGTCGAGACTTCTACGGTCCCGGGGGACCCTACGGGATGTTTGCCGGCAAGGACTGCACGCGCGCGCTCGCGAAAGTCGCCTTCGACCCCGAGCTCTTCACGGGCAACCTCGACGGACTCGATGCGGAAGAGCTCGACAAACTGGAAGAATGGATCGAGATGTTCGAAGGAAAGTACCGTCGCGTGGGCCGACTGCTTTCGTAGCCCACTCAAAGATCAGGGAAGCGTCGGTAGATGAACGTCGCGATCGTTCCGATGAGGATTGCGGTCATCGCGTACAGGAAGGGGACTTTGAGCAGGGCATCCTGGTCCGCCGCCGGGAACGTCGCGAGAATGACCGCGATCGCAAGCGGGGAATTCTGAACCCCGGTCTCGAGCGACACCGCATGACGTTGCGGGGGACCCAGACGAACGATTCGTGCGACGAGGTAGCCGAGGAACATGCCCGCGCTCACGACACCGACACACGCGCGAATCGTCGAGTCCGTAGCGGTCGTGACGAGCTCAATCTGGTCAGCGACGCTCGTCACCAAGAGGACTGCGAGCAGCACCGCGCCGGAGATCGAACCGACCCGCTCGACCTTCCGCGCCCGCTCCACTGAACGGTGCCTGATCCACATGCCGATGCCGATTGGAACCAGCATCGCGAGGAGCGTGCCAATCACGGCGAGGTACGGGACCTGCATCGGGGTCTCCGACAACGACGACGCGTAGACGAAGAGGAACACCGGCATCAACACCACGGAGGCGAGCGTCGAAACGGCGGTCATCGTGATGCTGAGTGCCAAGTCGGCTCGCGAGAAATAAGTGAACATGTTGCTCGCATTGCCTCCTGAGGCGCACGCGATGAGCAGTAGCCCGAGCGCGTCGGTTCCAGTCAGCCCCAACTGCTGGATCGCGAAATGCGCGAGCAACGGCATCCAGCCGTACTGCGAAATCAGCCCGACGAGAACCGCGCGGGGTCGTCGAAGGGCCCGCGCATAGTCCTCAGTCGTGAGCGATGCGCCCATGCCGAGCATGAAAATCAGCGTGAGAGCGGCCACGAGGACCTTGTCGAGCTCGCTCAGCATTCGGGCGGACTATACATGGCGGATGCGCGCCGCAGTGTCGCGCCGTTGACCTCTGCTCCGGCCGGTTGCAGCATCTGGGGCGAGCCCATGGAGATCAACGGCATTGCGCATACGGTCTTGACGGTCGGCGACTTCGCGCGGGCTCGCGAGTTCTACGGGAAGCTGCTGCCTGCCCTGGGGCTGAAGCCGGTCCTCGACTTTCCGGGGACCTTTTACTGCGTCGGGGGCCGTACGGCCCTAATGATTCGCGAAGCGCCCGAGGCGCATCAGGGAGAGCGGTTCGAACAGGGTCGAGTGGGCCTCCATCACCTTTGCTTTCGGGCCCGAGAACGCGAAGACGTCGACGCCGCGTTCGAGCTCGTCCAGTCGCTCGGCGCTTATGTCGTGCATGGGCCAGAGGACGGCGCGTGGGCACCAGGCTACTACTCGATCCTCTTCGAGGACCCGGACGGCATTCGACTCGAGATCAACCACGTGCCCGGCAAGGGTCTGCTTGCAGACAAGGGCTAGTTCGCGATCAGCGCGAACCTCCCGCGCCTTTCGTGAAGCGAAAAGGGCACGTCGAACAGCGTGCTCAAGTTCTCTTCCGTGAGCACGTCTCGAAGAGGTCCCGAGGCGAGCGTTTGTCCGTCCTTGAGCAACATCGCGTGAGTGGCACGCGGCGGGATCTCTTCAACGTGATGGCTCACCAGCACGAGCGTCGGACCGTCCGCGTTCGCGCAGAGCCGATCGACGTCCCCAATGAGCTGTTCGCGTGCTCCCGGGTCGAGCCCCGCGCACGGTTCGTCGAGGATCAGTAGCTCCGGTCGCGTCACCAGTGCGCGTGCAATCATCACGCGCTGCTTTTCGCCCTGCGAGAGGACGCCGTAGCGTTTGTTGCGAACCGATGAGGCGCCGATCCGATCGAGCGCGTCGTCCGCCCGACTGAGGTCTTCCGGGCTGAGCACATGCCAGTTTCCGATCGTCGCGTGAATCCCCGTCGCGGCGACCTCGCGAGCCGTTTGTCGGGCGGGCAGCCACGAGAAGAGCGACGAGCTCACCCACCCGATTCGCTCCTTGAGAGCCCGCATGTCGCACCGTCCATACGTCTCGGAAAGCACCGCGGCTTCGCCGCGGCTGGGCCATTCGTAGCCGGCAACGATGGACAGCAGGGAACTCTTGCCCGCGCCGTTTGGGCCCATCACGACCCATTGCTCTCCTTTCGCGACGTTCCAATGAATGTCGCGAAGGATGTCGATGCCGTCCCGCGTGAAGGTGTCGATGCGCAGATCGATGACAGAAGACACGCATCGAGCCTAGCACCTGCGCAAGACCGGATGTCGCACGTTTGAGGGTTGAACCCCGGCTCGATGTGGGGTCCAATCGTCGACATGCTCCGCTTCGTGTCTTGGTGTCTCGCCCTTGTCTTTCTAACGTCTAGTACCGCGGCTGCTCAGGACCCTCCGCCCATCGTGTTCGAGGACGAAGTGCCGATGGACGACGAGGATTTTTTCTTCCTCCAGTTCGAGGTCCCTGAGGGCATCGTCGAGATCGAGGTCGAACACTCGGACCTCTCGTCCGAGAACATTCTCGACTGGGGCCTCGACGACCCGAACGGCTTTCGTGGTTGGGGCGGTAGCCTGAGTGAGAACGCGATCGTTGGGGTCGAGGCTGCCTCGAGGACCTATGTCCCTGGCCCGATTCCCTCCGGCACCTGGGAGGTCGTCGTCGGCAAGGCGGAGATCAACGAGCTGCCTGCACGCTACAGCGTCACCGTGACGCTTCGGAGGGAGGCAACGCTCGCACCCCAGGAGCGCGCGCCGTATCGAGATCCGGGCGCGCTCGAGACGGGCGCGCGCTGGTATGCCGGCGACTTCCACGTTCACTCCGAACAAAGCGGCGATGCCTCTCCCACCATGGAGCAGAACATGGATGTCGCGCGCGCGATGGGCTTGGACTTCATCGTCGCCACCGAGCACAACACGAACAGCGGGCAAACGTTCTTCGAAAGCATCCAG
>CBFCWN010000141.1:0-6592 GCA_965601515.1 uncultured Myxococcales bacterium | reverse complement strand
CGAGAACAAAAAGAAACTCAGGTCGCTTCGGTTCGTGAGAGCTTCAGCAACGCGAGCGCGACCGTGCTCGTCGACTTCCGAGGTGTGAACGTCGAGCTCATCACCGACCTTCGCTCGCGCTTCCGTGAAGCAGGCGTCGAGTACAAGGTCGTTAAGAACAACGTCGTGCGAAAGGCGCTCGAAGGCTCCGATCTCGCCGACAACGACGAGTTCACCGCAAACCTCGTGGGCCCCACCGCCATCGCGTGGAGCTTCGAAGACCCGTCTGCGGCCGCGAAGGTCATTAAGAACTTCCGTAAGGAGTTCTCCGAAGAGCTCGCGCCGAAGGACGAGCCCGAGAAGCTAGTCGTGAAGTGTGGCCTCCTCGAGGGTCAGGTGCTCGACGCGAAGCGAGTCGAAAAAGAGCTCGCCACGCTTCCGGGCAAGGACGAAATACGCGCCTCGCTGCTCGCGCAGCTCATGGCGCCGATGCAGAACCTGGTCGGACAGCTCAACGCGCCGGGTCAGAACCTCGCCTTGGTGCTCGAGGCGAAGCGCCGACAAGAGGCGGGCGAGTAATCCAACAACAACTTGAACCGTGTGGCACGCACGGTTAGCGGAGAGTCAAAAATGGCAAACATGAACGTGGAACAGATGGTCGAAGAGCTCAGCTCGTGGACCGTCATGGAAGTGGCGAACCTGGTCAAAGAGCTCGAAGAGAAGTGGGGCGTTTCGGCGGCACCCGCAGCGGTCGCAGTCGCGGGTCCCGCGGGCGGCGGCGCAGCGGAGCCGGCGGAGGAGCAGACCGAGTTCGACGTCGAGCTTACCGATGCCGGCGCGAAGAAGATCAACGCCATTAAGGCGATTCGTGAGATCACCCAGCTGGGCCTCGCGGACGCAAAGGCGCTGGTCGAAGCCGCTCCCAAGGTCGTGAAAGAAGGCGTCTCGAAGGAAGAGGCCGAGGAAATCAAAAAGAAGCTCGAAGAAGCGGGCGCCAAGGTCACCGTCAAATAACCCTATGGGGTTACGAGTCGGATTCCTGTGCCGGGGGGACTTGGCACGAGGGCCCGTCGGGGTTAGGTTCCTCATCGGGGCAGCACCGGTACGCGCAGCACATCCTCCACGACTTTCCGCATCGCGGCGGGAGGCCTAAGGGTCTCCTTGTCGCGCACGTGTCTCTTAATTCTTGGCTTTAGGGTTCCAGTAGCAGTGGTTCGGTAGGGAGTCTCTCTCATGGCGGCGACGATTCAGACGAACTTTCGAATGCGACATTCCTTCGGGAAAATCGAGCACATCCTCGAGATCCCGAATTTGATCGACATTCAAAAGCGCTCGTACGACAAGTTTCTTCAGACGGAAATCCCTCGCGATGATCGCGAGAACATCGGTCTTCAAGGCGTCTTCAACAGCGTCTTTCCGATCCGTGATTTCAATGGAACGAGCGAGCTCGTGTTCAGCGGGTACACGCTCGAGCGTCCGAAGTACGATGTCGATGAGTGCCGACAGCGGGGCATGACCTATGCCGCGCCGATCAAGGTGACCATCCAGCTCATCATCTACGACACGGGCGGTGACAGCACCGAGCGTGCCGTGCGTGACATCAAAGAGCAGGAGGTTTACTTCGGCGAGATCCCGCTGATGACCGTGAACGGTACGTTCATCATCAACGGGACCGAGCGCGTGGTGGTCAGTCAGCTCCACCGAAGCCCGGGCGTGTTCTTCGACCACGACCGCGGCAAGACGCACTCGTCGGGCAAGCTGCTCTACCAGGCGCGCATCATTCCTTACCGGGGCTCGTGGCTCGACTTCGAGTTCGACCCGAAGGACCTGCTCTACGTGCGCATCGACCGTCGGCGAAAGATGCCGGCCACGGTGCTGCTCAAGGCGCTCGGCTACAACACGCAGCAACTCCTCAACTACTACTACGACACCGAGACGATCTACATCCTCGGTGAAGAGCAGTACGCGAAGTCCATCGAGTACGAGCTTCTGCCAGGGCAGCGTGCCACGCACGACATCGCCGTTGGCGACGACGTTCTCGTCCGGAAAAACCGGAAGTTCACGCGTGCCGCGATTCGGAAGCTCAAGGCGGCTGGCCTCGACTACCTGCCGATCGACTTCACCGAGGTCATCGGCAAAGTGGCGGCTGAGGACGTCATCGACGAGGACACCGGCGAGATCCTCCTCGCGGTCAACGAAGAGGTCACGCAGGCGCGAATCGACGCGCTTCGCGAGGCCGGCGTCAACGAATTCAAGGTTCTGTTCATCGACGGTCTCAACGTCGGCAGCTACCTCCGTGACACGCTGCTCGTCGACAAGGTTCAGTCACAGGACGAGGGTATCCTCGAGATCTACCGGCGCCTTCGCCCCGGCGATCCGCCCACGCTCGACACCGCTCGCAACCTCTTCAACAACCTGTTCTTCAATCCGGAGCGCTACGACCTGAGCCAGGTCGGTCGCCTCAAGCTGAACTACAAGTTCTACAAGGACACGGAGGAGGAAGAGAAGCCCGGTCTCGACCACACCGTGCTCACCAACACCGACATCCTCGAGACGGTCAAGCACCTCATCGACCTGAAGAACGGTCGCGGCTCCGTCGACGACATCGACCACCTCGGCAACCGTCGCGTTCGCGCCGTCGGCGAGCTGATGGAGAACCAGTACCGCATCGGCCTCGTCCGCATGGAGCGCGCGATCAAAGAGCGCATGAACATGTCTCAGGAAATCGAGACGCTCATGCCGCACGACCTGATCAACGCCAAGCCGGTCAGCGCGGTCGTGAAGGAGTACTTCGGCTCGAGCCAGCTCTCGCAGTTCATGGACCAGACCAACCCGCTCTCCGAGGTTACGCACAAGCGTCGTCTCTCGGCGCTTGGGCCTGGCGGTCTCACGCGCGAGCGCGCCGGCTTCGAGGTTCGTGACGTTCATACGACCCACTACGGTCGTATCTGTCCCATCGAGACGCCGGAAGGTCCGAACATCGGTCTCATCGCGTCGCTCTCGACCTATGCCCGTGTCAACGAATACGGCTTCGTCGAGACTCCGTACCGAAAGGTCGAAGACGGCATCGTGCTCGACGATCACGTTCGCTGGTACTCCGCCCTCGAGGAGGAGGGGCACTACATCGCCCAGGCCAACGCGATCATCGACAAGATGAGCCGCAAGCTCGCAGGCCAGCTCATCAGCGCTCGCTTCAACGGTGAGTTCGTGATGGTGCCGCCGAGCAGCGTGCAACTCATGGACGTGTCGCCGAACCAGCTGGTTTCAGTCGCGGCATCGCTCATTCCGTTCCTCGAGCACGACGACGCCAACCGCGCGTTGATGGGCTCGAACATGCAGCGTCAGGCGGTCCCCTGTGTCCGCACGCACGCGCCGATCGCCGGGACCGGCATCGAGGGTCGCGTTGCGCGCGACTCGGGTGTCTGTGTCGTCGCTCAGCGGGACGGTACGGTCGAGTCGGTGGATGCCACCCGAATCGTCGTCAAGGCCGAAGGGCTTGCCGGCGCGTTCCCGGACATCTACCGCCTCAACAAGTTCCAGCGCTCCAACCAGAACACCGCGTACAACCAGACGCCGATCGTGCGTCCGGGCGACTCGGTGAAGGCCGGCGACGTCATCGCCGACGGCCCGAGCACCGATCGCGGTGAGCTCGCTCTTGGCCAGAACGTCATCGTCGCGTTCATGCCGTGGGGTGGGTACAACTTCGAGGACTCGATTCTTCTCTCGGAGCGCATCGCCAAGGACGACGTGTACACCTCGGTTCACATCGAGGAGTTCGAGTGCGTCGCTCGCGACACCAAGCTCGGCAAGGAAGAGATCACTCGCGACATCCCGAACGTCGGTGAAGAGGCCCTGAAGGACCTCGACGAGTCGGGCATCGTGCGCATCGGCGCCGAGGTGAACTCCGGCGACATCCTCGTCGGCAAGATCACGCCGAAGGGCGAGACCCAGCTTTCGCCAGAGGAGAAGCTGCTTCGCGCCATCTTCGGCGAGAAGGCCGGCGACGTTCGCGACACCTCGCTCAAAGTTCCGCCAGGCGTGAGCGGCATCGTCATCGACGCCCGCGTGTTCGCACGGAAGGGCACCGAGAAGGACGAGCGTTCGCTTCAGATCGAGGAAGCCGAGCGGGCCAAGCTCGAGAAGGACATGAGCGACGAGATCAAGATCATCGTCGATTCTGCGCACGACCGCGTGCGTAAGCACTTCTTGGGGGCCACCACCACGGCCAAGCTCGTGGGTGACAAGGGCACGGAGCTTCTGGCGAAGGGTCAGTCGCTCACCAACGAGGACCTCGATCAGATTCCGCACAAGTACTGGAAGCACATCGAGATCGAAAAGGACAAGGGCAAGACCGACGAGATTCTCGATCAGGTCGACGACCAGGTCGATGCCGTGAAGATGCTCTTCCAGGAGAAGATCGACAAGCTCGGCAAGGGCGACGAGCTTCCCCCGGGCGTCATCAAGATGGTGAAGGTCTACGTCGCCATCAAGCGCAAGCTCCAGGTCGGCGACAAGATGGCTGGCCGTCACGGTAACAAGGGTGTCGTCAGCCGCATTCTTCCAGAAGAGGACATGCCGTACCTCCCGGACGGGAAGCCCGTCGACATCGTCCTGAACCCGCTTGGCGTTCCTTCTCGAATGAACGTCGGGCAGATTCTCGAGACGCACCTCGGATGGGCGGGCTATCTGCTCGGCACCCAGCTCCAGGACATGATCGAGAAGAAGGCGACTGCCGCGCAGATGCGCGAGCGCATCCGTTCGATATTCAAGAGCGGCGACATCGTCGAGGTGCTCGACGCGCTTCCGGACGAACAGGTAGCCGAGATGGCGAAGACCTGGAAGCACGGACTCCAGCTTGCGACGCCGGTCTTCGACGGCGCGAGCGAGGACGAGATCAAGGAGCTCCTCAACCTTGCCGGCGTGCAAGACAACGGCCAGACCGTTCTCTTCGACGGCCGGACGGGCGAGGCGTTCCACGAGGACGTCACCGTCGGCATCATGTACATGCTGAAGCTCCACCACCTGGTGGACGACAAGATCCATGCACGAAGCATCGGCCCGTACTCGCTCGTCACCCAGCAGCCGCTCGGTGGTAAGGCGCAGTTCGGTGGTCAGCGTCTCGGTGAGATGGAGGTCTGGGCGATGGAGGCCTACGGTGCCGCGTACGCGCTGCAGGAGTTCCTGACCGTCAAGTCCGACGACGTGCAGGGTCGAACGCGCATGTACGAATCTATCGTGAAGGGGGACTACTCGCTCGAAGCCGGACTGCCGGAGAGCTTCAACGTCCTCATGAAGGAGCTTCAGGCGCTTTGCCTGAACGTCGAGTTGGTTGAGACGAGTCAGCTGGGACGCCGCACCGACGACGTCCTTGCCGCGGAGGAAGAGTAAGTCATGAAGGACATCTTCAGCTTCTTCGAAAAGCCGAAAGATCCGCTCGCGTTTTCAGCGATTCGCATTTCGCTGGCCTCGCCCGAGAAGATCCGCGAATGGTCGCACGGCGAGGTTCGCAAGCCCGAGACGATCAACTACCGAACGTTCAAACCCGAGCGCGACGGTCTCTTCTGCGCGAAGATTTTCGGACCGGTCAAAGACTACGAGTGCATCTGCGGCAAGTACAAGCGCATGAAGCACCGCGGCATCGTCTGCGAAAAGTGTGGCGTCGAGGTGATTCAGAGCAAGGTGCGTCGTGAGCGCCTCGGCCACATCACCTTGGCGACCCCGGTCGCTCACATCTGGTTCTTGAAGAGCCTGCCGAGCCGCATCGGTGCCATCCTCGACATCACGCTCAAGGACCTCGAGCGCGTGCTCTACTGTGAGAGCTACGTCTGCTTGGACCCCAAGGAGACTCCGCTCGAGCGCGGTGAGATCCTGACTGAGGATCGCTACCACGATCTCCTCGACGAGTTCGGTGACGACGCCTTCGAAGCGGGCATGGGCGGCGAGGCCGTGCTCGAAATGCTCCGCGACATCGACGTGCACGCGATGGCGGAGCAGCTTCGTCTCGACCTCAAGGAGGCCACCAGCGAGGCCAAGCGAAAGAAGTACGCCAAGCGGCTCAAGGTCATCGAGGCCTTCCGTGACTCGGGCAACCGCCCCGAGTGGATGATGCTCTCCGTGATCCCGGTGCTCCCGCCGGACCTTCGCCCGCTCGTCCCACTCGATGGCGGCCGGTTCGCGACGTCGGATCTCAACGATCTCTACCGTCGCGTCATCAACCGAAACAACCGCCTCAAGCGGCTCATCGAGTTGAACGCACCGGAGATCATCATCCGCAACGAGCGCCGCATGCTCCAAGAGGCGGTTGACGCGCTCTTCGACAACGGCCGTCGCGGCAAGACGATCACCGGCCCGAACAAGCGCCCGCTCAAGTCGCTCTCCGACATGCTCAAGGGCAAGCAGGGCCGCTTCCGTCAGAACCTGCTCGGGAAGCGCGTCGACTACTCCGGCCGTTCGGTCATCGTGGTCGGCCCGGCGCTTCGCCTGCACCAGTGCGGTCTTCCGAAGAAGATGGCGCTCGAGCTCTTCAAGCCGTTCATCTACAACAAGCTCGAGGAGCGGGGCTACGTCACCACCATCAAGAGCGCGAAGAAGCTCGTCGAGAAGGAAAAGCCCG
>CBFCWN010000140.1:0-6615 GCA_965601515.1 uncultured Myxococcales bacterium | reverse complement strand
AAGCGCGTCTCGAACCCGCTCCTGCCAAGGAATCAGCGGACCCACGACCTCTTCGGCGGCGGAAATATCGAGCACGCTATATGCGGGCCTTGGCGCGGGCCGTGGGTACTCGTCGCTTCCGCAAGGCACCACCCGGCACGACGGGTTCGTGACCTCCGCAACGAGTGACGCGAGCTCGAACCAGCTGCACTCGCCTCCGTCGGTCACGTGGAAGACGCCGCTGCATCCGTGGTCAGCAAGAGCGAGGCTCACCTCCGCAAGCCGGCGGCTGTCGGTGGGCCGTCCCCGCTGGTCATCGACCACTCGAAGCTCCTCCCGGCTTTCCGAAAGCGCCCGAATCGTGAGGACGAAGTTCTTTGCCCAGGGCGCGTAGAGCCAGCTGCTTCGCACCAGAAGATGCTCCACCCCTGATTCTTGGATGAGCTCTTCGCCGAGCGCCTTGCTGTGTCCGTAGGCATTGACCGGGTTGCGAGGGTGGTCGGTGCGGTACGGCTCGGTCGCAGTGCCGTCGAACACGTAGTCCGTGCTGTAGTGAAGCAGTTTCGCGCCGACGGCTTTGCATCGTTTGGCAAGCCGCCCGACCGCGTATCCGTTGACCTCGTTGGCGAGGTCGACGTGGGTTTCGGCGTCGTCCACGAGCGTGTAGGCCGCGCAGTTGACGACCCACTCCGTCCCGGGCTTCACCACTTCCTCGACCGCCGACGAGTCGGTGATGTCGAGGTCGTCGATCGTCGTGGCGACGTGAGCGATTCCACGCGCCTCGAGGAGCTCGTCCCAACACCGGCCCAACATGCCGTCGGCACCCAACAGTACGACGTTACGCATAAGAGGGGAGTGTTTCCTTTGGAATGTCCTTCAGGCGAGGATTCTTCGCGTCTTTTCCGGAAAGCGTGGGCGCGTCGATCGGCCACTCGATTCCGATGTCCGGATCGTCCCACGCCACTCCAAGCTCGCTTTCTGAAGAGTAGAAGTCCGTGCACTTGTACGAAAAGAGCGCGCGCTCACTGAGCACGACGAACCCGTGTGCGAAACCGGGCGGCACGTAGAACTGACGCTTGTTCTCCGATGAGAGTGTGACGGACCCCCACTGGCCGAACGTCGGCGAGCCCACCCGCACGTCGACCGCGACGTCGAACACTTCCCCTTCGAGCACCGAGCACAGCTTGCCTTGACCATGGGGGTTTTGGAGATGAAGTCCGCGAAGAATCCCCTGTGCAGACAGGGACAAATTGTCCTGAACGAACTCGCGGGGAAGCCCGGCGGCGGCGTAGCGGTCGCGCGAATACGACTCCATGAAGAAGCCGCGCTCGTCGCCGTGCACCGAGGGTTCGATGACCAACAGACCGGAAAGCTCGAGTGCTTCGACCTGCATCAGACTTGGGGCCTCCCCGAAAGGGGCTGAGAGCAAGACATCTGCAGAAGCTTAGTCGACGTAGGCGCCGACGCCGAGCTCAGGCTGGCGCGTGGCGCGGACCCGCTTCACGAGCCGCACCGGCAGGTTGTCCAAGGGCCTCGTGAACGGGAAATGCTGGAGTTTCGCGGGGTAGTAGTCGTCTTTCGCGAACTCGAGCTGGTAGTTCGCCACGAGCTCCCGGAATGTCAGCAAAAACAGCATTCGTGCGAAATGCATGCCGATGCATTTGTGAGCGCCGCCACCAAACGGGATCCACATGAAGTTGTGGCGCCGGTGCTCGCTGACCTTTTCGGAGAAGCGCGACGGGTCGAACGTGTCCGGGTGTCTCCACCAATCGGGCAAACGGTGGATGTAGCTACTCGGGATGACGACCATCGTGTCCGCCGGCACGTGAACGCCACCAAACTCGCATTCCCGGATGGTGCGCCTGAGAAGGAGAGGCACGGGAGGGTGCATCCGGATCGTTTCGTAGAAGACGCAGATCAGCCCGTTGGTGCCGTGAAAGACCTGGTCGAAGCTCAGCTCCTTCGGCCATTCCGAGACTTCGTCCGCGAGCAGGGACTGAAGGTCCGGGTTCTGGCAGAGATGATAGGCCGCCATCGTCGAGGCGCTGGTGGTGGTGTCGTGCGCGGCGAGCATCAGAAAGACCATGTGGTCCGCGATGTCTTCCTTTGAGTAGTACTCGCCGTTCTCCTGCTTCTCCTTGCAGAAGTAAGCGAAGACGTCCTCGTCGTCGGAGGCTCGCTTCTTGTCGACGAGGTCCATGAAGAACTGCTTCAAGAACCGACGCCCTTCGAGGCCGCGGTGATAGAGAAGCCCGCGCACGTCGAGACGTACGATGCCAAGCGCACCCTCCATCATGTCGGTGAACGCCTTGTTGATCTTCGGGACGGTGCCCTCCGAGTCGTCGACCCAGCAGAAGACGTCGAATGCAATGTCGAGGAGCAGCCGTTTGATCTCTTTGTAGAAGAGAATCTCGTCGCTTTGAGCCCAGCGAGCGACCGTTTTTTCGACGATTGTCTGAATACGCGTTGCGTACCCCCGCATGGCGGGCGGCTTGAACGAGCTCGTCATGATGCCGCGATGCAGCCGATGCTCGTCGTAGTCGCGCATGACGAGTCCGCCTTGAAAGAAGTCGGCCATCACCGACTGCCAGCCCATCTTCGTCGAGAAGTTCCGCTCCCGGTCCATCAACACGCGCTGCGCGTACTCGGGGTGGAGCAGCAACACGCACTTGTTGCCGGTGATCGAGATGCGACTGACCGGGCCGTAGTGTTCGTAGTAGTGCGCGAACAGGCGCTGCGGGTCCCGGAACATGTCCAGCGTCTTCCCGACGAAGGGAAGTCCGTACTCGCCCTGGATGTGGCTCAAATCGCGGTTGGCGGGACGCTGCTCGTAAGGAATCACCCGGTTGGTCGACATTCTTTTATTATACACTTTGTAAAGTAATGTTGACAAGGACCTTGCTCCGGATTCCTCTCGCCCCAGGCTTGGCGAGCGATGTGGCTGCTACTGGTTCAGGCGCTTTCGACCTTCGGCATGACGGCCGTGATCTGGTTCGTTCAGCTGGTGCAGTACCCGTCGTTCGCGAAGGTCCACCCCGACGCGTTTACCGACTTTCATTCGTTCCACTCGACTCGCATCACTCTCATCGTCGGCCCGCTGATGCTTGCCGAGGCGTTTTCCGCCGTGGCGCTCGTGCTTCGGCCGGAGCGCTACGCCGAGACCTGGGAGGTCTGGGTCGGCCTCGGGCTGGTGGGTCTCGTGTGGGCATCGACCGCCTTTCTCCAGGTGCCGATGCACAACCGGCTGGGCGCCGGGTTCGACGAGTCCGCGTGGCGGTTCCTCTGCAACACCAACTGGATCCGCACCGTCGGATGGTCGCTTCGCGCGGTTTTGGTGGCGGTTTGGATCAAGCGGGCGCTTGCCCTCGGTGAGCATTTGGCGCTTGGCTGACAGGCATTCTTGCAGCTCATGGTTTGAAGGCCTAGCGTGAGCGTTGCTCATGCCTGCCCGATCTCAAAAGGACTCGATCCAAGCGGCGCTGTCCGGGCTCGATCTCAATCTGTTGCTGACGCTCGACCTGCTGCTCGAAATCCGCAACGTGACCGCGACCGCCGAGCGGGTCGGGGTGACGCAGTCTGCGGTGAGTCATCGCCTGTCCCGTCTTCGTGAGTTCTTCGACGATCCGCTTCTCGTCGCGGCCGGCGACGACTACGTTCTCTCGAGCAAGGCTGAAGCGCTTCGAACGCCGTTGCGCGCGGCTCTCGAGGAGCTGCGAACCGCGCTTCTTCCAAGCCGAGAATTCGATCCATCAGAGGCCGAACGGACTTTTGTGATCGGCGCCTCCGACCTCGCCGAGGTGACGATGCTCCCGTTGTTGCTCGCCCACCTCGGCAACGTGGCGCCCGGCATCTCGATTCGCATGCGGGGCCGCGCCTCCGCGACGGGCGAAGCGCTCATCGAAGGCAGCGTCGACTTCGCGGTCGGTCCTGGCGAAGGTTCCGTGCCCGGCGTCAGCATCGAGGACACGCGCGGCATTCGTCAGCGCCTGCTACTCGTCGAGGGATTTTCCGTGCTCGCCCGCCAAGACCACCCGCGGCTTCGCGGCAAGCTGACCCTCAAGCGGTACCTCGCAGAGACCCACGTGCTTGTTGCACCGAAAGGGTCTCCGGGTGGTCTGGTCGACGCGATCCTCGCCAAGTCGGGCAAGCGCAGGCACGTCGCCGCACAGGTCGCCAGCTTCCTCAGCGCGCCGTTTCTCGTCGCGAGCACGGACCACCTGTTGACGTGCCCCACGAGCTTGGCCGAGATGACCTCCAAACACCTGGATCTAAAGGTATTTTCGCCTCCCATCGCGCTCCCGGAGACCCGGCTGTTCCTCTACTGGCACGACCGCATGCACGACGACCCAGGGCACCGGTGGATCCGTGAAGAGATCCTCTCCCTCATCGCGTCGGCGCGCTGATTGGGCACATGAATGGGATTCATGGTGAATGGGACTTCGATTCGAAGCGTCGGCTCTAGACTCGTGCAGCACCCAACTCGAAGGAGAGACCGATGCGAACACTTTCCGTTGCCACCCTCGTTGCCCTGATGACAACCGCTCTCGGCAGCAGCGCCAGCGCCGACGACGAGATCGTCCTTTGGTTGCCGGAGCCGAACCCCGAGCCAGAGCTCGCGTACCAGGAGTTCCAGCTCGAGGAGCTCGAGCGGAAGTCCAAGCGGTCGAGGAACGCGCTGATCGGCACTTCGGTGGCCGCCGCGGTCGGTCTCGCGCTCGTGCTCCCCGCGGCGAGCAGCCAGTGTGAGTCGGTCGAGTTGAACGGCCAGAGTTCCTACGAGTGCACGCGGACCGGCGATGCGTTGATCCGCGCCGGCTCCCCGCTCGTCATCGGTGGCCTGACCGGCGCCGTGGTCTCGGGCATCATTCTCGGCGTACGGAAGGGCAAGATCCGTCGCTTGAACGACAGCTTCGCGGCTTCGTCGTCGAAGAAGCGCGCCGTGCAATGGGACGAACGCAAGGGACGCTTCGTCTTCTAGCTTCCGGCCTTCGCGACGATTCGTTAGCAGCCGACTCCCATCTCCGTTACCCAACACTTGATCGGATCGCCGTGCCGAAGATTCGAATCGAGGTTCCGAAGCGCGGTGCGAATCCCTTCTTCGACCACCGGGTGGTAGAACGGCATCTGCAACGCCTCGTTGACGGTCATGCCGGACTGCACTGCCCACGCGAGCAAGTGAGAAAGGTGTTCGACGCGCGGTCCGAAAAGCTCCGCGCCCAAGAGCTTTCCACTGTGTTTGTCGGCGTAAATGCGAACCTTGCCCGCGTTCATCGCCTGCACGCGTGCGCGCCCTTGGTTTTCGAAGCTCACTTCTCCGGCCACCGCTTCGCAGTCGCCAAGCGCCGCGTAGCCGCCACCGACCACGCCTATCTGCGGGTCGCTGAACACGATGCCGAGCGGGGTTCGACGCCACGATGCGCGCACGTCCGGGTAGGACGCAGCGTTTTGTCCCGCGATGCGTCCGTCGTCGGCCGCCTCGTGGAGGAGAGGGTGGAGCTCGTTGACATCGCCCGCGAAGAACACCGGTGCATCGCCAAGCTGAAGCGTCTCCGGGTCGATCACATAGCGACCGTCGTCACCAGGCTCGATGCCGAGGTGCTCGAGGCCGAGCTTGTCGAGCATCGGTTTCCGGCCCGCGGCCATCAGGACTTTTTCGAACTCTTCGTCGCGTTCTCGGCCCTTCGAGTCGACGAAGCGAAGTCGAATCCCTTCGCCCGCGGGTTCGATCGACGTGAGCTCATAGTCGATGTGGATGTCGAGCTCGTCGGCAAGCGTCTGCTCTGCGTTCTCGAGGACGATCGGATCGCTGAGCGGGCCTACCTGACCGCCAATGCCGACGAGTGTGGTTTGCACGTCGAGCCGATGAAGAGCTTGCCCGAGCTCGAGGCCGATGGCACCGAGTCCGACGACGAGCGTGCTTTTTGGAAGCGTCTCCATGTCGAAGAACGTTTCGTTCGTGAACAAGGCATGCTCGATGCCGCGGAAGGGCGGGGGAATGAACGGCGTCGTGCCTGTCGCGACTACGAGACTCTTGAACACCACCTCGGTGCCGTCGTCGATCGCAAGCTTGCCGGGGGCGGTCACCGTGCCTCGCCCGACGATGAGCTCACCCGCCTCGCGCGCCTCCTCGATGACCTCCATCACGAAACCCACGAACCGGTCGCGCTCGGACTGCACGCGCTCCATGACTTCGCGCCCGTCGACGCGCACGCCTTCGGAGTGGACGCCGAACTCCGAAACCTGCCTTGCGTGATGCGCGGCCTCCGCGGCGGCGATGACGAGCTTGCTCGGCATGCAGCCCACCCGAGCACAGGTGGTGCCGAACGGTCCGGGGTCGATGAGAACGACGGACGCGCCCATGTTCCGTGCAGCTCGCCAGGCGCTCAGGCCGGCGGAACCTGCGCCGAGGATGGCGACGTCGACTTCGCGGGGTTGCATGCTCACGTTCCGCTCTTTGGGGCTCGTGGGACCTGTGCGGTAGGGCACAGGTTGGTCTGGCGTGCGACCGATCGTGATACAACGCGGCGCATGGGTTGGATAAGGCGTTTCATTTTCTTAGTGTTTTCTTCTCTCGTGGTCGCCTGTGGGAGCGACGGCGACGACGGGCCGGGGACGCCGCCCGGCTCGGAGGTCGAT
>CBFCWN010000139.1:0-6634 GCA_965601515.1 uncultured Myxococcales bacterium | reverse complement strand
TGAGTGGACGCGAATTCCAGCGCTGCCATCGATATCGTTGAGTCGGCGTACGACCTCGAAGCCGAAGCCGCGGATTGGCTCCCGAACGTCCTGCGAGCTGGCGCCGACCTCTTCGACTTTGGGCTGGGGTCTTACGGCACCGTCGCTGCGGGGAGGTCGTCAGACGGCGTCCCGATCATCAGTCAGCTGGCGGTGAGCCCCGGCGCAGAAACTTTGGCAAAGAACGTCATGCTCGCCGGCCGGGATGCCGGCCCCGAAGTCGTGGCACGCGCAAGCGAGGGTGTCCGTGGCAAGGTCTATACGCTTTCGGAAAGCCGCTCTCGCTTTCCTGACGCATACGACGCGATCGTTCGTCGCACAGGGTGCAGGGACTTCCTCTTTCTGACCGCGGTGGATCCCGACTACAAAGGTCCGCACATCAGTATCGCATCCAACGACATCATCGAGCTCGATCGCCGGGAGCGAACGTTCTGGCAGATGCTCGAAGTTCACCTTTCAACCGGGCATCGTCTTCGGCGGAGCTTGGGCCAAGGCGACGAAGCCGCCGGTACCCCCCTCACCGAATTGCCGCTCCAAGGCGAGGCAATCATCGACCCGCGACGTTTCCTTGTCTCGCACGCCTGTGGAGACGCGAAGCGAACCGAGGCCTGTTCTGCGATTCGGCATGCTGCACAGCGCGTCGACAAAGCTCGCGGGCCACTTCGGCGGAGCGACCCGGACGAGGCGCTCCGCCTCTGGAAGGGATTGGTTCGTGGCAAGTGGACCTTGCTCGACTGGTTCGATGCCGACGGACGTCGCTTCATCATCGCGAAACCAAACGCGCTTCGGGTCTTGGACCCACGCGGGCTCACCGAGCGCGAAGCTCAAGTTGTCACGTATGCGGCCACCGGCGAATCGAACAAGATCATCGGCTATCGACTTGGGCTATCGTCCTCTTACGTGTCTCGACTTCTCAGCTCCGCGATGCGGAAACTGGGCGTGAAGACACAGGCGCAGCTCGTAGAGAAGCTCGCCGGCGTCGAACAAGCGCTGCCAGCCGCTTGAAGTACGATGGCCGCCGGCGATCAGGCGCGCGACAGTCGGCGGATTGCAGCGTACAGGGCGTGGGAGACGCAGGTTTGGTCGCGCACGCGCGCGAGGAGCGGCCAGGTGGAGCGTTCGCCTTCCTCGATGTGTCGCAGTAGCTCCTTGTGCGAGATGTTGGACAGCGCTCGCATGAGCGCCAACGGGCGTGGCCGCGGATGGATGTCGATGTCGCCGCCGTAGGGTTGGCCCGCAAGCGACTGGGCGACATCGAAGGCACTGTAAAGTGGAGTGCGACGTGTGAGGTCGCGCGCGAGCTCGAGCTGATGCGCCACCTGTGTGCGAAGGCTGGATGCGACGATGCCCGATACGCCAGGTGAGCCTCGCCGGCGCGTGATGCTTCGAATGGGCGCGACGTGAGGGTTGGCCTGGCTCACGATGAAGTGGTTCACGTTGTGAAGACGGCTGAGGCGACGCATCGGGAGGTCACCCTTGAGCGAGCCGTCGATCCAGGTTTCGGTTCCCATGTACGGGGCGGTTTCTCCAGAGGGCAATCGCTGGCGGAGCGTCGTCGGTGGGAAAGCGCCGGGGATGGCCGCGGAAGCGACGGCTGCGCTCGTCATCAAGACGTTCGGCGTGGTGTAGTAGCAGAGTACCCGTGGCTTTTGCCGTTCGCGCGTGGGCGACACGCTGATACTGACGGTTCGACCCGTCCGCTCGTGCGCCTCCTCGAAGGTGTGGTCGCCGTTGTTGTGAAGCACGACCTCTTCGAGGCGTTCAGGGTCGTACATCGCACGTTCGGCCGCCGCGCGCCGGGTCGGGAGACGCTTGATGGCATCGGTTCGGATGACACTCGGGTCTTCGAAGAGGACGCGGATCTCTTCGTCCGTACGAACGCCAATGCCGCATGCGACGAGCGCACCCATCGACGCGCCCGAGAGGATATCCGGCAACAGCGAGTGCTCCGAGAGTGCCTTCGCCACGCCAAGATGGAAGAAGCCAAGAGAGGCGCCCCCGGACAGCAAGAGCGCGGAGCGTCCGAAGATGTGTGCCGCGCGCTTGAAACCAGCAAGCGTGAACTCCGGGTCGAGGCCGGTCTGCGATGGGTCCGCGAGATACGCGATGCATGCGAGCGCCTCTTCGTAGAACGCCTCGACGATGTACTTCGTCCCGAGGGGCGTCGCTCCATAGAGTCGGGGGTCCGCGAGCTCGCCGAGATGTCGGTAAAGCGCTTCGCGGAGCAGCGGAATGAGCTCCATGGCTTTGCGGGCTTCGCGCATGCGCGTCAGCTCTTCGGTGTGCTCGCGGAGCAGTGCCGCGTCGTACACCTGCGACTGCGGGTCGCGACGCCACGCGTCAGCTCCCGATCGCTCGGCCTCCTCTTCGGCTTGCGTGCGCCAGCTCTCGTATCGCTCGTTCAATTCCCTGCGCTCGCGCTTTCAGGACTTGTTCGGGTTCATCAGATACTTGGTCCCAGTCGCCTGTCGTCCGTAATCCGCGATCGCCTCGAGGGTGAGCGCCTCCGCGAGAGACACTTCGCGCGTATACGAGCTTGCGAACGTCGTCTTGATCTCGCGATTCGCGGGCACCGCGCGGTACTGCGAATACATCGCGCCGCCGATCGTACCGACGGTCCGCCCAAGCAGCGCCTGCGCGGGGGGTCCTTGCCTGCTGCCACGACGACACCCGCCCCCTCGTTACCGACGGCAAGCGAAGCGCCGATCCGTGGCTTCACGGCGCCCATCAGCTTTTCCGGAATCGTGGCGGTGATCACGGGACGCTCCGAGGTTCCTGACGCCTCTGCCGTCGACATGTCGGCCACACCGAACAACAGCCCGAGAGCCGACGGATTGATGGGAGAAGCTTCGATGCGGACCGGAATTTCGCCGTTCTCGAGCTTGGGAGTCGGAACTTCCTCGAGGGACAGTTGAAGCTTGCCTTCCTCGAGCACGGTGGACCGGAGTTGGAGGAAGTGGTCTTGAACGGGTGCAGTCATCAGCAAGCTCCTCATGTCGACGACGGTAGACGCAGTGAAGCTTAGGGCACGACGGCGTGACGTCGATTAGACGACCACCCAACGTCTCGACACTCGTTGACAAGCGAAGTCGAAAGGCTCCTCACGAACAGTCCCAACGAGGGGGCATCGGAACGATTCAATGGTGGCGACCTTTCCACTCGATGCTGAGATCTGTGACTTTCTCTGGTGCGCCCATGGGCGAGATCCACTATCTGCCAGGTATCGGCAGCGCAAGGGCTGAGAGTCGGCGTTGGCGGGAGGCTCTTGCCTTCGAGACCAACGACCGTCCCGTGAAGGCACAGTGAGGAACCAACATGAGTGAATTTCGCGCTTTTCGAATCGACGAGGCCGACGGGGGAATTCAGGCCGGTTTTACGGAACTAACGTTGGACGACCTGTCGGATGGCGAAGTCGTGATTCAGGTCAGCCATTCGACGATCAACTACAAGGACGCGTTGGCGGCTACGGGCAAAGGTCGGATCCTTCGCAGGTTCCCCTTGGTCGGGGGTATCGACCTTGCCGGCACCGTCGTCGACTCGAAGGTGAGCACGTTCGCAAAGGGCGACGCCGTGCTCGTCAACGGCTTCGGTTTGAGCGAGACACGCGACGGCGGATACGCGGAGTACGCGAGAGTCCCCGCCGACGCGGTCGTTCCCGTGCCCGAGGGTCTCACTCCTGCCCAGACCATGCAGATGGGCACCGCTGGGTTCACCGCTGCACTTGCGATCCATCGAATGGAGCAAAACGACCAGCGTCCTGAGAAGGGTCCCATCCTCGTCACTGGCGCGACGGGAGGGGTGGGCAGCTTGGCGATCGACATGCTCGCCGGCCGAGGTTACGAGGTCGTCGCACTCACCGGGAAGTCCGAGCAGGCCGACTATCTCGAGAGCATCGGGGCAACCGACGTGCTGGTTCGCAGCGAGGTCGAGTTCGGCAAGCGGCCGATGGAAAAAGCACGGTGGGGAGGCGCGATCGACAACCTCGGTGGCGAAGCGCTCACGTGGCTGACTCGAACCGTTGGCTACGGAGGCAACATCGCGAGCATCGGCCTCGCGGCAAGTCACGAGCTCAACACGACGGTGATGCCGTTCATCCTGCGCGCCGTTTGTCTTTTGGGCATCAACTCCGTCGAGACACCCCGTGACCTGCGACTCGCCGTGTGGGAGCGAATCGGAAGCGACCTCAAGCCCCAGCATCTGGACGAGATCGCAGGCTCCACGATCGACTTCGACGAGCTGCCGAACGCCTTTCAGGACTTCATCGACGGCAAGATCACGGGGCGAACGTTGGTGCGGATCGCGGGCGCCTAGGTCAGTCCGCCGCGCGATCGATGGTCTCATAGACTTCGCGCGCGATCGGCATTTCGACCTGGTACTCGTCGGCTAGCGCCTGCACTGGAAGACCCTTGCTTGACGTAACGCGCGCGCCTCTGAGAGGCTCGCAGGTATGAAGACCAGAAGTCTCGTTGCACCGATGCTCGCGATCCTCGCGGCAGTGGGCCTCTATCAGTTCGGCCGGTACTCCGAGCGTCAGGGGTCGGAAGTCCTTTCACCTCCGGCAAAGGCGGAGGCTGCGTCCGGTTTCTACTATCCCGGCACGGAGAAGCTCGCGCCCAACGAGATGAGGGTCATCGCGTGCGGCACGGGGATGCCAACCCCGCGCCCTTCTCAGGCCGCTTCGTGTTGGTTGGTGGAACTTGGCAACGGGGACAAGTTTCTGTTCGACCTCGGGTCGATGTCGTCTGACAACATCGTCGCCCTTGGCATCCCCTATGACCACTTGGACAAGGTGTTCATTTCCCATCTGCACACCGACCACTTTGGAGATCTTCCTGCGTTCTTCGTCGGCAGCTGGCTCATGAATCGCCAGGTCCCCCTCCAGGTCTGGGGCCCTAGCGGTCCGAAGCCGGAGTGGGGAACAGCCCATGCCGTGAACCACATGATGGAGATGCTCCGTTGGGATCTCGACGGGCGCAACGGCCGTCTACCGCCGGTCGGCCGCGAGATCGTCGTTCACGAGTTCGACTACCGCGGTGAGAACGAGGTCATCTACGACGAGAACGGCGTGGTCATTCGGTCCTTCCCCGCCATCCACGTCATCGACGGCCCCGTGAGCTACAGCCTGGAATGGAACGGCCTGAAGTTCGTGTTCGGCGGCGACACGTACCCCAACGAATGGTTCATCAAATACGCGAAGGACGCAGACATCGCCATCCACGAAGCGTTCATCGCAGTGCCCGACCTGATCGAGAAGTTCGGTTGGCCGGTCGACCGCTCGCTCGAGGTCGCAACACAGATCCACACCGCGCCACCCGCATTCGGCAAAGTCATGAGCCAGATCAAGCCACGGATGGCCGTCGGGTATCACTTCTTCAATGACTTCGATACCGCTCCGAACATCCTCGCCGGCATTCGCCAGACTTACGACGGTCCGCTTACGTTGGCGGACGACATGCTGGTCTGGAACGTGACTCCCGACGAAATCCGCGTGCGCGAGGTCGTCTTCCCGGAGGCGATCTGGCCACCACCGGCCGCGCAGAAGCCTCAGTCGATTGACACCTCGGTCGTTCAGAACGAGTCCGACTGGATACGCTCTGGTGCGGCTGACGTCAGCGATGTGATCAACTCCATCTACGATCGAGCGAACAAGGCCTACGGCACGGACCTCAAACCCCGGCAATAAGGTCTCTTCGCGTCGCAGCCTCGAGTCGAGCTGAACCTCTTGAACCAATGGAGCGAAAGAGCCAAGCTGCTCGGCCATGGGGCCTGAGCTCATCATTTTGCCGGCCTTTGTACTTTGGTGCATCGGAGTGTTCTTCTTCCTTCGGCGAATGGCGGCGCGCGGCGAGAAGTCGGCTGCCGAACCCGATCCGGAACGCCAGGGCATGGATGAGCTGATTGAACGAGTCGAGGAGCACTACCCGCCCCGCGACTCCGACGAGCACGAATCCAATCGAGAGTGAGAGCTTCGATGAACGCGAAGGCAGGACGATTCGAGGTCAAGGTCTACTACGAGGACGTCGATAGCCTCTCGGTCGTATACTACGCCAACTACCTCAAGTACCTCGAACGAGGCCGCAGTGAGTTCTTCGCGAACGCGGGCTTCGCGCCGTGGAGCTTGAACGACCAAGGCGTTCTCGTAGCGGTCTACAAAGCGGACCTGACCTTTTCGGCGCCCGCACGGCTTGGCGACACGTGCGAGGTCGTGACGTCAATCGTGTCGCATACGCCGCTGCGAGTGGTCCTCGAGCAGAACGTCGTGAGAGGTGACACTCGGCTCGTGAAAGGCTTGGTGACCCTGGTCTTCCTCGATCGAGACCTCAAGCTCCGTGAGGCGCCCCCCGACGTATCGGCCTGGCTCAAGCGAGAGTGGCCGAACGAGTAGCCGCTGACGCGAGTGACGCGCCCTCCACCGCACGGTATCCAACCACGATCTCGAGGGTTTTCGGGGCACACTCAGCTTTCCGCAGATCTGCTATCATGTCGGGAACCATGCGGACGCGCCTTCTTGCAGTTCTGCTTTCGATGCCACTCGCGGCGGCGGGTGCGACGGGCGCGGTCTTGCATGTGTGCCAGTCGATGGGAGGGGTTGCTC
>CBFCWN010000138.1:0-6690 GCA_965601515.1 uncultured Myxococcales bacterium | reverse complement strand
TACGCGCAATCTCAACGCGTCCCGATGCCCCTACAGAATGTACTTGGCTAGGTCTTCGTCCGAGAGGATGGGGTCTAGGGTGGCTTTGACGTAGTCGACGTTCACGAGGAACTTCGATTCGGAGCGCTCCGACGCGTCGTACGAAAGGCCCTCGAGGAGCGCCTCCATGATCGTGTAGAGGCGGCGAGCGCCGATGTTCTCCGATCGCTTGTTGGCCTCTTCGGCATAGCCGGCGAGCTCCTCGATGGCGTCGGGCTCGAAGATCACCTCGATGCCCTCGGTCGCCATCAGCGCCTGGTACTGCTTCGTGAGCGCGTTCTTCGGCTCGGTGAGAATGCGGACGAAGTCGTTCTTCTCGAGCGAGTCGAGCTCGACGCGAATGGGGAAGCGGCCCTGAAGCTCGGGGATGAGGTCTGCGACCTTCGACACGTGGAACGCGCCGGCTGCGATGAACAAGATGTGGTCGGTCCTGACGGCGCCGTACTTGGTGCTGACCGTCGAGCCTTCCACGATCGGTAGCAGGTCGCGCTGCACGCCTTCGCGCGAAACATCCGGCCCAGCGACGCGGCGGTCGGATCCAACTTTGTCAATCTCGTCGAGGAACACGATGCCCGCCTGCTCCGTACGTTGCACGGCGTCGCGTTGAACCCTGTCGTGGTCGATCAGCTTCTGCGCTTCCTGCTGCTTCAGCACTTCGAGCGCGTCGGGCACCTTCAATCGACGTCGCTTCGTGCGCCCTTTGAACCCGGGCATCTGCGACATCATGTCCTGAAGGTTCACTTCCTCCGTGCCGCCGGCCCCAAAAATCGTCATGAACGGGTTTTGGGTGTCCGTGACGTCGAGCTCCACCTCGGTCTCGTCGAGCTCTCCATTGCGGATTCGCTGACGCACGTCGTTCACCTCGCTTGCCGAGTAGAACGCCTGTGGCTGCTGCTGCTGCGGCGGGGTGATCTGAAAGCTCAGCGGCCCAAACTGGTGCGTCTGCGACTGCGGCTCGGTGGGAGCTTCAACAGGCGGACGCTCCGCGGCGAGCACCATCTTCGCGAGGCGTTCTTCCGCCGCGTCTTGCGCGCGCGTCTGTACGCCCTCGAGCGCCTCTTTCTCACAAATCTGGATCGCGTTCTCCACGAGGTCGCGAATCATCGATTCGACATCACGCCCCACGTAGCCGACCTCGGTGAACTTCGACGCCTCGACCTTGACGAAGGGAGCCCTCGCCAGCTTCGCGAGCCGACGCGCTATCTCGGTCTTACCGACACCCGTAGGCCCGATCATGATGATGTTGCGAGGAGCGATTTCGTCGCGCAGGTCGCTCGTGACCTGCTGCCTCCGCCAGCGATTCCGAAGCGCGATTGCAACGGCGCGCTTGGCCTTGTGCTGTCCGATGATGTACCGGTCCAGCTCGCCCACGGTCTCCCTGGGAGTGAAGTTCCCGTGATTCATTCGCCCATCTCCTCGACGACGATCTCGTCGTTCGTGTAGACACAAATCTCTGCCGCGATCTCGAGCGAACGCCGAGCGATGTCCGCCGCCGGCAAATCGCTGTTGCGAACCAGTGCTCGTGCAGCAGCCAGCGCATAAGACCCCCCGGAGCCGATCGCGATGACGCCTTCGTCCGGTTCCACCACGTCGCCGGTACCGCTGATGAGAAGCGTCGTGCTCTTGTCCATCACGACGAGCATCGCTTCGAGCCGGCGGAGGTACCGATCGGTTCGCCAGTCCTTCGCGAGCTCGACCGCCGAGCGCTGGAGGCTTCCGCGGTACTCCTTGAGCTTTGCCTCGAACCGGTCGAGGAGCGTGAAGGCGTCGGCCGTCGCGCCGGCAAACCCTGCCACCACCTTACCCTCGGCGATGCGCCGAACCTTCCGTGCTTGGCCCTTCATGACGGTTTGCCCGAGCGACACTTGGCCGTCTCCAGCCATTGCAGCCTTGCCGTTGCGGCGGACTGCCACGATGGTCGTCGATCGAAAAATAGGCGGATCTTGGGTGTTCATAAGGGCGTCCGGCGAACGTAAGTCGACCTTTTGGGCTGTCAACTCCCGTCGGAACCGCCCCGCGCAAGCGGATGAGCCTTGTCGTACACCTCCATCAGCCGGTCGACGCTGACGTGCGTGTATCGCTGTGTCGTCGACAGACTGGAGTGACCGAGGAGCTCCTGTATCGAACGAAGGTCGGCGCCCGCATCGAGCAAATGCGTCGCACAGCTGTGGCGCATCGCGTGGGGGTGAAGATCGCCACGCCCTGCTCCGGCATCGCCGTGTCGTCGCACGATGTTCTGCACCTGGCGGACGCTGATCCGTCGCCCACGCTGCGATAGCCAGAGCGCATCCGCGTCTGGCTCTTTCGACTTGGCAAGAATCCCTAGGCGCTCACGCAGGTAGACTTTCAGCGCATCAGCTGCGGACTCCCCGAGCGGAACCACACGCTCCTTGCCGCCTTTGCCGAGCACGCGAATCGACAATTCCGAGAAGTCGCAATCGGCCACGTTCATCGACGCAAGCTCACCCACACGCACGCCCGTCCCGTAGAGCGTTTCGAGCAACGCGTGGTCGCGTACACGAAGGACCTTCGAACGGCGGTCTTCTTTTGGTGGCGCCTCGACGACCCGGAACGCCTGATCAACCGTGAGAAACCGGGGCAGCCCCTTCGGCACCTTCGGCGAACGAAGCCCTGCCGCCGGATTCCGCTCAATGATCTCCCGCTTCAGCAAGAACCGAAAAAACGATCGCAGCGCGCTCACCTTCTTTTTCATCGTGCTCGCCTGATTCGTTCTGAACAGGCTCGATAGAAATCCGCGCAGCGCCACGATGTCGAGCTTCCGCGCATCGAGCGGGAGTCCCTCGCCAGCGACGTAGGCACCGAAGCTCAGCAGGTCGCGCCCGTACGTCTCGACCGTGCGTGCCGAGCTTCGCCGTTCATCCCGCAGATACCGAGTGAACGCTTCGATCTGCTGGTGAAGCGGATCCGAGTCGCGCATCGTTCGATGCTACCACGCTCGAAACCCATGCTCGCAGATCCTGCAGAGCACGTGCGGACTGCGCGTCACGGCGAAGCCGCTTCTTCATGCGCTTGCCCTCAAGAGCCGGAACCATGCTCCACATGACGTTGCTCGGCTGAAAATCCTCGTTCGGCTCGCGAAGATGCCCGACCATACCGCCGAGCATGGTCGTTCGCGGGGGGAACGAAAACGTCTGCCCGCGAGCCTCGTGCGCGAGCTTGATCCCCATGAGCATGCCGCACGCCGCGCTCTCGACGTACCCTTCGACCCCGCAGATCTGCCCGGCGAGATACACCCCTGGCCGATTCGCGAGTGCAAGGTCGTCATCGAGGACCTTCGGCGAATCGACGAAGGTGTTGCGGTGGACGCTCCCCAGCCGCTCGAACTCGGCCTGCTCGAGGCCGGGAATCATCCGGAACACGCGCTTCTGTTCGGGCCATTTCATGCGGGTCTGAAACCCGACCATGTTGAACGCGGTCCCGCCTTCGTCTTCCTGGCGAAGCTGCACCACGGCATGCGGCCAGCGACCGGTCCTCGGATCGGTGAGTCCCACCGGCTTCATACACCCGTACGAGAGCGTCTTCGGTCCACGCGATGCCATCACCTCGATGGGGAGGCAGCCTTCGAAGTACCGAACGTTTTCGAACTCGCGTGGCGTCACCTTCTCAGCCTCGAGCAGAGCCTGCACGAAGGCGTTGTACTCGTCTTCGTTCAACGGGCAGTTGACGTACGCCGCGTCTCCACCCTTGTCGTAGCGGGACGCGCGAAACGCCTTGCTGAAATCGATCGAGTCCGCGGCCACAATCGGAGCGATCGCGTCGTAGTAGGCGAGATGTTCCTGCCCGACGACGGAGGCGAGGTCATCGGCGAGGCCGCCCGCGGTAAGTGGCCCTGTCGCAACGACCACCGGCCGATGCTCGGGAATCCGGTCGACCACTTCATTAACCACTTCAATGAGTGGATGAGCGGCGATACGTCGTGTGACTTCTGCACTGAACCGGTCACGGTCGACGGCAAACGCTCCGCCTGCGGGCACCTGATGCTGCTCGCCGACCTCCATCACCAGCGACCCGGCAACCCGCATCTCTTCCTTCAGCTCGCCGACGGCGTTGTGCAAAGCCGCGCCTCGGAACGAGTTCGAGCAGACGAGCTCGGCCATCTGGTCGGAATGCTGCGCGGGAGTACGGGACGACGGCTTTTGCTCGATGAGCCGTACCGACACCCCGCGCTTGGCGAGCTGCCACGCGCATTCGGTCCCCGCGAGACCCGCACCGACGACGACGACCTCAGACACGGCCGAAGACTAGCCCGTCGCCGACCCGGCCGCAGGTGCCGACTCTTCCGCGGCCTCTTCCTTCGCTCGAAGCTCCTCGGGGTCGTAGACCCGCTCGTAGTCGCACGTTTCGTTCACACATTCGAGCTTGGGATTCTTCTTGCCGCCCTTTGGGACCAAGAACTCGGTGCCGCACTTCGGACAGGTTTCACCGACCGGCTTCTGCCACACCCTGAAGTCGCATGGCTCCTCCGACCGGTAGTTGGTGCAGCCGTAGAACGGTCGCCCACGACCCTTGGGCTTGATGGGGATGATGTCGCCGGTCTTGCACTTCGGGCACTTGTACCCGAGCGGCACGGGACGCGTGTGCTTGCAGTCCGGATAGCGAGAGCATCCGAGGAACCATCCGTTGCGCCCCCAGCGCTTGGTCATCTTCGCACCGCACTCGTGACAGTCGTAGTCTGTGAGCTCTGGCTCTTTGGGGGGTTCGACCTCGCCATCGGGGCCGATGTTGAGCGTGTAGCGACACTCGGGATACTTCGTGCAGCCAATGAAGGGCCCGTTCCGCCCCCAGCGCTTGACCAGCGGGTCGCCCGACTCGGGGCAGGTCTCACCGGTCTCTACAGGCTCCGGCCACCACTTGCCTGTTTGCTCGACGGCAGAGGCGATCTGCGCTTGGAGACGCTCGTGAAACGGCTGCAACACATCAAGCCGCTTCGCACGCGCCTCGGCGACGGCGTCGAGGTCGTCCTCGAGCTTCCGCGTGAACCCGATGTCGGCGAGGTCGAAGTTGTCGGCAACGAGCTTCTCGATGACGAGCGTTCCGAGCGGAGTCGGAACGAGCTTGTTGCCGTCCTTCTGAACGTACGCACGCGCCTCCACCTTGCTGATGATTTCCGCGTACGTGCTCGGCCGGCCGATGCCTTCTTCCTCGAGCTTCTTCACGAGCGTCGCCTCGGTGAAGAGAGGAGGCGGCTCGGTCTGCTTGTGGTGCGACTGGACGCCAGGCGGTACGACCAGATGAAGGTCCTCGCCCTCTTGGAGCTCCGGCAAGCTGTCGTCCTCACCGCTTCCGTCCGCGGGGCTCGGCTCTTCACCTGCGAGCTCGGTAAGCGCACCGTAGACCGCGCGCCACCCGGGCACCTTGAGCACGCTTCCGCTTGCGCGAAGGCCGTACGTTCGCTTCTTCGCGGTGGCTTCGATTTCAACGCCCGTCTGATCGAAGACGGCAGGCGTCATTTGCGACGCGATGAACCGATCCCAGATGAGCTTGTAGAGCTTGCGCTGTGGGTCGGTCAGGTACTTGCTGACCTCCTCGGGCGGGAGATCGAGTCGCGTCGGACGGATGGCCTCGTGAGCATCCTGCACGTTTTGCTTCTTGCTCTTGAAGACGTTCGGCTTTTCCGGAACGAACTCCTTGCCGAACTTCTTCGCGATGTACGCGCGCCCCTCGTTGACGGCGTCGGGAGAAAGACGCGTGCTGTCCGTACGCATGTACGTGATGAGACCGACCGTCTCGGCGTTCTTGCCTCGACCAAGCGTGATGCCTTCGTACAGCTGCTGCGCGATGCGCATCGTCCGCTTCGGCGGCATACTCAGTCGGTTGGCCGCGTCCTGCTGAAGCTTCGACGTGGTGTACGGGGCGGGAGCCTTCCGAGAAGCCTTGCGCTTCGTGATCGCCTTGACGCGATAGTCCGCGGCTTTGAGGTCTGCGAGATAGACGTTCGCGTCTTCCTCGTTCGTGGCCGCGAGGCGCGATCCGACCTTGTCGAGCTTCTTGCCGTCGACGCTCTGCAGCGACGCGTGGAACGAATGAGGCTTCGTACCCTTGAGCCGCGCATCGACGAGCCAGTAGTCCACCGGCACGAACGCGTCTCGCTGATGCTGTCGGTCGACGATGATGCGCAGCGCCGGAGTTTGGACCCGGCCCGCGGACAGCCCGAACGCAAGCTTCTTCCAAAGAAGGCTCGAGAGCGGATAGCCGCCGATACGGTCGAGAACGCGACGCGTGCGCTGCGCCTCGTACAGATTCGAGTCCAGGGCACGAGGGTGCTCGAGCCCTTCTTTGACGCCGCGCTTGGTGATCTCCTCGAAAAGCACGCGCTCGATGTCCGCGTCCTTGTTGGCCTTCGCCGCCACTTCCATCAGGTGATAGGCGATCGCTTCGCCTTCGCGGTCGGGGTCAGTCGCGAGCAGAACCTTGTCGGCCTTCTTCGCCGCGGCGCGAATCGCTTTCACGACTTCGGGCTTCCCTTTTTCTTCGAGAAGCTCGTAGGTCTCTTGGAACCCGTTCTCGATGTCGACGCCGCCCTTCTTCGGCAGGTCCTTGATGTGGCCCTTGGACGCAAGCACCTCATAGCCGTCGCCGACGTACTTCTTGATCGTCTTCGCCTTTGCAGGGGACTCCACGATGAGGAGG
>CBFCWN010000137.1:0-6799 GCA_965601515.1 uncultured Myxococcales bacterium | reverse complement strand
TTCCTGAACACTTTTTACCTTCCCCCATGAGACACTCGCCTTTCCTGACTTTCGCTGCGCTTCTCGCGACCCTGCCCGTCGGCTGTGCCGACGACATGCAGCTGAGCGCCGAGACGGCGGACGACAGCGTGCGATTCGAGCTCGTCATCGAGAACCTAGACGTCACCGCGGTCACGTTTGACGTCACCTGTGAGGACGACGTCGAGCTGACGGGCGAGTTCAACGTCAACGAGGGTTTGGACCCCCAGGTCTGGTCGGTAATTATGGACCTGCCCGTCGGGGAGTGCAGCGTAACCCTGACTGCATTCGAAGAGGGCGAGCCGATCTGCTCAGGGTCGTCGGACTTCACGGTCATTGAAGACGAGACGGTTCAGGTCGGCGTTGTCTTGACGTGCGAGGTCGACTCTGCGGATTCGCCGTCGGGCGGCGTCGACGCCGGCGGAAGCCTCTAGCGCGACCTCTTCGCCAACCCCGCCGAACCAAAGTGGAGTTGCCGTCGCGATGCCCGGGTCCGTTCCAAGCGGTATTGACATAATTCTGCGCGGTTGATACTTCGTTCGCGAATCGAACAAACGGCGTTTGTTCGATGCAGGAGGACCGAATTCATGGCCGTCCAAGATTTTCCAAGCGGGTTCGTTTGGGGCGTCGCCACTTCTGCCTTCCAGATTGAGGGAGCGCACGACGCGGACGGGAGAGCGCCGTCCATCTGGGATGTCTACGCGTCGGAACCCGGTCGCATCGAGGACGGGACCAACGCTCGAGTCGCATGCGACCACTACCATCGATACCGAGAAGACGTTTCGCTCATGAAGTCGCTCGGCTTGGGCGCATACCGTTTCAGCATCTCTTGGCCACGCGTCCTTCCAAACGGTCGCGGCGCGGTCAACGAAGCGGGCCTCGATTTCTACGATCGCCTCGTCGACGCCCTGCTTTCCGCCGGCATCACGCCGTGGACAACCCTCTATCACTGGGACCTCCCTCAGGTCCTTCAAGAGGAGGGCGGCTGGACGAACCGTGCAACGGTGGATGCGTTCGTCGAGTTGGCTGACGCTGTGAGCCTTCGGCTCGGTGATCGCGTTCAGCACTGGATGACTCACAACGAGCCGTGGTGCGCCAGCGTGCTCGGTTACGCGGAGGGCCGACAGGCGCCCGGCCTTCACAGTTGGCAAGCCGCACTCGTCGCGTCCCACCACCTTCTTCTCAGTCACGGACGCGCAGTCCCCGTGCTGCGATGCAACGTCCCTTGCTCGCGTGTGGGCATGACGGTGAACACCAGCACCTGCGTGCCGGCGTCACCAAGCGAGGCCGACCACCTCGCCGCACGGCAGTTCGACGGTGAGCTCAACCGTTGGTTCCTCGATCCGATTCACTTCGGCCGCTACCCGAACGATGTCATCGCGTTTCATGAGCGCGAGGGGAGGTTGCCGAACGGCATGGAATTCGTCCATCCGGGGGACCTGAACGACATCAGCGCGCAGCTCGATTTCATCGGCGTCAACTACTACAGCCGGTCGGTCGTTCGCAGCTGGAGCGTCCCGGAAAGCGAGAACGCTCCTCGGACCATACCCATCCCCAAGGGGGAAGATCTCACCGATATGGGCTGGGAAGTCTATCCGCATGGGATGACCGAGGCATTGGTTCGCTTGAACGAAGACTACGCGCCGAGCGCTCTCGTCGTGACCGAGAACGGCGCGGCATACGGCACCGGCCCAGACCCTTTCGGCGATGTCCAAGACACTCGACGCTGCAACTACCTCGACTCGCACCTTCGCGCGTGTCTCGACGCCATCTCGCTCGGCGTGCCTCTGTCGGGATACTTCGTCTGGTCCTTGCTCGATAACTTCGAATGGGCGTTCGGTTTTTCGAAACGTTTTGGTATCGTCTGGGTCGACTTCGATACGCAAGAGAGGATCGTCAAGGCATCCGGGCGCATGTACAGCCGAATCGTACAGAGTAATCGACTCCCCGGAGACCGCGCCGCATGAAGCGTTTCGTCTTTGTTGCCGTGTTGCTTTGGTCCGTCGGCGCTACCGCGCAACAGTACGGCGAACAGCCGCGCGCGCCTTCACCGTCGGGCTCGCCTGAACCTCCCGGCGCGGAGGGCCCGCCGCCGCCTGATAGTCCTCCTCCCCCTGGAGCTCCCGTCGTCAACGACCCCGCGGCACCGCCGCCGGAGCAGCTTCCGCCTCCGCCGCCCGAACCGCTGCCGCCCGCTGCGCAGCGCCCCGGGGAACCCGTACCGGGTACGCCGACGATCCCCCCAAAGACCGATGGGCCCAACGTCATCAGCGTGTTGAAGGACGAACGTGGTTACGCGCTCATCGTCGATGGGCGACCCACGATGGTGTTCGGCATGAACTGGGGATACATGCCCATCGGCGAGAACTACACGTACGACTTTTGGAACAAGCCCGATGAGATCATTATCGAGGCGCTTCATGGCGAGATGACGTTGCTCCAAGAAATGGGCGTCAACCTCGTTCGGCAGTACATCGGCGTTCCCCCGCGTTGGATCAAGTACATCTACGAAAAGTACGGGATCTTCACCGCTCTCAATCACAGCATCGGCCGCTACGGCATGACGATCGACGGGGTGTGGGTCAACCCGATCGACTACTCTGACCCGAAGTTTCGCGAACTGGTCAAGCAGGAGATGCGGGACCTCGTGGCCGAGTACAAGGATACCCCCGGTCTCATGATGTGGGTCCTCGGCAACGAGAACAACTACGGGCTCTACTGGAAGTCGAACGAGATCGAAGATCTGCCTGAAGAAAAGCAGGGCGACGCCCGCGCGGTCTTTCTCTACTCGCTCTTCGGGGAGATCACGGACGAGATTCACGCGGAGGACCCGAACCACCCGGTTGTGATCGCGAACGGCGACGTCGGCTTCATCGACGTCATCGCAGAGCAATGCCCGAACATCGACATCTTCGGCAGCAACGTCTACCGAGGTGCCTCGTCACGGGACATCTTCCTCGTCGTCGATCAAAAGCTCGGCCGTCCGTTCATGTACACCGAGTTCGGCGCGGACGCGTTCGACGCCAAGCGCGGTATCGAAGACCAGATCACGCAGGCGCAGTTCCTCCAGGCCCAGTGGCAAGAGATTTACGAGCAGAGTTACGGGAAGGGCAGGGTCGGAAACGCCATCGGCGGCATGATCTTCCAGTGGAGTGACGGCTGGTGGAAGTACAAGCAAGAGGTCAATCTCGACAAACACGACACCAATGCGTCGTGGGCCAACAAGGCGTATCCGAACGACTACGTCGAAGGCCAAAACAACATGAACGAGGAGTGGTTCGGCATCACGTCGAAGGGTAAGTCGAACGCTCGCGGCATCTACAGCGTCTACCCTCGTGCGGCGTACTACGTATTGCAAGACGCGTTCAAGCTCGACCCGTACGCCCCCGACACCGACATCCAAAAGATTCGAGAGCACTTTGCCCGCACGGGCCCGCGCATGTCGGCGGACACGATGACCAAGCTCGCGGCGCTCGAACGCTTTCGGCCTATCCTCCGGGTCGACTTCGACACGTACACGACAGGTGGTCGACAGCTAAACATCCCCGAGCGCGAGGAAACACGCTTCGATCACACCGAGTCGTTCTACTTCGGCTTCGAAGTGAAGCCGACCCAGGGCGTTCGTGCGGACATCGTCGTCAACGGTCTCGGCAACGTTGCGACGAACCCCATCAACGAAATCTTTTACGAGAACCGAGGCATTCCGACCCCTGTTCGGGATCCCGACGGCGAGATCTTCGCGCTCACCGGGATCAACCGATTTCAGGTCTACGAGGCGTCGTTCGACTGGGACAACAAGTACTTCCTAATGGAGGCCTTCTGGCGCGGCACCGGGCACTACCACTGGGGCTACGAGGGCGACTTCTTCCACCTCTACCCCGAGGTCCACCAGCAGTTCGACATCGACACCTACAACGCCAACGCTCCAGTTGGCGTCACCTTTTCCGGCAAGGACAAGATCGATGGCCTGAAGATCGCGTTCGGCCCGCAGCTCTGGTGGGGCGCCAACCCTACCGTCCTCGCGAAGTACTATCGGGTCTTCGGCGACTTCAAGTTCGCCGTCTTACACCAAGAAGACATCGCACAGCAGTCGGCGGAAATCGCAAGCTCCGCGATTCCGCAGCCCAAGGCGCGAAAGAGCACCCTTTACTTCGGGTGGGCTGGCAAGAGGCTCAACATAGAGGCGGGCGGAATCACGTCGCGCTCCAACTTCATCGGCGACTCGTATGAAGTCGCGCGGCAGGCGAACGGGCCGACGTATCTGGACTCTGGCTACTACATCGCCGACGGCAGGGTGAACTTCGCGGATACGCTCGGCGGCCGCGTGAAGATGACGCTCAGCTCCGCGCCTGTGTTCTGGTACATCCAGGGCAGCTACATGGGCCTCGTCGCCGACGCCGGCGCGGACCAAACGACCACACTTACCGGGTGGACGATGAAGGAAAGCGGTCAGGGCAACCATTGGGCGGTGTCGACCGGCCTCGCGTACTACATCAACAAGGTGATGCTGGGGCCGAACTTCTTGATTCAGCGCCCCATCGAGGGTCCGCTTCCTTTCATTCAAGACCGCTTCGATCCGGACACCGGGACGTATTTCCCGGGTGTTCAAGGCCGAAACCAGCTCGTCGATCCGTTCTGGGTCCGCTCGAACCGTGAGACCTACGGCTTTGAGCTCTTGCTGGGCTGGGACCCGACTCCGGCCACTCCGATGTACGCGTGGGACAACGCTCAACGCGAGGACGCGATCACCACGGTCGCACTCGACTTCGTCTACCGGATTCTCCCAACCAGCCAGGACGCCGCGGTGGCGATCAACCAGGACCTCATCCTGTTCGCGTTCCCGACGGGTGCGCCCGCCAAAAACCTCTGGGACATCAGCATCCGGACGATTTCGAACTTCCGCTACAACATGCGGCTCGTGAACTGGATCTACGCGGGGCAGGGTCAGGCCAACGGCGACGATTCACGCACCGTCACCCGCTACGGCCTCTACGGCTGGTTCACGTACTCGTCCTTCAACATCAACTACCACTTCAAGTTCGATGACTGGGGCCCGTACGACTACCACAAGGACTTCAACCTGACCTTCCCGGTACAGGTGTTGCTCGATCTTTCCTACGCCTATGAGCCGCCGGCTCTCTACGCGCCTGCTGCGACCCGCTTCGGCGTCCAAGGGCAGGTCCGAACCCTCGATCGTTTCTCGAACCGATACCGATTTGATCCCATGAACCCCAATGCGACCGGTGTCGAATGGGAGATCAAAACCTATGTCCAATTTGCTTACTAAAGGGCTCTGTCTACCGTTCGTGGTGCTGCTCGCGTCGTGCGGCGATGAACCCGTGCCGCGTTTCGGCTTCAACACGTCCGGCATCCAGTTCGAAGTGTTCGACACGACCGAGGGCATCCACCCCTCCACCGTGACGCTCGACAACCCAAGGAATCCGTTTCGGCAGTTTGCCATCGGCGACGAAACCAAGTTCGAGATTCTCGACGGCGGGGGCAACGCGGGCGCGTTCTACGCGTGGGCGACCGTGCTTGCGAACATTCCGATTGGCGAGAACCAATACTTCGCCGCCGTCAAGCTGCGCGATATCTACCAGGCGAACGAGGTGCCGCCCGAGCAGCGCGAAACGGTACGCTTGATGGCCATCAATGCGTTTCAAGCCGTTCTCGACTGCTTTCCCGACTCGCTCTTGTTCGACGTTTCCGGTGAGATTTCGCTCCGACTTTCAACCCTCGCGTTCGTCGAAATCACCGAGCTCAACGGCGTCGTTCAAGGAGATTGGGAGTTGGTGACGGATTCGAGGGGCAATCCCACCGCGGTTCGAAGCACGGGCTTCGATACCTTGTCACGGGACATCCTATGCTTCTGAGGGCCAAGCATATCGGCTGCCTTGCCGCGGCTCTGGCGTTGGGAGTCATCGGATGCGCCGCGGATATCGGAGATCCCGACTACTCGAACCAGCAGGGCCTCTTTCCCGCCGTCAACCCCTTTCCACCCGTTCCGCCGGATCCCTTCGTGCCGGGCGAAAGCGGCCCGCGTCTCTTTGTGGGCTACTTCTACGAAACCGGCCGGACAGATTCGATCTTCGTCAACGGTGTAAACAACAACTACTTCATCTTCGCCCTCGACGAGACCCGACCGGTCGACACGGCCCTGTACGTTCAAAGCGCGTCGGCCGACCGAGTCGAAGGACTGATCTCCATCGAGATCGCGCTGCTCGACAGGCCGTTTTGGGGCGGTGGCATCATTTGGGACGACCCGATCGACCTCACCGAATGGACGACGATGTACGTGTCGTTCAAGTCGAGCGATCCTGCGTTCTCGAGTTTCGAGATCACGGTCCAGTCGGGACGGGAAGAGATGGCCGACGGGTTCGCCGTGGACCCTCGGGATTACGGCTACCAGAACGACGGGGAGTGGCACAATCTGCGCATCCCGCTACAGGACTTCATCGACCTCGGCTGGGACAGGTCGGCAGCGAGGTCGCCGTTCATCATTGGAGGAGGTGGTGTCGGCCCGGAAGAGATACTCCTCGTCGACAACCTCTACTACACGGCCGAATGACTCTGGAGCTCGGGAGGAACCGAACTTCGCTTACAGAACAAAGGTTAGGAGAACTGACATGAGAAAAATAGGGATAGCGTTTTTGTTCGCCGCAATGGCGGTGATGGGGTGCAGCTCGGATTCTGGGGGCTCCGCAGGCTCGGGTGGTACTGCGGGCTCTGGTGGATCCGCAGGCTCGGGCGGCGGCGGCGGTGAAGCCGGAACCGGCGGCGG
>CBFCWN010000136.1:0-6802 GCA_965601515.1 uncultured Myxococcales bacterium | reverse complement strand
GGTTTCCGTGCAGGTAGCCTGCAGGTTTCCAGGGATTTGCTCGATCTCGACTGTGAGCTGATCATCGAAGAGCCCTGAACCGGTCACTTGGTCACCATCAATCATGAGCTCGGTCTCTCCGCCGAAGGAGCTCTCGGACCGCCAAGACACGGTCGGGTCGAGGGCGTTGTCGATGTCGTCGAGTTCGATAGCGGTGATCTCTTGACCCGAGCCGTCGAAAATGTCGGCCGTCAGCTGGACACGAACACCGCTGGTGTCCTCGCCGAAAGCGCTCGCGTTGAAAGGGAAGTCATTCTGATCGAAGGCGCATTGAAACTGATCGAACTCCCACGTTTCGTCTCCGATCGTAAGGGTCGCCGCTACGTCCATGCTTCCGCCGGTGCCGCCACCGCTGCCGGCAGTACCTCCACCGCTCCCGCCACTGCCAGCGGCCCCTCCGCCGCTTCCGCCGCTTCCGCCGCTTCCAGCCGCGCCCCCGCCGTCATCGCTGCAGGCGAAAGACAACATCAGGCTCGCCGACAACAGGCATCTCGTGACCAGCCTCAACCATCGTGTTTGTCGCGTGCTCATCGCCTTCACCACCCTTTCCACAACCCGAAGGTGCGTCAACGTCGGACCAAAACACCACCCGCATTCGCTGTCAACAGGCGACGCGGTCCGGGATTGCGGTCGGAGCACAGTAACTTCAAAGGCTCTCTCAGGTTCGCGCGCCTGGCGACATAACATTCAGTACCGCGCAATTCGGCGCTCATCTTGATCCCGATGGGCTACGAGAGGCGCGTTCGCGCCGGGCCTCGCCGTTCCGGCTCGCGTGCTCAGCGTCGGTGCACACGTCGTCTTCGAGGCATGTCTTTCCGGGTTGGGACGTTGCCAAGGAAAGCGCCGCTTCGCGTGGCGGCTGACTGATGTGCCCAAGCCGACGGCCAGTGGCCAAATAGTGACCAGAGCCCAGGGCAATCAGAGGGATTCCAGGGTACTGGAGGGTACGAAGATTTAGCCCGTTGCTCGACTTGCTCCTTTCAGGTTACCGTCAACCCAAAGGGAGGTACCGATGTTCAATCCGAAGAAGGCGATTCCCACGCTCGCGGTGGGCGTGCTCGCGCTCGCCGGTTGTGGGGGAGACAGTAACGGTGGTGCTGCAGGTTCCGGTGGATCGTCGGGTTCCGGCGGCACATCAGGCACCGGGGGCAGCACCGGCGACTTACAGAGCGCGCTCAACTCGTGGTGTATGAAACTCGTCGACTGTTTCCCCGGTTACTACGCTGGCGTGCAGGACTGCGTGAACTACATCAGCGAATACTACGGCATCATCGGTAACCTCAGCCCCGCCTGCGAGGCTGCGGCGGCGAGCTACTTCGACTGCGGTTCGATGCTCAGCTGCGCAGAGCTCGACATGTTCTCAAACGACTGCGACGACGAGTTCGACGCGGCCAGCGAAGCGTGTACCTAGCTCGGGATCAGTTTCCTCCTTCCTGGTAACCTCCGGTCACGATGATCATCGTCACCGGCACCAAGCGCTCTGGGACGTCGATGTGGATGCAGCTTCTCGAGGCTGCCGGCTTCCCTCCGATTGGCGACGCTTTCCCGAGAAACTGGGAAAAGACCATCAAAGATGCCAATCCGGCCGGCTTCTACGAGTCGGAGCTTCGACGCGGCATCTACTACGCGACCAATCCGCATCCGAAGCACGGAACCTATCTCTTCCCTGAGCAAACGCGCCGGCATGCGGTCAAGGTGTTCATTCCGGGGGTGATCAAGACCGATCGGGCGTTCATCGACTACGTGATTGCGACGGTCCGGCCGTGGCGACAATACGTGCGCTCGGTGACGCGCCTCTACGACATGGAAAAAGAGGCGAACAAGGAGAAGCTCACCGGAGCAAGAGCCGACATTCCAGATCCCGTCTACGTGCCGCCTGCGCTCGAGTGGTGGGCGGAGAATTTCTCGCTGGTCAGCGACATCGTGACGCGCCGCTACCCGGTCTACATGCTCGCCTACGAGTCCGTGCTCACCGACCCGGCGGCAACTCTCACCGACGTGTTCGGTTGGCTCGGGGAGGGTGACGTCGACAGCGCAATCGCGAAAGTCGAGCCTTCGCTCCGCACGCAGCGAGTGAACGAAAACGAGCAGAACGAGGTCCCAGGTGTCGAGCTCGAGGACGACGTCATCGAAGCGTTCGACGATTTGCACGATGTCGTTCGCACCAAGCGTCCTTTGGAGCAATCGTTCGTCGAGCGGTTGAACGCAGTCAACGAAAAGCTGTCCGACCGAGTCGATGAAGCGATGCGTGCGGCTTTTCAGAGCCAATACGAGCGAAAGAAGGCGCTCGAGGCGCTACGCCGCCGCAACTAACCACCTGCGGTGAGCTTCATGGGCGATGGTCAGGCCAGGGTGGGCGGCCAGCAACATCTGCCTAACGCCAGTCCGGCTGTCCCGTGGTCGCGAGGACCGCGCCCCAGAAATCACTGTCCAGACTGAGTTGTCGTTTCTTGGAGACTGCCGTCGCGATGGGCACGTGGGCGATCTCCTGGTTCCAGTACCCGATCATGACGTCCGTCTTTCCGGCCATCGCTGCGTGCACCGCACCGCGTGCCATACGGTCGCAAAGGATTCGGTCCCAGGCGTTCGCGGGAACGCTTCGGATGGCATAGCTCGGATCCATGTACTTGAGGTTCAGCTCGAGGTCGCGTTCGGCGAAGTGCGCGGCGATGCGGTCTTTGAGAAAGCGACCAATGTCGTTGAAGCGGCGATTTCCAGAGGCGTCGCGCCCGGTGTCGGATCCGTCGAACAGGTGCTGGCCCGCACCCTCCGCGACGGCGACCAGCGCATGACCGCGGTCGACGACCCGCTTCTCGAGCGCATCGAGAAAACCGCCATCGCCCTCCAAAGGAAACGCCACCTCGGGAATGAGAACGAAGTTGCACTCTTGGCTTGCGATGGCCGCACCCACCGTGATGAACCCGGCCTCACGGCCCATGAGTTTGACCAACCCCACCCCGTTTCGAGCGCCGTTGGCCTCCACGTGCGCGCCCCGCAGCACATCGCTTGCCGCCCCAAGCGCCGTAAGGAAGCCGAAGCTGAGGTCGACGAACCGAACGTCATTGTCGATTGTCTTGGGTATGCCGACGACGGACTTGGCGAGGCCTCGCTCAGTAATCTCCGCGGCAACTGCGTGCGCGCCACGATGCGTGCCATCACCGCCGATGCAAAACAGAATGTCGATGCCCTGAGCTTCCAGGAAGTCGACCATCACACGAGGATCCTGTGCACCACGCGAGCTGCCGAGGACGCTACCGCCGTGGTGGTGAATGTGACCCACGAACTTCGGGTCGATGGGCACGGGCGCTAGGCCCATCTCGGGATTCAAACCGGCATAGCCATCGCGGATGCCCAGCACACGCTCGACTCCGTAGCCGAACTTGAGCTCGAGGAACCCCGACCGGATCACGTTGTTGAGCCCCGGAGAAAGCCCACCGCACGTGACGAACGCAGCCGTGGTGTTCGCCGGGTCGAAGAAGAGTTTGCGACGTGGACCCGCCCGCTCGAGGGAAAGATCGTCGGCTGGGGAGCCTCCGGGTGTGGTGTTCCGCAAGAGACGGACACGCGTCGATTCGTCCTCGAACTTGCGTCCCTTGCCACGAATCGGGGAATCGAACTCGCAGACTCCAAGAGTCCGAACCTCTAGATCGGGTGCCTTCGGCATGCGCGCCGATGATACGATATCCTCGAGAGTTCGGCGACAGGCACGGAGCCGGGGCCGCGCGCGCTTCGAACGCCCTGCCCCGCCTACTTCGGGGCGAGGCGCGGGACGATTCGTTCCACCACCTTGGGCAGCAGCCGCTTGAGGTAGATTGCGTAGACTTCCCGGCCCCCGACGTGGAACTCTGAGCGGCCACGCTGTATCGCATCCGCGATTTCGACGGCACACTTCCTGGCGTCCATGCCGCCTTCAATCGCGGCATCCATCTTCCCATGAGCTTGCCCTGCAGCCGAGACCGCGTTCGTTGCTATCTCCGTCCGGACGTAGCCTGGGCAGACGATGGTCACTCCTACGCCGGTTCCGTGGAGCTCGGCCCGAAGTGAATCGAAGTAGCCACGGACCGCGTGTTTCGAAGCGGCGTAGCTCGAGCGTAGCGGCGTTCCCACGTACCCGGCAACGCTGCTCACGACAACGATTCGCCCAGTCCCGCGCTCGACCATTTCCGGAAGTACAGCCCGCGTGAGCCCAATCGGTGCAAAGTAGTTCAGCTCCATCAAACGGCGCTCGTCGGCAAGCTCAGTGTCCTGGGCGAGTGAGCGCTGGGAGACGCCTGCGTTGTTGATCAAGACGTCGATGGGACCGGCGGCTTCGCGCGCCTCGGAGGCGAGCCGCTCCCACGAGCCCTCGACGAGGAGATCCCCGGGCACGACGTGCGCCCGTGTCGGATCCGAGAGTTGAGCGCGCAGCTCCTCCAGGCGATCTCTACGTCGCGCGGTCAGCACCAAGTTGGCCCCCCGGTTGCTGAGCTCATGCGCCAGCGCTTCGCCGATCCCCGACGAAGCTCCGGTGATCCACACCTTCTGCCCTTCATACGCCGTGCTGTTCTTCATTCGGTTCTCTTCGCACGAGTCGGCCCGCGTGCGCCAGCGCCGGTTGATCGCAGGAGCGATCCGCGGGAAGAGCCGAGTCGCTCATACGGCCTGCGAAAACCCCAGCGCTTTCCGCGAAACACGCGGGTTGGTTTGCAGGGGGTCGCGCTCCGCGCGAGAGGAGCCGTCCGGCTCGTCAAGATCGGGATAGCGACGTAAGCTTCTGGCATTGGGGCTCGCCGGGGTTGGGGCCCACCGCCCTAGCCTGTCGAGAAAGACCATGCCCAAGATCCCCCCCGGAGTCGGTCCCAAGATCCCCCAGGTGGTCGTGCTGTTCGGCGCGACCGGTGACTTGTCGCGGCGCAAGCTGTTGCCGGGGCTGTTTCACTTGGTGAGCTCCGGCTTCATCCCCGACTACCGAATCATCGGCGTGTCGCTCGACGAAATCGACGTGGACGCGTTCCGCGCCGTGGCGCGCGCCGCGCTCGAGGAGCACCAGGCGCGTGGCGTGAATGGCGAAGACTGGGACGCGTTCTCGGAGCGGCTGAGCTACCTATCGCTATCCGCGGGTCCCGAGGCTCTGCGCTCCGCCGTTCTGAGCGCCGAGGCGGAGCTCGGCACCGACTGCCATCGACTCCATTACCTGAGCGTGCCGCCCAACGCAGCGCTATCGGCGGTGCAGATGCTTGGCGACGCCGGACTCGTCGATCGCTCGCGGATCGTGATGGAGAAGCCCTTCGGCACCGACCTTGCCAGCGCAGTGTCGCTGAACCAGCGGCTCCACCAGGTCTTTGACGAGGAGCAGATCTTCCGCATCGACCACTTCCTCGGCAAGGAGCCAGCGCAGAACATCCTCGCCTTCCGCTTCGCAAACGGGCTGTTCGAGCCGATCTGGAATCGAAACTTCATCGACCACATCCAGATTGACGTGCCCGAGACGCTAGGGCTCGCCACGCGCGCTGCGTTCTACGAGTCCACGGGCGCGTTCCGCGACATGGTGGTGACCCACCTTTTCCAGATCCTCGCCTTCACCGCCATGGAGCCGCCGACCGAGCTGGCGCCAGAGCCGATTAGCGAGGAGAAGAACAAGGTCTTCCGTTCCATGCTGCCTATGCAACCCACCGACGTGGTCCGCGGCCAGTATCACGGCTATCGCGGCGCGGAGGGTGTCGACCCCGAGTCCGAGACAGAAACCTTCATCGCCATGCGCTGCTTCATCGACAACTGGCGCTGGGCCGGCGTGCCCTTCTACCTGCGCACGGGCAAGCGCATGGCCGAGGGGCAGCGCATCATCTCCATCGCCTTCCGCGAGCCTCCAAAGAGCATGTTCCCCGCCAACTCGGGTGTAGGCGCGCAGGGGCCGGACCACCTCACCTTCGACCTTGCGGACGCGTCGAAGATGTCGCTGTCGTTTTACGGGAAGCGCCCGGGGCCCGGCATGCGGCTCGACAAGCTGAGCCTGCAGTTCGCGATGCACGACACCGGCCTCATCGGCGACGTGCTGGAGGCCTACGAGCGCCTGATCCTCGACGCGATGCGGGGCGACCGTACGCTCTTCACCACCGCCGAGGGCATCGAGCAGCTCTGGAAGGTGGCCCAGCCTTTGCTGGAGGCGCCACCACCGGTGCGGCCCTACGCGCCGGGCTCGTGGGGCCCGAACGCGATCCACCAGCTCGTGGCCCCGCGTGCTTGGCGACTGCCCTTCGAACGAGTCTGGCGCGACCCCAACGATCTCGGGAGCTGAGCGGCGCGCGGCTCAACCGCCCTTGCGCTTTGGTTGATTAATGGCTTCTTTGGCTTCAGCGTAGTGGGACCTCACTTGGTTCATCACGACTCAATGTCTACATTCTTTCGTTCGTTCACGGCTCTCGTTAGTGTCGCGCTGCTCGCGATCGGCTGCGCAAGCAGCTCGGGCGGCGAGAGTACGGAAGGAGATGGGGAGAGCCTCTTCGATAGCCGCTACTGCGAAGTCCTCTTGGCGGACGTCGAGGGAGACAGCGCGATCGTCAACGTCTTCAACACAGTCGGACTCAACGAGTGCCCCTCGGAGCTTTGGGACGCGTTGGACACCGACGAGATTGCCGAGGAGCAAGACGTCTTCATGGCAGTCCTGAACGGCCCACGCTTCTGGACCGTCGACGGTGCGGCCGGGGGCGATGCCGCCACGGGAGAAACCGAGGACTTCGGCGGCATCGAGATGCAGAAGGTGGCGGAGATTCAACTGCCGCTCGCC
>CBFCWN010000135.1:0-6835 GCA_965601515.1 uncultured Myxococcales bacterium | reverse complement strand
GTGCCGACGCACTCGATGCCCAGCACTCGAGGAAGCTTGACCGACGGCGAGTCGCCGATGCGCGTGAAGTACTCCGACCGGTCGTGATACGCTCCCGCCATGACAGAGCCCACACTTCTTCGCGAACGGGCGTACCTCGGCGGGCAGTGGGTCGAAACGGGTGAGTGGGTCGACGTGATCGATCCCGCGACGGGCGAGCGAGTGGGCCGAGTGCCCCGATGCTCGTCCGCCGACGCGCAGGCCGCCGTCGACGCCGCTGTCGAGGTGTTCCCTTCCTGGCGGTCCAAGACTGCGCTCGAACGCGCCGGCGTCCTTCACCGAATGGCCGAGCAAATGTCGGAGCGAGAAACCGAGCTTGCGACTCTTCTCACGCGCGAGCAGGGGAAGCCGCTCAGCGAGGCTCGCGCGGAGATCGCGTACGCCGCATCGTTTCTCACCTGGTTCGCAGAAGAAGCGCGTCGCAACTATGGAGAGACGATTCCCTCGCCATGGGACGAGACCCGCGTCGTCGTGCTTCGACAGCCGGTCGGCGTGGGGGCAGCCATCACCCCGTGGAACTTCCCGGCCGCCATGATCACCCGCAAGCTCGGACCGGCGATGGCCGTCGGATGCCCGCTCGTCCTGAAGCCCGCCGAGGCAACACCTCTCTCCGCCTTGGCACTCGCCGCGATCGCGGAAGAAGCCGGCGCACCCGCCGGAGCCTTCAGCGTGCTCACCGGCAACCGCGACGACGCGGGAGCCCTTGGCAAGGTCTTTCTCGAAGACGCACGCATCCGCAAAATAAGCTTCACCGGCTCGACGGCGGTGGGGAAGATGCTCTTCGAACGCTCCGCCGCCACGCTGAAACGACTGAGCCTAGAGCTCGGCGGCAACGCCCCGTTCGTCGTATTGGACGATGCGGACGTTGACACCGCCGTCGCGAGCTGTCTCGTCGCCAAGTTTCGAAACTCCGGGCAGACGTGCGTCGCAGCCAACCGTATCCTCGTGCAGGACGGCATCTACGATCGATTTCGGGACGCGCTCGCGAGCGCGATCCATGCACTCCATGTCGGACCTGGGCTCGAAGAAGGCGTGCAAATCGGTCCGCTCATCGATGAGCGCGGGCTCGAGAAGGTTCAGCGTCTCGTCGAGAGTGCACGCGAGTCTGGCGCGACGGCGTCCGTGGGCGGAGAACAGAGCTCGCTCGGTCGCACGTTCTTCGAACCGACGCTTCTCGAAGACGTCACCCCCGAGATGTCGATCGCGCAGGAAGAAGTGTTCGGCCCCGTCGCTCCGTTGACGCGTTTTGGCTCCGATGAGGAGGGCATCGCGCTCGCGAACGACACTCAGGCCGGCCTCATCGCATACCTCTGCGGCCGAGACCTCGGCCGTCTGGTCCACGTGTACGAAGCGCTCGAAGCTGGCATGGTGGGCGTGAACACGGGCCTCGTGAGTAGCACCGAGTCTCCGTTCGGAGGCTGGAAGGAAAGCGGCCTCGGTCGTGAGGGCAGCCGCCACGGCCTCGACGAATGGACGGAGCTCAAGAGCGTCACGATTGCTTTGGGCTGATCAGCGCACCCGCACCAGGTCGAGTACGAACGATGCCCATGTCGAGCGAGTGATGACCGTTCACGAACACGTGCTCGATTCCGCTTGGCGCCGCATCCCCGGCCTCGTTTCTGTGGTCGCGAACGTCGTCCCCGTCGAAGACCGTGACGTCGGCCGCGTAGCCTTTGGCGATCCGGCCGCGACCCTCCAACCTGAAGCGCTCGGCTGCGGCCCCGGTCATCTTGTGCACGACCTGCTCGAGAGAGATGTTCTGGCGTTCCCTGGCGAGACGTAGGAAGCGTGGGAACGTACCGTAGGCCGCCGGGTTTTGATGGCCGCCCGGCTCGGGCCAGGCGTCCGAGGCGAACAGCGATGCTGGATGCTGCATCAAGCGGTCGATGGCGTCGTCGTTGTAGTAGTCGTGGAAAAGCACGCGCGCTTCGGCATTGCTTGCGTCGAGGATGTCCACCAGCGTGTCGAAGTACGACTTCCCAACGCGACCGGCAATGTCTGGAAGGAAACGGCCGTTGTGCTCATCGTACTTCGGGCAGCACGCTTTGGTGAGCTGTATTTGCGGGTAGCCAAAGCCAACGAGCCGAAAACCCACCTCCGCTTCGACTCGGAGTCGAGCGCGGGCGAGCGGGTTCCGGAGCGCACCCGGCATCTGGGCCATGAACCATTCTGGCAAGAGCGTATTGAGCAGCGTCGCGCCGCAGCCGTAGGGAAACATGTCGAAGCAGACGTCGACACCGTCGGCGATCGCACGGTCAAACAGCTCGATCGCCTCATCGAGCGTCTTCCAGGTTCGCGACCCCACGAAGATCAGATGCGAGAACTGAAGCTTCACGCCTGTGCGGCGCGCCAGCCCGAGCATGTCGTCGATGGCTTTCAGGTTGTGCGCACGTCCCCACGGAACCATCGGGTAGGTCCCGGAAAAGCAGGAGTAGGCCTTCGCGTGAACCGTGAGCAGTTTGTCGTGTCGCTTCACCAGCCGCGCAACGTCGTCGAGCTCGTCGAGCTTCACGAAGACACCCGGTTTGTATTGAAGACCGAGAGAGACTCCGGCCGCGCCCTCGCTCATCGCCTGGTCGAGCAGCCCGAGCATCTCCCGATGTTCATCGGCGTTCAGCGGGCGCGCATCGAAGCCGCAAAGCGAAGTGCGCGCCGCGCCGTGCCCGACGAGATGCGCGAAATTGTGGGTCAACCCCTGCGCACCGAGCAATTGGGAGTACTCGGCAAAGCTGTTCCACTCGAGTCGCTCACGGCCGGCCTTGAAGAGCGAGTTCTCGAGGAGCCGGCGGTGCGCGGTGTTGGGCGAAAACCCGAACGGGCTGAACCCGCAGTTCCCGCCGACGAATGTCGTCACGCCCTGTGCGGCAAAGGAATCGAAATGGCTCGGATCGTCGCTTGCCGCGAAGAAGTCCATGTGGGAGTGCGCGTCGATGAAACCGGGAGCGACGACCTTGCCGCTGCACTCGAGTACGACGTCGGCCTCCTCGTCGACACTTCCGATTCCCTCGATCCGGCCGTCCCGCAGAAGCACGTCCCCTTCGAACGAAGGCCCACCGGTGCCGTCGACAATCAACCCACCGCGAAGAAGAACAGACTGCGTTTCACCCTGCATACCCAGACCCGCCCGATACCCCAATCCCGCCGATTCGAATAGGGGACACGCGGCCCCCCCAGAACCCAAACAATCCCAACCCCTTACAGACCAACCCGCGCGATTCGCGAAAAACAGGTGGTTTTTCACAGGCCGCGCGGCCTGTGCCGGATCCTAGCCGAGGCTCGGAAGCTCGTGCTTTGGGTGGTCGAAGTTGCCCGCCTCGTAGCGTTCCTTGAGGTGGTCGAAGTCGGCGTAGCTGAACGGGCAATAGCGACTGCAGAGGGCGCAGTTCTCGCAGTAGTTGCGGGCCCAGCCGTATGTGGCGGAATACGCGTGCGCGATTACAGGACGAACGGGACGAGCCACCAGCTCTTCCGCTTGTACTCCGCCCACTCGGGGTGGCGACTCATGCGAGCCTCTTTCTTGGCCATGTTGGCCGAGAAGAGGGTGCCCCAGATGTACGCCAGCACGATCGCGGGTATCCAGTGCCAAGCCAGTAGCGCGAAGCTCGCGTAGACCATCATCTCGCCGAGATAGTTTGGGTGACGGATGTACTTGAACATCCCGGTCGTGATGAGGCCGCGACGCAGCTGGAGCGTCGCGTACTTCTGAACGTCCGATGCGATGACGATCACGCAGCCAAGGATGCACATCGATACGCAGAGTGCGAACCACGCGCCTTGCGGCAGAGGGTAGTTCTGCGGGGAGACGCCGGATATGATCACCCAGCCTGCCAGCCAATACGCGGCCAGGAAAAGAGCGACCGCGATACAGCTCCCGATCGTTGCGCGGTGTTGCCAGTTCGGATCGGGGAAGTTCAGATCCTTCAACAGCCACGTGAGACCGTAGGAGCCGTGCATCGCTAAGTAGAGCCATGCGGCAGTGCTCGTCGCGGCTGGAGTCTTGTCCGCGTAGTACCACATCATGAGCGCCACGACGGGGAACGTTCCGGCCTTTTGAAGGTTGATGATGGTCGCGAGCTTCAAAGGTCGAGGCCCGCCTCCCAAATCGAACATGCCGTACTGATTGAGTCGGCCGAGTGCTTCCGCCCAGCGAGGCGGTCGTCGTTCGATTGCTTCATCCATGGGACCTCCGAGCGGGGCGGCGTTCAACGCCCGATCGAATGACGAGCGTACCACGGACTGGGCGGGTCGGATCACTCACACACGATGCTGAGCTGCACGAGGAACCCCTCTTCAACTCGGGGGCCGAACGTGTAGGTCCCTCGGACGAGCTCCTCAGTACGAGTTCTCGGTAAGCTCTACTTTGCCGCGAAACACGTAGTAGACGATCGACGTGTAGACGAGCACGATGGGCATGCCGACGATCGCGACCACGAACATGAAACCGAGCGTCTTGTCGGTGGATGCACCGTTGTAGATGGTCAGGCTGTTGGCGATGTCCGGGTTCGAGTACACCATCGTCGGGTAAAACGATGCTCCTACGAGCGCGAGCAGTGCCACGATGGACAGCGCACTGCTCACGAAGGCGCGACCCTCACGGTCTCTCCGTACCTCACGAACGATGTTGAGGGTGAGCAGGGTTGCGACGACGAACAGCGTTCCAAGCAGCCACGGTCGCTGCCTCGCCACGTCTTGGATGTGAGCGCAGCTCAACAAGGTCGCGGCGTTGACCGCGACGTAGAACACCAGGTAGAGGCCTACGGTTCGACGCGTCCACCGTCGGAGCTTTGCCTGGAGCTCGCCGTCGGTCTTCATCACGAGGTACACGTTCGCATGCATGACCGTGAGCGCGACGGCGGTCAGCCCGACCAGAAGCGAGTAGGGGTGGAGCAGGGTGAGGATGTTACCGGTGAACTCGTGGTGTGAATCGAGGGGCACCCCCCAAATCAGATTCCCGAGCGCGACGCCGATGAGGAGGGTCGCCACCAAGCTTCCGACGGAAAACGCCGTGTCCCAAGCCTTCCGCCATCCCGGGCTCCGGCGCTCGCTCCGAAACTCGATGGCGACTGCGCGAAAGATCAACGCGAAGAGCAGCAGCATGAAGGCGTCGTAGAACCCGGACAACACCGTGGCGTAGACTTTCGGGAACGCCGCGAACAGCGCCCCCCCCGCCGTGACGAGCCACACTTCGTTTCCATCCCACACGGGACCGATCGCGTTCAAAAAGATGCGCCGCTCACGGTCGCCCTTCACGAACAGGTGAAGCGTGCCGACACCGAGGTCGAACCCGTCGAGTATCACGTACCCCATGAAGAGGACTCCGACGAGCACGAACCAAATGGAGTTCAGGTCCATCGCCTCACCCCGCCCTCGTATGTCGGCGCGACTTCATGCCGAGTCGCTTCCACCCCTCCTCAGGCATCTCCGAAATGTCGCCTTCCCCCGGCCCTTCGCCGATGCGCTTCGCCAGCAGGTACACGAAGAGCGTCACGAGAAGAAGGTAGACCAACGTGAACAGAATGATGGACACCAGCACCTGTGGCGCCGCGACCGCGCGAGAGACCGCCTCGCTGGTCTTCAGAACGCCGTATACGACCCACGGCTGACGTCCCATCTCCGCCGTGAACCATCCGGCCTGAGTTGCGATGTGCGCCAAGAAAATCGATGACACGCAAACCCAAAGATACGTGCGCGTGAGGGCCGAGCGGGTGTTCCAGAGCCACCCGAACTTCCACATCACGCAGCCGAGGAGCGCAACGCCCATGAGCGCCATACCGAGCGCGATCATCAGGTGGTACGTCTGGAACACCACCGGCACGTTCGGCCAGTAGCTCGGCCGGATGGACTCGAGCTCGTCCTTCGACGCGTCGGGATGGCGCGTCGCAAGAAATTCGTCGGTGGGTAGATCTGCGAGGCCGGCGACGACCGTCTCCGCTCCTGTCTCGGGGCTGGTGAAATCGCCTGACACGAGAAGGCTCAAAAGGCCGGGCACCGCCACGGCATGCTTTTCGATACCAACGACGTTGCCTTCTTCGTCGCGGTCCCAGCTCACCCAACCGACGAGGCTTAGCGGGGCCTCCGACTGGGTCGTCGTAAGACCCTCGAGGGCCGCGAGCTTGGTCGGCTGATGGTCCGCGACCCCGCGCGCCGTGGCGTCGGCGGCGACGAACTGGAGCAGCATGGCAATCGTCCCAAAGGCGAGGCCAATGCGCATGGAGCTCTTCGCAAACTCGAGATGTCGGTTCCGAAGCAGATACCAGGCGCTGACTGCAATCACGAGGCATGCGCTGGTCACCCAGCACGCCAGGATGGTGTGGCTCAGCCGAGTCAGGGTCGAAGGGTTGAAGATGGCTTCCGAAAAGCTGTCGATGACCGCTCGAACGCTCTGCAGGTCTTCGGGCTGAACGACATAGCCTGCTGGGAGCGCAATCTCCTGGATCGTGAAGGCCTGGGATCCGAGGTCCGCGCTCAACGGGTGCTGTGTTCCGTCTGCAGTGACCTTGACCGAGCGGGCGAGATGGTAGCCGGTGGGGGTCTGCATCCACGAGTTCGCCACGAGGATCCAGATCGCGCTGAAGTGAGCCCCAAGCGCGACGAGGAACGTCGACACGAAATGCATGCGAGGTCCGATTCGATCCCACCCGAAGAGAAGTAGTGCCAGGAATCCGGACTCGAGGAAAAAGGCGTAGATGCCTTCAATCGCGAGCGGGCTCCCGAAGATGTCGCCGACGAAGCGCGAATAGGTCGCCCAGTTGGTGCCGAACTCGAACTCGAGCACGATCCCACTCGCGACGCCGAT
>CBFCWN010000134.1:0-7349 GCA_965601515.1 uncultured Myxococcales bacterium | reverse complement strand
GGCCCTTGCTTACCGTCATAGATGTCCTGTTCCTCCGCCGTGAGCGTCATCGTCGAATGGTCGTCAGAGGCTTTGACGTGCTTTCGCGCGTGCCCGGTATGGGTGGTTGGCGTGAAGTTCGGATCGGTCCCGATTTGTCCATTGAGCTGGTGGGTCGCCATGTCTCGTGTCCTCCGACGCGCAATGTTACGCAAGCGCGGCCATCGACACTGGCCATTTCGTGCCAAAGGCGACATGCTCCTTGTCCCTGACCGTTTGGACCCAGGATGCCGGCGCAACCACGACTTCCAGTCAGTCACACGATTCACTTGGTGCCGTTCATTCGGTTCCTCGACGAGATGGGAGCGCCCGTCGAACTCGGCATCGAGCGCGCCAAGCTGCCGAGCCGGGTGATCGAGACGCCCGACTGCTATGCGCCCACGGAATCGGTTTGGGCGTTCATCGGCGACATGGCGCGGCGGCAGGGCATCGACGACCTTGGCCTTCGGGTGGGGTATTTCGGAGGCCTCCAAATGCTCGGGCACGGGCTCACCGGCGAGGTGGATCGCGCTCCGACTCTGCTGCAGGGCCTCCAGAATTTCTCGCGGGTGCTCCATCGTGAAAGCTCCGAGATGGCGTGCTGGCTCGCCGAAGACCAAGACCAGGTGCGGTTCTACCTTCACAAGACCTTCGAGCCCGGCGTCCTTGGCTACCGGCAAACCGAATGGCTCGGCTTGATGGCCATGCTCACCGCGATTCAGGTGTTCGCGGGGCCGCGATGGCAGCCCACGTGTATCGCGGTGCGGTCGAAAGAGCCGGCCCCGCAGCTTGCCCACGAGCTGTTCACAAACACACGCTTTCTGACGGGGCAGGACGAGATCTACATCGCCTTTCCGCGCTCGACCTTGGGCCGCGGCCGCGCGCCGCACGACGGCGACCCCCGTTTCGAAAGGCCCAGGCCACCTGCACTTCGTCTCGCCCATGAGGAACCCACAGGCGATTTCGCACACCGCTTGCGCCTGTGCCTGGAGCCGCATCTCCTCGACGGCTACCCGGACATCCGTCTGGCAGCCGAGCTCGTCGACGCCACTCCTCGCACGCTTCAACGCCGGCTCGGCGAGCTGGGGATGACCTATTCGCGGGTCGTCGATGGCGCGCGCTTCGAGCTCGCTCGCCGCATGCTCACGGAAACGGATGGCACCATCTCGGACATCGGATACGCCGTGGGGTACAGCGACCCTTCGCATTTTGCGCGGGCGTTCCGGCGGCTTGCGGGGGTCAGCCCTCGACAATTCCGCGCGGCGGCACGGCAGATCAGCGGGGGATAACTCGACAAATCGGCGCCGCGAACGCCAAAGAGCGGGCAAGCGGCAAAGTGGCACGAACTGGCCGGACGAGCGCGAGCGTCAGTCGATATGGTTATCGCCGCGTATGCCTGACACGCTCCCATTGAGTCGAGCGACGACTCTGATTCCTTTCTTGAACTTCCTCGACGAGCTCGGCGCACCGGTCGACCGAGTGCTTGCGCAGGAGCACCTACCACTGCGGGTTCGCGAGAAGCCGGGGTGCTACGTCGCGACCAAGCTCAACTGGAGCTTCGTCGGCCGGATGGCCCGGCAAGAAGGCATCGAGGACCTCGGCCTGCGCGTCGGCCACCGGGCGGGCGTGTCGATCCTCGGGCGCGCTCTTTACGACCGGCTCGACCGCGCGCCCACGCTCGCTCACGCGCTTCAGACGTTTTGCGAGCAAGTCAGCCGAGAGAGCACGGGGATGACATGCTGGGTCACGAGCGACTCGGACGAGGTCGAGCTCCACCTCCGAAAGACCTTCGGCCCGACGACGCGCGGCTATCGCGAGACCGAGTGGCTCGGCCTCATCGCGATGGTCACGGTCGCGCAGCTCTTCTTGGGGCCGACTTGGGAGCCCACCACCGTTTCACTTCGATCCGTGGGTCCGGTGCCCGACCTTTCCCACGAGGTATTCCCCAACACGCGCATCGTCACCGGGCAGCCGCGCGTCTTCGTCGCCTTCCCACGAGACGCGCTACACAGCGCTCGGACTCGTGCTCCGAGCTCACCACGCTTCGAGCGGCCCGCGGCGTGGAGCCGCGAACTCTTCGATGAAGGGCCAGCCGAAGGGCTCTTCGCCGCGCTCGCGCAAAGCCTCGAGCCCTACCTCGCCGATCGGTATCCCGACGTGACGCTCGGCGCCCGAATCGCCGACATGAGCGTACGCACTTTGCAGCGTCGTCTGAGCCTTCTCGGGGTGAGCTACGGCATGGTCGTCGACGAAGCGCGCTTCCGAATCGCGTCGAAGATGTTGGTTGCCACCGAAGCGCCATGCGTAGAAGTCGCCAAGGTGGTCGGGTACTCGGACGCATCTCACTTCGCGCGCGCGTTCCGAAGGTGGACGGGCCTCAGCCCCGGCGAATTCCGCAGCCAGGCCGGCCGCGTCGAGGCCGAGTAGCCGTTCCGAGCGAGTTGGCGTGCAATGGCCGGGAGCACCTCAACCTCCGTGGTATCGTCCGCAATCCTCGACCAGCCTGCGTCGATTTGCGAAAGGTAGTGAAGATGCACGCGGATAATGGGAATGATCGCAACACGATGACCGTCGTAGATTATGCGATTGCACGTCTGGCCAAAGCCGGTGTTAAAGACATTTTCGGCATACCCGGTGACTTCGCGTTTCCCTGGGGCGACGCCGTCGCCAAGAATAAAGACATGAACTGGCGGGGGGTATCCAATGAGCTGAATGGCTCCTACGCTGCTGATGGCTATGCACGGGTTAACGGCATCGCTGCGCTCGCTACTACTTATGCCGTCGGCGAGATGAGCGCCCTGGCCGGCATGATGGGTGCCAAGGCTGAGAAAGTACCAGTGATCCACCTGGTGGGCATGCCGTCCATGCGCTTGCAGAAGCAGCCGCACAAAATCTTGCACCATACCCTCGGCGACGGTGTGTACCAGAACTTCATCAACATTGGCGCACAGTCTGCCTGTGCGCACGCGATATTGACCCCCGAGAACTGTCGCTACGAGATGGAGCGGGTTATCAGCACGTGCCTGGCCGAGAGCGAGCCAGGCTACATTATCGTTGCCCAGGACTACGCGGACATGCCCGTTACCGGCCCTGAAGTACCGGAATACGGGCCACGCCAGAGCGACCCTGCGGAACTGGCAGCGGCCGTTGAAGCAGCCGCCGAGAAGATTAGCGCGGCCAACAGCGGCTGCATCATGCCCTCTTTCAAAGCGGCCCGCTTACACTGTCAGGCTGAATTACAGGCATTGATTGAGGCCACCGCCTTACCATTTGCCACGGTCGGCCTCGACAAGGCGGTCATTAGCGAATCGCACCCCCAGTACATCGGTGGTTATGCGGGAGGCTTCGCTGCCCCTCATGTCAGAGAGGCCGTGGAACAGTCCGACGTGCTGATCAGTGCCGGTGGCGTACTGTTCAATGATTTTTCCACCGTCGGTTTTTATGACTCCCTCATCGATCCTGACAAGATCATCCGCATCGACATGGACTACACCCAAATCGGTGATCGGGTATACACCAACGTTCAATTGCGCGACATGTTGCGCGAGCTCACCAAGAAGGTGAAGAAGTTCGACGTCGCTGAGTACAAGAACCCGGAGCTGTCGGAGGTGACTGGTGAGGCGGGTGACAAGATTACCCAGGCAACGCTCATGCCGCGCTACGAGCGCTTCTTCAAACCCAACGATATCATCATTGCGGATTGCGGCTGCAGTTCCGTCGGCATGGGCGGACTGAAGCTCCCTGAGGGCGCGGAGTGGCATAACGGAATCCTCTGGTCCACCATTGGCTATGCCACCCCTGCGTCCATGGGCACTTGTCTTGCCGATCCTTCACGCCGCACCGTAATCGTTACCGGCGACGGGGCGCACCAGCTCACGGCGAATGAGCTCGGCAACTTCTACCGCCATGGCGCCAAGCCCATCATGTTTGTGGTGAATAATGGTGGCTACTCGATCGAGCGGGTGCTCGAGGAATACCCGGACTACGAGTACAACGACCTCGCGGATTGGGAGTACCACAAGTTGCCGGCGGCGCTGGGCTGCAAAGACTGGTTTACCGCCAAGGTAACCACCCTGGGCGAGCTTGACGCGGCCATGGCCACGGCGAGTGAGGCCGATACGGCGTGCTACATCGAAGTCGTTATGGATAAACACGACTATCCGAAGGCCGCCCAGGCAATGGGAACAAGGTGGGAGGAGCTTTACGGCGTCGCAGAAAGGCCCGGTCAACCGCCAAAGTAGGGTTGGCGCGAAATGGCCAGGAGCGCCTCGCGCTCGGTGGTAGGGTCCGCGGTCTGAACGAATTCGCAAGCCCTCGGAGCAACGCAATGAAGCTCGACCAGCCTGTCAACGACCACGACGACCTTCACAAGGTGACCGACAACATGCTCCGCGAAGTGGGCCTCACAGTCGACGATGGCGGCGGCAAGGTGACGTTCGCGGGGGCAGAGCCCGTGCGGAAGACCGTGCTGAAGGCCGGCGCGGCGCCCGCGATCATCCTCGCCGCCAATGCGGTCGCGGAAGCTGCGATTTGGAAAGAGCGCACCGGCGAGGGTCAGGACATCCACGTCGACCTCCGGAAGGCCTGGATCGAGCAGAGCCCCTGGCAAATCGACGCCGCGCCTTACACCACGATCAACGGCATCCACAAGATGTTCAACATGGGCTCCTATGTCGTCACCAACCCCATCGTGCCCACGCGCGACGGCCGCTGGATGGTGATGTGCCCCCTCTACCCTTCGCAGGAACGAAATTTCCTGAAGTTCATGAACTGTGGAGCGGATCCGGAGCAGATCGCCCAAGCCACCATCAAGCGCGAAGCGCTCGAGATGGAGGCCGCAGCGGCGGCGGCGCAGGTGCCGCTCCAGATGATCCGTACCAAGGAGGAGTTCGAGGCGTCGGAGCAAGGGCAGGTTCATGCGGATTTGCCGCTGATCTCGATTGAGAAGATCGGCGAGAGCGACCCCATCCCGCTGCCGCAGGGCGAGCGGCCGCTTTCAGGCCTCAAGGTCTTGTCAATGGTTCACGCGGTCGCGGGGCCTTGTTGTCCTCGGACGTTGGCCGGCCAGGGCGCCGAGTGCCTGAACATCAACATGCCCGACTGGATCGAGTACGGGAACTTCTTCTTCCAGGCGGACATCGGTTTGCGCCAGGCGTACCTCGATGCTCGCAAGGCGGAGAACCGCAAGCACATCTACAAGCTCGTCGAGGATGCGGACGTCTTCGTCGACAACCTGCGGCCCGGTGTTACCGATGGCGAAGGTTACTCGCATCAGGCCCTCGCGGAGCGCAAGCCCGGCATCATCGGCGTGAGCGTCAAGCTGATGGCCCACGAGGGACCCTGGTCGCTCTGGCCCGGCTTCGACGTCAACGCGGCAGGCATCGCCGGCCTCTACACCGCCGAAGGCACGCCGGATCAGCCCCTGCTTCCACAGCAGGTCAACGTCATCTGCGACATCATGACCGGGTACCTCGGCGCGATCGGCGCCAAGGCCGCGCTCCTTCGCCGAGCCAAGGAAGGCGGCAGCTACAGCGTGCGCGTCTCCCTCACCCGGACCGTGCAGTTCATCATGAGCCTCGGCTTGAACGACAAGCGAGTCTTCGAGAACCTGGAAGAGCTCGGCCCAGAGCACCAAATCATGAAGCCGAACCTCATCACCGGACAGACGGCCTTCGGCGAGCTCACCAAACCCGGCTCGCAGGTCGAGATGTCGAAGACGCCGCAGTCCTGGGACGACCCGCTCCTGCACGTGCCAGGGTCTTGCAAGCCGGCGTGGTTGTAGACAGTAGATTCGGTGGCGTACAGACAAAGGATTGCGACAATGACCGGAGCCGCTCGTGTGTTCATGGTGCTTTGCGCGGCCCTGGCCTTTTCGAGCCCATGACGGCAGGTAAGTGGTGGGCCGATCGGATGTTCCTCATGGTGCCGGCGCAGGGGTATGTCGCCAGTTATCTCAAGAGCCTGGATGAGTTTCCGCCAGCGCGAGGCTCCAGCCTGAGCCTTGGGCAAATCATGGACCAGATTCAATACGCCAAGCGGGGCCAGTAGGCGAACGAAGCCGAACCTCATCACCGCGTCAGCGACGCGTTGGCGACTGCTGACTTCTCGGAGGACTTAATTTGCTGAATGGGGTCATACTCGTCGTCGCGCTTCTTCTCGGTGCGTATCTAGCGTTCTCGAAGCGTCTGGCAGGGTCGTCGAATTGGCAGGCCACGGTGACGCCACTGGCCTCCATCATGGGTAGTGGCTTCCTCGTGAGCGCCCCACTACTCGCGGGAATTGTCGGCAACCTAGCGGTGTTCGCCATGGGCGTGCTGCTGCTGCTGGCGTACCTCGTGGGCGGCGCGATCCGCTTCAACATCCAGCATTTCGAGCCCATCGAGAACACGAAACAGAACAAGCCCGCCCAAGATACCGCGTTTCTGTCACGCATCGTGCTCGTCGGGGCCTACTTCATCTCGATCACCTATTACTTGCAGCTGCTTGCCGCGTTCCTTCTCAAGATCTTGCACGTCGACAGCCCGCTATGGGCCAACGTCATCACGACCGCCCTGCTGGTGATGATTGGCGTAGTCGGAATGTGGCGTGGTCTGCAAGAGCTGGCAGCGATCGAGAAGTATGCGGTCGCCCTCAACCTCGGAATGATCGGGGCGCTTCTCGTTGCGCTGCTCATCTACAACGTGAAGCTGCTGATCGGAGGCGACTGGGCGTTGCCCGCGCTCTCGTCCGCCATCGACTTTCACGATGTTCGGGTGCTCTTCGGACTGCTCATCGTCGTCCAGGGCTTCGAGATATCTCGCTATCTCGGTGACGAGTACCCCGCCGAGCAGCGCATTGCGACGATGCGCGCCGCTCAGCTCTTGTCAGCGGCGATCTATGCCGTCTTCCTCGCCCTGACGACGGTTCTCTTCCGCAAAGGCCTCGGCGCAGACGTGACGGCCATCATCGACATGACGAGGCCCGTTGCCGCCATTCTGCCCGCCCTCTTGGCCGTTGCGGCGATTGGCAGTCAATTCAGCGCGGCGGTGGCGGACGACTCGGGGGCCGGCGGCCTGCTCGAAGACATCACCCACAAGAAGCTCCCGATCCGCCATGCCTACCTTTTGATCCTCCTGGTCACCGTGGCACTGACCTGGGCGACCGACGTCAACGCAATCATCGCCTATGCCTCACGCGCGTTTGCCTTGTTCTACATGTTTCAGTGCGTGGTCGCGTTTCTCGTTGCACGAGAGCTCGAAAATCTCAGCCATCGGGTGCCCAAGCTAGTGCACTACGCATTCCTGGCCTTCATGTGTTTCCTGGTGTTCGCCATCGGGGTCCCATCCGGTTGA
>CBFCWN010000133.1:0-7403 GCA_965601515.1 uncultured Myxococcales bacterium | reverse complement strand
ATGATCACCGTGACCACCATCACGTCGAGAAGCGTGTATCCAGAGTTCTTGCGAGGAGTTCGCGTTCGCGTCGACGTACGAGTCATTCCGAGTCTCCTAGAATGCTTCCGAAAACAGTTACCTTGTCGTCCCAGGACTGTGCGACGAGAGTATTGCCGCGATGCAAAAACCCTTCGCGCGCTCCAAAAGTGCGACGGGCCGCCTCGAACAGATTCTCGGCTTCCTCTTGCCGTCGCTCCGCAGACAACAGCTCCCACGAGTCGTCGACCTGTGCGAACAGCACTGGAGGCTTCTGCTTGGTGATCGAAGCTTCGCGTACGAAGCTCGACAAGGATGTCGCATCCGCCGTCGTGACGGCTTGCAGGGCGCCGTGCGCCTCTCGATAGTCGCTGATCAGGAACGCGACACCAAAGAGAGCTAAAGCGAGCGCCGCGCCGCGAGCGAGGTTTCCAACCTTGATCGGAGCACGCACTTTCGTCTGCGATTTCGACTCCAAATCCGGCGCGTCGGAAACCGGTGCGCGAGGCGTGGGCTCTTCCGGTGCCTCTGGAACTACGCTGAGGATACCCGTGTTTCGATCTTCGACTTCCGGGTGGACCATCCCCACGTCTTTGTGCTGCTTGTACGCGTTGAGGTCCTCCAACATCTCGTCGAGGAACTGATAACGGTCGTCCGGATTGCGGCACGTCGCCTTTCGTATGATGCGCACCACACCAGCCGGGAAGCTTCCGAGCTCTTCGAGCATGGGGATGTCGCGTGCTTCCCGCGGAGGCTCCTGACCGGCGACGACGAAGTAGAGAAGCCGACCCAACGAGTAGATGTCGGACCGGAGGTCGATGCGTCGTTCGCTCGCGGTTTCCGGCGCAACGAAAGGGCCGCTCCGCGGTGCGATTCGCGGACCCAACACGAACGGACGGAGCTGCTCGTCGACGGCGATGTATTTGGGCGACAGCGTGCCAACAGGTGCTTCGATGGCGTGGAACCGCTGGACGATGGTCGCAACGTCCCGAAAGTGACCAAGCCGCTCGTCGAGCTTCCAGTCTGCCCAAGGCAAATCCTGAAATACGCCTTTGGGTTCGGGGGTCGCGAGGATGACGTGTCGCTCTTGGTTGACCACCTCGATGCCCGAGACTTCCGCGAAGCGAGGGATGTTCTCGAAGTTCAGCTTCTGCCCGTCGGTCGTCACCGCCTGCAGGACGATGACAGCCACCTCTCGGTCCTCGCGATCGAGGCCGCCGTGCACGACGATCCCCGGCGCCCGAAAGATCGGTCTGCCGACGAGCACCCCTGCCACGAAGGCATTGGTTGCAGTCTCACTCATGATTTACAGCTTAAGTAGTTAAATCCAGTATTGCCATAGATTGGTGCTGTTTTGAGGGTGTGTTCGGGGAGGCTGTAACTCCGAGAGGCTCTCGTCGTATCGTTGCCGGATGCGCGTGGTGATCATTGGCAATGGAGTCGCCGGAATGGAGGCCGCCCTCGCGATTCGCGAACGGCAGCCAGATTGGGCGGTCACCATCGTGTCTGAGGAGAGCGACCACTTCTTCTCACGGACGGCGCTGATGTGGGTGTTCAGCGGACAGATGAGCCATCGCGACATCGAGCCGCTCGAACGCGACGTCTACGAGCGCTCCGGATTCCAGCGGGTTCGGGCGCGGGCCGTCGGCGTCGACGTCGATCGACGCGAAGTTCGACTCGCGGGGGGGCACGCCCCGCTGCCCTACGACCGGCTGCTCATCGCCTGCGGATCTCAGCCCCGACCTGCACCGTGGCCTGGAAGCGATGCTCGCGGTGTAGGGCACTTCGTCACCCTCCAAGATCTCCACTGGTACGAGCGCGAGCTGCTCGGGAAGGACGCGGCGACGAATCCGCCTCGTCCTGACGCCCACCTTGCGGCGACGACGAGCGACTCTCCGTACCGGTTTCGCGACGTCGCTGCGGACGCTCGCGGGGCGGTTGGGACCCATCCGTCGGTGATCGGGGGTGGCCTCATCGGGGTCGAGGCGGTGGAGGTTGCGGTCGCAGCGGGACTGCGCCCTCGCTTCTTCATTCGAGAGGAATGGTTTTGGCCGATTGCGCTCGACAGCCGAGAGGCCACCTGGATCAGCGAGCGGATGGGCGAGCACGGAGTCGACGTGCATCTGCAACACGACGTCGAGGAGCTCGAGACCGACGCGAACGGGAATCTAGCGGCGGTGCGCACGAACCAGGGCCGGTTCGAGAGCGACTGCGTCGTCGTTGCGATCGGGGTGATTCCGAGCACGGGATGGCTCCAGGATTCTGCCATCGAGATCGACGGGCGCGGCGGAATCGTCGTCGACGACACGCTCCGCGCAAGCGCGCCAGATGTATTCGCGGCGGGCGACTGTGCCTCCGTTCGCTGGTTCGATGGTTCTCAGCGGCCGGAACAGCTGTGGTACACGGCGCGGGATCAGGGGCGAATCGCGGCGCGCGGCATGCTCGGAGACGAAGCCCATTACGCCCGAGGAACCTGGTACAACTCTGCCAAGCTCATGGACATCGAATACACGACGGCTGGGCTCGTGAACTTCGATCTCGAGGGCGAGAAGAACTGGTTCCACGAAGAGACGGGCGGAGTTCGGAGCACGTCGCGCATCGTGACTCAGGGCGACCGGGTCATCGGGTTCAACATGCTTGGACGTCGCTGGGATCACAGCGTGTTCATCGAATGGATCGAAGAACGACGGACTCTCGACTGGGTCCTCAAACACCTCAACGAAGCGGCGTTCGACACGGAGTTTGTGCCCCCGCTCCGAGTACCAAGGAGCTGACGTGGATTTACAAGGACAGAACGGGCTGCTGAGCACCTATCGAGAAGGATGGCGCAACCGAAGCATGGCCGGCGCGGCGATTTCGGTCGTGCTCGTGGTCTTCTACATCGTGCTCTACTGGGAGCACAAAGTGCAGGAGCACTTCGGCGTTGCCCCGCTCACCGCGTTCTCCGAGTCGGTCGGGCTTCGCAACCGTTGGTACCTCTACGGCTTCCTCTACACGGTCGCGATCTGCGGGGGCGCGATCTACTACCTTCGCCGACACGGCAACAGTCGGTACAACCGTTACCGCATCGCGGTGAACGTGGTGATCCAGGTTGCGCTCGGCTTTTCCCTTCCGTTCATCATGCCGCTCTTCGGCGGCCAGGAGATCTACTTCTCGTACTTCTGGCCTCTCAAATACGACTATCTGTACCCGCAAACGATTGCCCAGCTGCCTCTCTACTTCGCGCTCTACACCATCATTGGCTCGCTGATCGCGGCGCCGCTTCTCGCCATCTTCTATGGCAAGCGTTGGTACTGCTCGTGGATTTGCGGCTGTGGCGGGCTCGCGAACACGTTCGGGGATCCGTGGCGGCATCTCTCCAGCAAGTCGACCAAAGCGTGGCGCTTCGAGCAGGTCAGCATTCACATCGTCCTGTTTATCGCGGTCGGCACGACGTTCCTCATCGGGCTCGACTGGCTGATCGGGAAGGACCATCCGACCTTTCATCGAATCGTCGCCGGGAACGACTGGCGCGACTGGTCCGTGAAGAGCTTCTACGGCTTCGCCGTGGGCGCGATCCTCGCAGGCGTCATCGGAACAGGGCTCTATCCAATCCTCGGTTCGCGGCCGTGGTGCCGGAACTTCTGCCCGATGGCGGCGATCCTCGGCTGGGTGCAAAAAGTCGGTCGCTTCCGCATCAAGGTGAAGCCCGACATGTGCATCTCGTGCGGAAATTGCAGCACCTACTGCGAGATGGGGATCGACGTGCGCTCGTACGCCCAAAACAACCAGAGCTTCACGAGAGCCTCGTGCGTTGGCTGCGGCATGTGCGCGCACATGTGTCCGCGAGGCGTGCTCAAGCTGGAAAACGCGTGGCGCAAATCGGGTGAGAAGGCGCGTCAGCAGCTCAACGTCGTCGACTTCTAGCCGTCAGGTGAACGCGCGCGTCCAGGCGCCAAACGTATCGTTTGAAAACAGAACGAAGCGAATCTCGTCGAGGTTCCACGGGAGCTCTTCAACGACCGCACGGGATATCGCAGCGGCTTCGTCGAGCGGGTATCCGTAGATTCCGCAGGACACCGCCGGGAAGGCGATGGTTCGAAGCGCGTGCTCGACGGCGAGACTTAGCGACGCTCGAAAAGCGGACGCGAGAAGCTCGGCGTCTTGCGGTAACCCGCGATGGATCGGGCCCACCGTGTGAATGACGTGGCGCGCTCGAAGCTCGAAGCCGGGCGTGATTCGCGCTTCACCGGTCGGACATCGAACACCTGGGCGAACTTCCGGGATCGCTCTGCACGCGTGGAGCAGCGCCGGGCCCGCGGCGCGGTGAATGGCGCCGTCGACGCCGCCACCCCCGAGCATGCGTTCGTTCGCTGCGTTGACGATCGCGTCGACCTCCTGTCGGGTGAGGTCACCTCGAACGATGTCCACGCGCAGCTTCATTGGTCGTGTCCATGCCGGGGAGGGGCGGGCTTGCCCATCAGCTTTTCGAAGGCGGCGGAACCAAGGGATGCCGCCATCAAGCGCTCGAGGCGTCCCTCGACGGCGACCCTTTCATTCGAGTCGAAGAGAAACTCGATGCCCATACCGGCGGGACGGTCGGGACTCGCGTCTTGGCTCGTGACCACCCAGCGAACGGAGCCGCGGAGGAGGATCGGATCGCCGAGCCCGGGCGCGTCGATGCTGAAGGTGAGCTTCGTGCCCACCTCCATGGGGCGCTCCGTCCGGATGAATGTGCCGCCTCGGCTGATGTTGTGCGTGTAGTCGGCGAGAAGGGCGTTCAGGCGTTCGTAGTGGATTGGGAGCTCGACGGCCGCTCGCCTCGATTCCCGACGCTCTCGCCCTTCTTCCGCCATACCCCTCGGGCGAGAGTAGGGGGCGTCAGAGAAGCCGGCAACAGCTTGACGGCCAAACCGGGCCTGCCTACTCTACAGGCCCTGTTAACCCCGGACGTTCCGCTTTCGCGTCGAGCGTCTTTCGCGCGCGAGGATTGCGCATGACTGAACCCGATTCCAAGACCGATGAGACCTCGACGGAGGAGGTAGCGACGGTGGAATCGCAAGAGACTCCTCCGACTGAAACGCCTGAACCCGAAAGCGCGGCTGCGCCCGAGGAGGCACCGGCGAGCGCTGAGCCAGAGTCGGCGGAGGCCACGTCTGCCGTTGAGACGGTGAGCGGTGAGACTGCCGAGACGACCGCCGCTGCGGAAACCATGAGCGGCGAGGCGGCGGCTGCGGAGGCGACCGCGGAAACGCTGAGCGGTGAGACGGCGCCCGAAGGCGGGAAGAAGAAGCGACGTCGGCGTCGGAAGAAAAAGGGCGCCGGGACGAGCGAAGCGCCCCGAGACTCGAAGGCGCCGCAGCACCATGCGCCGTTTCTGCATCTGTTCGCGGGTGCCCCTCGCAAGCACGCGTTTTCGGTCGGCGAGGTGATCGCAGGTCGGGTCGAACGCGTCGACCAAGGGACCATCGTCGTCGACCTCTTCGGGAAGGCCAGTGCCATCGCCGACGTGGACGAGCCGCGCGACGTACCGATCATCCTTCAGGAAGAACAAGTCAAGGAGCCCGTAGCGGCTACCTCCGAGGCGCCCCCGGCGGACCCTGCGCCCGAGTCGTCGGAGTCGGCGGCCATGGAAACCGCGAGCGGCGAAGATGCCGCGGCGCCCGAGGTTTCGACCCCCGAAACCGAGGCGGTCGCCACGCCAGCCGAGCCTTCGGTATCCGAGGCGCCCGCGGAGTCGACGTCGCTTTCGCCGGAGGCGATCGAAGCGACGGCTGCATCGTGGGAGGTGTCGGAGAGCGAGGTCACTGACATTCACGATGTCGACGGCCTCGCGGAGGCGGACACGGTCGTGGCGGCGCAGGCGTTCGAGATTACGGCGGTGAGCGCACAGCCTTATGAGGCCACGGTGCCTCCGCCACAGACGCCTGCCGAGCCGGGCAGTTCGAGCGAAGCGGAAGCGCAGCCGACGGAAGCGGCCTCCGAGAGCGGCGAGACGGAGCAAGCGTCTGCAGAGCCGCAAGCCGCCGGCGCGACCGATGCTCCGGCAGCGCCGTCCGAGGCGCCGGAAGACCTTTCGGATGCCGACATGAGCCTGCTCGAGCCGCTCCCGGCGCAAGAGCCTCCTCAGATCGGGGCCATTTTTCGGGGGCGAATCGGGGCCGTCGCAGAGAGCGGTCACATCGCCATCGTGAACCGGGTGGTCGACAAGGCGGCGGTCCGGAAGGCACTGAGAGCCGCGCGCGCGGAGCACAAGCGCGTGCACGGCGTGGTGTACGGCTTCAACCGAGGCGGGTTCGACGTGTTGGTTGGCGGCGTTCGGGCGTTTTGTCCAGCGAGCGCAATGTCGCTCACGCCGATCGAAGATCCGAACGCGCTCATCGGTCAGCGCTGCGAGTTCTCGCTGCCGCAGGACAAGGGCGGCAAGAAGAGCATCATCGTCAGCCGTCGCAACATCCTCGAGAAGGAGGCGCGGAAGCGCGCGCGCGAGCGCATGGCGGAGCTCGAAGTCGGCGAGAAGATTCAGGGCAAGGTGCTCGAGGTTCGCGACTACGGCGTGCTCGTCGACCTCGGTGGCGGCCTCGATGGCCTCGTGCACATGAGCGAAGTCTCGTGGAGTCGCGGCGTTCGGCCGCAGGACGTGGTGAAGCCCGGGGACGAGGTCGAGGTGCAGGTGCTGAAGGTGCAGCCTGCGACTCGGAAAGACCGGTTCGGTCGAGTTTCGCTGTCGATGCGCGCATGCCTGCCTGACCCGTGGGACGAAGCCGGAGACTTCCTGCGCCCGGGGACGCCGGTGAAGGGCAAGGTCGTACGGACAACCGACTTTGGGGCCTTCATCCAGGTCAAGGAGAACATCGAAGGGCTTCTTCACATCTCCGAGCTCGGCGGCAACAAGGAGCTTACGCACGCGAAGCAGGCGGTGAGCGAAGGTGATGAGATCGATGTCGTGATCGAGCGCGTCGACAAGGAACAGCGTCGCATCTCGCTTTCGAAGCTCTCGGAGGCGGATGCGAAGGCCATCGAGGCGGGCGAGATCGAAGTCGGGAAAGCGCCGCGTTCGTTGAAACCCGGTTCGCACATCGCCGTCGTCGTGAAGCGCGTCGAGCACAACGGCGCGCAGGTCCAGGTCGATGGGATGCTCGGGAAGCGGGGCCGCGGCTTCATTCCAAACCGCGAGCTTCAGGACGTCCGCGGCGAGAATCGAAAAGGTCCTTCGCAGGGCGACGTGATCGAAGTGAAGGTGATCGGGACCGAACGCGACGGAACGCTCCGCTGCTCCATCCGGGCCCGCCTCCTCGACGAGGAACGCAAAGCCGTCCGCGAGTACCGCAAGGAGTCCGCCAAGCAGGGCCTCGGCACCTTCGGCGACCTCCTCAAGGCCAAACTCGGCGACCCCAACGACTAGG
>CBFCWN010000132.1:0-7438 GCA_965601515.1 uncultured Myxococcales bacterium | reverse complement strand
CGCGTGATTTCGAGATGTCGGAGTTCTGGCAGTACTTGCACGTGAGGTTGCAGCCTGCCGTGCCAAAGGAGAGCACCGGGGTCCCTGGAAGGAAATGGTGGAGCGGCTTCTTCTCGATCGGGTCTACGCAAAAGCCGCTCGAGCGACCGTAGCTCGTCAGTACGATCTCACCGTCCTCACAGGCGCGGATGAAGCACAGGCCGCGCTGCCCCTCCCGCAACCGACATTCGCGCGGGCAGAGGTCACACCGAACACGCCCATCGGCGAGGCGAGTCCAATACGAGGTCTTCATGGCCGTGGACGTGCTTGGCTCCATGATTCCAGAATGCGCATCCTTCGACGCGTCAGCAACTGTCGTTGACCAACCTTCAGATGATGCGCAAAGTTCATTCGTGGTTGACGTCCGCTCTCCTGCAGTTGCAGGTTCCTTTTACCCTCGTGATGCGAAATCTCTGCGCCGCACGGTGCGCGATCACCTAGAGGCGGAGCGCGGAGCCGTGCGCCCCGAAGCATCGTGGCCAAAAGCGTTGATTGTTCCACACGCGGGGTATGTCTACTCCGGTCCCATCGCGGCGCGGGCTTTTTTGGCGCTCGAGCCCGGTGCCGAGGTCGTTCGACGGGTGGTCCTCGTAGGCCCAAGTCACCGCGTTGCGTTCGAGGGGCTGGCGGTGCCCACCTGCGGCGCATTCGCCACCGGGCTCGGGTCGGTACCGGTCGATGCATCTGCGCGCGAGCAGGTGCTGTGTTTGCCTTTCGTCCACTCGCGCGACGACGCGCACCGCGACGAGCACTCGCTCGAGGTTCAGCTGCCGTTTCTCCAAGTAGTTCTCGGGCGCTTTGCGGCTTTGCCCATCGTCGTGGGTCGCGCATCGGGGGAGCAGGTTGCCGAGGCCCTCGAGCGCGTCTGGGGCGGACAAGAGACCGTCATCGTGATCAGCTCCGATTTGAGCCACTACCTCGACTACCAGACCGCAAAGCGGACAGACGCCGCCACCGCGGACGCGATCGAACGGCTCGAACCAGACCGCATCGGGTACGAGGACGCGTGCGGCTGCATCGGGGTGCGAGGCATCCTCCGCGCTGCGGCGACGCACGGGCTCTGTGTCGACCGGCTCGATCTTCGGAGCTCCGGCGATACCGCCGGCGGCCGGAGCGAGGTCGTGGGCTATGGGGCATGGGCGTTGACCGCACGCGAGAACGAGAGTTGGCGATAGGCCGGTCGCTAGGTCTGACCCCCCACTTCCGCCCGAGCTCGTGGGTGCCCCGAGCTCTCGAACCGCTTGACCGCTTCAGCGTACTTCTTGGCGCTTTCTCGGTTGACGCGACTCCAGAGGTTCGTCAGCGCTTCGTCATGCCAGTCGATCGGAGAAGCCCCCTGTCTTGCGAGATCGATTCGCCCGAAGCTCGTGTAGTGAAGTTGACCGTACAGAGCCAACAGGCGGTTGTAGATGTACTCCTCGGGCGCATCTTGATAGCCGTTTACTCGAGGGATGAGCAGCTTCGTCATGAGATATGGGAAATCACCGTAGTGCGAGACGAACGCGAGATTCCAAGTCGTGTAGAGATCTGCCCATTGTCGAGGCAGGGCGAATCCCAGCAAGATCGCTTTCCCGTCTGACGACCAACGCGCCGCTACGCCACCGGTCTCCGCCTTCCGCTCCCAAGACCCGGGCCGGTTTTTCACCAACGGCCAGGCACTGGCCGCGTTGTCCCGATGGCCAAGCCGGATGTCTTCGAGCATTGCCTCGATGATGTTTACGGGCAGAAGCAATCGAGTGAAGCCCGGGTCTACGCTACCCGATGCGTGGAACCCCAGCACTCGGTCGATGGTGACGTCGATGGAAATCACCTTGGCGGCCTCGAAGGGCAACCAGTGGGCTTTGATGTCTTCTTCGTCTCGGGCTCGAAGCCAGACCTTGCGGCACGCCTCGATGATTCTCCAGTCGTTGCGCATCGCTTGGGTCAGTCGCTCGAGCAGCAGCGCGTACGTCACGACGGAGGGCAAGACCTTCGCTCCCTCCGCTCGGACCTTTTGAGCCAGTCGTTCGGAGGGCTCACCTTCGGCCTGATCCAAGAATTCAACGAGATATGGGTTGGCTGACGCGCAGCGCGCCGCCTCGTCGACGAGCTCGAGCACGTCCTGGGTGTTGACGTCCTCGCAAAGGAGCCAGTCGGCAATTGCCGCCAGCTCCTGCCGTTGCCAGCGGCCTGCGTCGTCAACCAGGCGAAACTGCTTCAGGTGCCGCAGGACCGATTCGGCGATGCGTTCGCTGCGCACGTCGGCAACGAGCCCTTTGATGCACTGGGCGATCGCCGTGACCGCCGAAGATCCGCTGGGTGCTGCACCTGTCATGTTGGTTCCTGTTCGGGCTAGGCTTCGATCGCCGGTGCGTTGCTCACGGCAAATCGAACGAAGCGTGACCTCACCTGGTCCGACGCAAGCGCCCGCTGCGCTGGAGGAAGCCTCGTAATGGCCTGTACGGCGTGGTTCAGGAAGGCTGCTCCTCGACTTTCGCTCTCGTCGAAAAGAAGATCGGCGAGGCGACCCCGTTCGACCATCTGACGAACCACACGCTCGATCGTGTTCTCGGGGACGTGGGTCGGGTGCTCCCGACGCTCCATGGTGATCGCATGCTGCTTGCAGGTGGTGGCACAGACGCCGCAGCCGATGCAAAGCTTCGAATCGAAGACGGCGCGAAGCTCGTTCTTTCGTTGCCCTCCCGTGCGCGCCGGTGCCATCGTGATGGCCGCGACAGGGCACGCCCGTGAGCAGCGCGAGCACCCTTTGCAGTCGTCCTGGTGGTAGTCGGGCTCGAAGCCGCTCGGGTTCACGGCCTTGAGCCCGAAGTCGTTGATGCTCGTAAGCTGGCCACAGCAGCATGCACAGCAGTTGCAAACGTAGGCAGGCTCGTTCTTCACGTTGTCGGCGATTTGCACCAAACCAAGCTTCTTCGCCTTCTTCACGATGCTGAGCGCCTCTTGCTTCTCGATGGGGCGACCAAAGCCTCGCCGAATTACGAAGTCAGCGCCGCCGTTGAGCGAGAGACAGATCTCTTGAGGCACATCGCATGCCTTGCCGAGATGCTCGGCCTTGTGCCGACAGTAGCAGTGCGAAACGGCGATCTGCTGCGACTCCTCGATGAGCTTGGTCGTCCGCTCCCAGTCGAGCACTTCGGGAATACCCTGGGCCAACACGTCTTCGTGCACCATGGCGCGTCCGACGACGGTGTCGTTGCCGAATACCTCGCGTGCGAAGGTGTCGTCGCCGTGCATGTAGGCGTCCATTGCCTTTGCCACGGTAAGCTTGTCGAACATGTCGTGCGCTCGCATCATCGAGAACTCGAAGAAACCGACGACGGGAGGGGCGAGAAGATACTTGGCCTCTCCCGTCTTCGGGCTGACGAGATCCATGATCAACCCTTTGTCGCAGAGCGGCTCGAGCTTCTGCTTGAGCTCGTCGGCGGGCATGTCGTAGCGTCGCGCCAGCCGGCGCAGCGGCGTAGGCACCATCGGCATCCGGGAAGCCAACTCGGCCTCCTCCGGTGTGTACATGACTTCGAGCAGCTCACGCCAACCTTCGAGGGCACGTCGATCCTCCGGTCTCGGCATGGCGACCGCGTGATGGTCGAGGCGGTCCATCAGCGCCCGATACTCCTGCTTGAGTTGGCCCATATGTCCCATGATGCACCTCCACCCACGTGTGCATGCGATCGTCGTACCAACGGACGCCAACGCGGGGGCGCCCCACAAAGGAGCGCGAAACGGACGTCGTGCCCCTGCGAGTTGGTTTCGAGAACGCGAATTTCGTGCGAGCCACGACGAAGTCGCGCAAGCGATTCGCTCGCGATCGAGGGCACTTCAAATGACTCGATTGTAGCTCAGGGCTTCTTGGCCACGAACGACGTCGAAACTGTTGGTGGTACCCGCCGTCTCGTCGGAAGAAGCCGTCGGCCCCCGGATTCCGTGGCAGAAGCGTGTACGCGAAGTTTTTGCGCGTGGCTTAGCTGACGAATCGCACGCGTGCAGTTGCCGGCGCTCATGAGGTTCGTAACAATTCAATCACAGAGAGCAGGTAGTTTCTGACCATCCCCCCAATGCCTATCCGTAAGTCCGCCCTGGTCGGCCTTGGCCTGTTCGTTCTAGTGTCTGCGTGCTCGGGAAGCGGCGACATTCCAGACGACCCTGGCCCGAGGGTCTCGGCGGGCATTACGTCGGACGACTTCAGCACGGGCGTACTCGACAGTGCGATTTGGAGCGTCGTCGACCCCCAAGGAGATGGCTCCGTTTCGCTGGTCGGAGCGGGAACGCCGGATGCCCACCTGCTTTTGTCGGTGCCGCCTGCCACCGAGCACGACGCACGGATAGACAACGCTACCGTGCGCGTCATGCAGGACATTGTCGACGGGGATTTCGAGGTCGAGGTGAAGTTCGTGTCGACCCCCACGGTGAGCTCCGAGAGCCAAGGCTTGCTGGTCCAGCAGGATGGCGCGAACTACCTCCGGTACGACGTCCATCGAGACGACAGCTCGCTCCGCGCTCATAGCGCGACCTTCAGCAACGGTTCGACCTCGATCCGCGCCAGCGAGCCCATCGATGAAGCGCCCGAAATCTACCTTCGATTGCGCCGTGTGGGCGACGAGTGGACGGCTCGCTACTCCGGCGACGGCTCGAGCTGGACGACGATCGCGACCTTCACGCACGAACTTGCAGCTGCGTCTGTGGGAGTGTTCGCGGGGAACTCCGCTCCGAGTCCCGCGCATACGGCGGTAGTCGACTACTTTTTCGAAACGTCCACCCCGATCGTTCCCGAGGATCCTCCGCGCTGTGATCCGACTGCCTCGCTCATTCTGACGACCACGGCGACCGATGGGACGATTCTTCGGGAACCGGACCAGAGCAGCTACGGCTGCGGCGATGCGGTGACGCTGACGGCGCGGCCCGATGTGGGAGCGACGTTCGTCGGTTGGGGTGGGGCGCTCAGCGGGACGGAGAACCCGGTGACGGTCACGCTGAACGCCGACGCGGTGGTGACGGCGAGCTTCGATCTGGACGTGACGGCGCCCCGGGTCACCCGCGTCGACGTGACGCCTTCGGAGACATCCGCCGACGTCGTCGTTGAGACCGACGAGCTCAGCATCGTCTCGGTGGAGTACGGCGAGACGACGGCCTACGAGCGGGGTGCGGTCGACTCGACGACGCTGTCGACGTCGCACACGGTGACACTGCCCGGGCTCCTCGAGGGAACGCGCTACCACTACCGCATCACCACGGAGGACCGCTTTGGCAACCGCGCCATCGGCGCCGATGCTACGTTCGTCACCCTTGGCGGTCTCGGGACCGGCGGTACGGGTGGAACGGGCGGCCTGGGGACCGGCGGCGCGGGCGGGAGCAACCACTCGGGCGCGTTCGTCTCGGACGACTTTCGCGACGGCGTTTTGGATCCCGTGCTGTGGGACGTGGTCGACCCGTTGGGAGATGGCACCGTGGAGCTCTTGGGCGCTGGGTCGCCCGACGCCTACCTCTTGATGACACTTCCGGCTGGAGGAAACAGTCACGACGCCTGGACGACCAACACGGCACTTCGCGTGATGCAGCCGGCTGCTGACGAAGACTTCGAAATCGAGGTCAAGTTCGAGTCTGAACCGACTCAGAGGTACCAGGATCAAGGGCTGTTGGTCGAACAGGACCCCTCCAACTTTATTCGGTTCGATGTGTTTAGCGACGGGGAAGCCCTCTATGTCTTCAGCGCGACGATCGCCGAAGGCTCGCCTACGGTTCAATTGACGCGGCCTATTGCATCGGCCCCGAATATCTATCTGCGGTTGCGACGGAATGGCGACCAGTGGACGGCACGCTACTCGTTCGATGGCGCGAGCTGGGTCACGGCGACGAGCTTCTCGCATACGCTCGGTGTCTCCTCGGTTGGCGTATACGCCGGTAACGCCATGCCGAACCCTGCATTCACCGCCGTCGTCGACTATTTCTTCGAGCTCGGATCGCCGATCGAGCCGGAGGATCCGCTGGGCTGTGCCGAAGGACAGCAGTTCACCGTCGCCGTGAGCTGGAGCGGGCCCGGCACGGTCGCCGCCGATCCGTCCGTGGGCCGTTACGACTGCGGAGATGAGGTCACGTTGACCGCAGAACCAGAACCGGACGCACTGTTCGTTGGTTGGGGCGGCGCGCTCCGGGGTACCTCGAACCCGGCGACTCTGACGGTTGCCGCGGATACGAGCATTACCGCGGATTTCGTGCTCGACACGTTTCCTCCAGAGGTCCGCAATGTCACCAGCACGGCGACCACCAACTCGGCAACCGTTCGTTGGACCACGGATGAAGTCAGCACGGGCCTCGTCGAGTACGGTGTTACGACATCCTACGAGCTCGGAGCAGTTGCGTCGTCTTCTGGATCGACGGCTCACGACGTGACTCTGAACGATCTCGCTCCGGAACAGGGCTATTACTACCGAGTCAGCGCGGAGGACGCTGTTGGCAACTCGGTGATGACCAACGCCTACACCTTCTTGACTGCGTCTTCGTCGGGTGGACCCGCCGTCGACGTCTGGTACGGCCGCTCGCAGACCTTTGGCGCCCTCGGTCAGCCGCAAACCTGGGTGAATGTGCTGGGACAGGTCTACGATCCGGACGGCTTGAGCATTCTTACATATTCTCTCAACGGGGCGCCGGAGCAGAATCTGTCGGTCGGGCCATACCGTCGAATTGCAGAACCAGGCGACTTCAACGTCGAGATCGATTACACGGAGATGCTCCCCGGAACGAACACCATCGAGATCCGCGCAGTGGACGGGCTCGGCTTCGAGACGATCAAGACGATTACCGTTGACTACGCCGCGGGAACGACCTGGCCGCTTCCCTACTCCGTCGACTGGTCGTCGGCCGCAGAGATCAGCGACGTGGCACAAGTCGTAGACGGGCGTTGGAGCATCGTTGGGGGCGCGCTGCGGAACGACCTGCTGAGATACGACCGTGCGGTCGCGATCGGGGACATCGCCTGGACCGACTATGAGGTCACCGTGCCAATCACGATCAACGGAATCAGCTCGGAAGCATCCGGTGGAGTCAACGGCTATCCTGCAGTTGGCGTGATGCTGAAGTGGCCGGGCCACTCGGATTGGGACGGGGACCAACCGACATGGGGCTACTATCCCTCAGGCGGCGGCGGCTGGTATGAGTTCAGAAACCTCGGTCCTGGGGAGTTGTCGCTCAGGGATTTCGAAGGGAACTTCAACGACGGAGATCCATTGGTCCGAGTCCTCGCCCTCGGAACCACGTATGTGTGGAAGGTCCGAGTCGAAACCCAAACAGATGGCTCTTCCCTCTACCGCATGAAGGTCTGGCCGGAGGGTTCGCCGGAGCCCTCAGCCTGGGAGCTCAGCGACACAGACACCGCGGACGTGCCTGGTGGCTCCCTCCTCCTGAT
>CBFCWN010000131.1:0-7507 GCA_965601515.1 uncultured Myxococcales bacterium | reverse complement strand
CCTTGGTGACGGTCGGGGCGCCGAAGCTCTTCTCGATCACGACGTTGCGGCCCTTCGGACCGAGAGTGACCTTCACAGCGTTCGCCAGAGCGTTGACGCCGCTCAGAATGCGGTCACGCGCAGAGGTATCGTAGATGATTTCTTTCGCAGCCATGATTCTTCAGTCTCCTATTCGATGATCCCGAGGATGTCGTCTTCGCGGAGAATCAGGTGCTCTTCGCCCCCGATCTTCACCTCCGTGCCGCCGTACTTGCCGAACAGGACGAGGTCGCCCTTCTTCACGGCAAGCGGCCGGACTTCGCCGCTGTCGAGAATTCGCCCCGTACCTACGGCGACGACCTTGGCCTCGATCGGCTTTTCTTTGGCGGTATCCGGGATGATGATGCCGCCTTTCGTGGTTTCTTCTTCCTTGACACGCTTGACCAAAATGCGGTCATGCAATGGACGAATGGCCATTTAAACCCTCCATTTTTGGGCAGTTAGATGCCCTGGAATGCGTTAGCACTCCCCGCGGGTGAGTGCTGATTGGGCGGCAACGTAATCCCGTTGGGGATCGAGTCAAGGTTTGTTTCCAGTCTTTTTCGAGGGTTTCGCAGGCCGGATTTGCGGGGTGCCGGCCCCCCTGCTAGGAACGCCCGTCTATGGCACGCGTCACCGTTGAAGACTGCTTGGAGCACGAGGAGAATCGCTTCGCGCTCGTGATCCTCGCCGCCCGTCGAACCCGGCAAATCATCAAGGGCGCCCCTGCACTCGTGCAGAGCAAGAACAAGCCCATCGTGACGGCGCTACGCGAAATCGCAGACCAGAAGGTGTACTTCGCCCGTCCGGTGAAGGGCGCAGTCGAAGAGTTCATCGTCGAAACGCGCGCGAACGACCCCTCCGCCTGAGGTTCGTTTCGCCCCCATCTTTGCGGTGAAACTGCCCCGCGGGTAGCCTGGGGATGGGGTCATGGCTCGCATCACCATCATGGGGCCGAGCGGGAGGCAGGAGCGTCAGCTTTTCCGCCACAATTCGCTCGGCCGGCATCCGCGGAACACGCATCAGGTGCTGGACCGCGTCGTGTCGAAGGAGCACTGCCACATCGAGCTGGTCGACGAGGACTACGTGCTCAAGGACCTCGGCTCGCTGAACGGCACCTACGTGAACGGGGATCGCGTCGTCGACCACCACACCCTGCAGCCCGGCGATGAGATTACCATCGGATCCACTCGTATCGTCTTCGAGCCCGACGAGGGTCGCGGCGAGGTCACGTTCGATCGACTCCTGAGCGAAGAGCCACGCGAGGCGACGCAGCGCTTCAAGATCGGAGACTCCGACGCAAGCCATCTGATACGCGCAAAGGTTTCGGTTCTCGCCGAGAAGACCTTCTTCGCCGAAGAGCTGATTCAAGACGACGCCTCCCTCCGTCGCGACTACGAGAAGCTCCGCGCAAGCCACGAGGTCTCGCGAGCGATCGAGCTCGGCACGAGCATCACGGCTCTCTGCGGAAAGATCCTCGAGGTTGCGTTTCGACTCGTTCCCGCGGACCGAGGCGTCGTCCTCCTGCACAACGACCAGGGCCACCTCGAACCGGTCGCCGTACGGACGTCGGAGGAATCGGACGGCAACGGAGAAGTCATCGTGTCGCGCACCGTGCTCGACGCCGTCGTCCGGGAAAAAGAGGCGATTCTCTCGCACGACGCGTCTGCCGACGCCCGCTTTCAAAGCGCGCAGTCGGTCATCATGCAGGGCATTCGCTCCACGATGTGCGTGCCGCTTCTGCACGACGACACGGTGGTGGGCGTGATGATGCTCGACTCGAAGCTCGCCACGCACGCGTTCGACGAAAAGGACCTCGCGCTCTTCGAAACCGTTGCGAGCCAGGCGGCCATCGCCATCCAAAATACTTTGTTCGCCAAACGCCTCGAACAGGAAGCCGTCATGCGGGAGCGATTCCGCCGACTCTTGTCGCCCGACATCGCAGAGCAGGTCATGTCGGGAAAGCTCGAAGTCAAAAAGGGCGGCGAGCTCCGTGAGACCACCGTGCTCTTCGCCGATATTCGTGGCTTCACGTCGATGAGCGAATCCTACAAGCCGCAGATCGTCGTCGATGCGTTGAACGAGTACTTCGAGCGCATGGTGGAGATCGTGTTCCGCTACGAAGGCACGCTCGACAAGTTCATCGGGGACGAGATGATGGTGCTCTTCGGAGCTCCGGTCGCGCATCCGGACGACCCCATCCGTGCAGCGAAGGCCGCGCTCGAAATGCAGCGAGCGCTCGGCGCGATCAACGAGCGACACGCCTCGCAGAGCATTCCGCCGTTCGAGATCGGCATCGGCATCAACACGGGGGAGGTCGTTGCCGGCTACATCGGCAGCAGCCAGGCGCTCGAGTACACCGTCATCGGTGACCCGGTGAACACCGGGTCGCGTCTCTGTGCGCTGGCCAAGCCGGGCGAGGTGCTGCTCACGGAGGGCACGGCCGCGAAGCTCGGCAACAAGTTCGACCTCGAAGAGCGTCCGCCCGAGCATGTAAAGGGCAAGGCCCAGCCGATTCGCGTATTTCACCTGGTCGGCCGCGCAAAGCGACGCTGAGCTGCCGCTTGCCCGCACCTCGAGATGTGCGAGGGATCGCTCGATGGCTCATCTGGATTTCGAGGCGCCTCTCGTCGAGCTCGAAGAGCGAATCGCGGCCCTCAGGGAGCTCACCGAGAGCGGCGCGCCCGAAGCCGAGGAAATCGAGACGCAGATTCGAACCCTCGAGGAGCAGGCCGACGACCTTCAGAGAGAGCTCTACGCGGACCTCGACGTCTGGAAGAAGGTCCAGCTCAGCCGTCATCCCGACCGGCCCTACATGCTCGACTACACCGGGATGCTCTTCGAAGACTTCGTCGAGCTTCACGGCGACCGCGCCTTTCGGGACGACCCTGCGATCATTTCTGGGTTTGCCCGCTTCGACGACGACATCGTTGCGGTCGTCGGCCACCAGAAGGGTCGGACCGCCAAGGACAAAGCACTACGAAACTTCGGAATGGCGCATCCGGAGGGCTATCGGAAGGCGATCCGCGTCATGAAGCTCGCGGAGCAGGCCGGGCGTCCGATCTTCACCTTCATCGACACGCCTGGAGCCTATCCGGGCCTCGGCGCGGAAGAGCGAGGCCAGGCTGAAGCCATCGGGCACTCGATCGACGTGATGAGCCAGCTCCGAGTGCCCATCATCAGCACGGTGCTCGGGGAGGGCGGCTCGGGCGGGGCGCTGGCCATCGGCGTCGCCAACCGGGTCTTGATGCTCGAATACGCCACCTACAGCGTCATCACCCCCGAGGGATGCGCCTCGATTCTCTGGCGAGACGGCGCTCGCGCGCCCGACGCTGCTGAACAGTTGAAGCTGTTGGCACGCGACGCGAAGCGGCTGGCGATCATCGACGACGTGGTGGCGGAACCGGCGAGCGGGGCACATCGCAAGCCCCGGGTGGCGGCTGCGGCGCTCCGGGAGGCTCTGCGCGCGAACCTTTCGGAACTTCAGAGCCTCAGCGGCGACGAGCTCGTGGCGCAGCGATATCAGCGATTTCGGGCACTTGGGTCCTGGCAGTAGGGCACGGGTTTTTTGACGACGCCCCGTCCGGCTTCCTACGATCGGAGTGCGGGAACATGTCGTGAAGAGGCTCGTCACATTGGCCATCGTGCCAGCCATGATGGGGTGCAGCTCGGGCGCCAAGAACGCCCATGCGCGCACCGCGGCCAGCCTCGAAGCGCGTGACGCGGAAATCGCCGCTCTGAGACTCGAGCTCGACGACGCCGCGCAGGAGCTGCGCACCGTCCGCGGCCAGCTGGCGCTCGCGCGCGCGGAGGTCCAGGAGCTCAAAGGAGAATCCGATCGGGCGCCGCGCACCTTGGGTCCGAAGCCCAAGGACGCCGAGCTTCCGTGGACGAAGGAAATCGTCGTCGAGGAGCGGCTCTCGGTCACCGAGGAAGTCCCGGACCTGCCTGCGTTCGAAGAACCCGAACCGTCGGTCGCCCCCGTCGCGAAGGAGCCCGAGGTCGACGTCTCCGGCTATCGGCGCGGACTTCAGCTCGTTCGCGATCAGCGCTTCGACGAGGCGCAGCTCGAGCTCGAAGGGTTCGTGAGCCAGCACCCGAGCCATCCGTACGCGGATAACGCGCTCTTTTGGTGCGGTGAGGTGCACTACCTCCAGCGCAACTATTCCGAGGCACTCGAGCAGTTCGACAAGCTTCTGAAGCTGTACCCGTGGGGCAACAAGGCACCGGATGCGCTGTATCGCATGGGACAGATCTACTTGCGGCGCGGCGACAAGGCGCGCGCCCAAGCCTACTTCGACAAGGTGAGGGAACAGTTCCCCGATACCGCGGCGGCGCGTTTGGCGTTGCGGGAGGACGCGTCATGAAACTGGTGGGATGGACGAGCTTGTGGGTTGTGCTCATGGCGGGCGCAGCGATCGCGCAGATCGACATGGCGGAGCAGGAGGTGGTGGAAGCCGAGTCGACGCTCGAGCGCGAGGTCGTCGAAGTGCCGGCGGACGTTCCGTCGACGCACACGGTGATGGAGGGCGAGACCCTTTGGGATATCACAGAGAACTACTACGGCGACCCCTACCGTTGGCCGCAGATTTGGTCGTACAACCCCGAGGTCACGAATCCGCACTGGATCTACCCGAACCTCGAGCTGCGTCTCAGGCCGACGGACGGCCGGGTGGTCGAAACTGCGCCGACGGGATTCAAGCGGGCTTCTGCGGGCGGCGGCGGTGAGCACGCGGTCTACATGGCCGAATACGGCTTTCTCAACGACCAGGCGCTCCAAGACGCCGGCTTCATCATCGGCGGGAACGAGGAGCACATGATGATGGTCGACACCGACATGACCTATGTCCGCTTCAACCCCGACGTCGAGCCCGAGATCGGACGCGTCTACACCGTCTTCCGGAAGATGCAGGAGTACGAACGCGAGTCCTGGGAGAAGGGCGAGCTCGTTCGGATTCTCGGCGAGATCAAGCTCCTCGACTACGACATGCAGCGCGGCGTGGGTCATGGGCTGGTCGTCAACGCCCTCGAGGGCCTCGAGCGCGGTTTCCGCCTCGCCCCGCTCGAGCGGCACTTCTACTGGGTGGATGTCGTGCCGGCCGAGCGTTCGCTCCGGGCTCGCGTGGTCGCCAGCCTCTACCCGCGAAAGCTCCCGTCCACCAACCAGATCGTCTTCGTGAACGTCGGGGCGGAACAAGGGGTCGTCATCGGCAACCGGTTCTACATCGTCCGGCAGGGCGACGAGTGGCGCCGGAGCGCGGAGGGTAAGATCGGCCGCGAGATCGAGACCACGGTGCCCCTGCCCGATCCGCCGAAGCACTACCCGTGGGAGGTGATCGCCCTAGGGCGCGTGGTGAACGTCCAGCCCAACACCGCCGCGATTTTGCTCGAGAAAGCGACCCGCGCGGTGCGGATGGGCGATTACGCCGAATTACGCCAAGGGGAATAAGGCACCCGCAAAGGCCGTTGCTTCCGAGTGCCCTTCCAGGGGAGTATCGGCCCACGCATGGCTTCTGACGGCGACGGAGAAGGCCAAGAGACGCTGCGGCTACGGAACGTGGTCGACCGCGAGAGGGCCAAGCTGCGGGCGCTTCAGGACATCAGCGCGGCTCTCGGGTCCACGCTCGACCTCGGCGAGCTGCTCGAGATGATCCTCGACCGCATCAGCGAGGTGATGGAGGCCGACCGCTCGACGCTCTACCTGCTCGACGAAGAGACCGACGAGCTGTGGTCGAAGGTGGCCCAGGGCGACGACGTCCACGAGATTCGCCTGAAGCCAGGCGAGGGGCTCGCCGGGGCGGTGGCGAGCACGGGCAAGCCGCTCAACATCAAGGACGCGTATCAGGACCCCCGGTTCGATGCCGAGTGGGACCGTCGCACCGGTTATCGGACCCGCTCGACCCTGTGCGTGCCGATGAAGAATCAGCACGGCCGAACCATCGGCGTCGTTCAGGTACTGAACAAACTGGAAGGTCATTTCACCGTCGCCGACGAGGCGCTGCTCACCGCGCTTGCGAGCCATGCGGCCGTGTCGATCGAGAACTCGCGGCTGTTCCTGTCGGTCGTCGGGAAGAACATCGAGCTGCTCGAGACCAAGGAGCAGCTCGAGAAGAAGATTCGCGAGCTCGACGTGCTCTTCGAGATCACGCAGGTCGCCGCGAGCGCGATCGAGCTGGACGACCTGCTGGCGGGGGTGCTCGCGCGGACGATGCGCGCGACCGACGCTGAAGCCGCTTCGATTCTCCTCGCCGATCAGGACACCGGCGACCTTACGTTCCGAGCGGCGGTCGGCGGGGAGCCCGACCGCGTGAAGAAGATGACGATCAAGGCGGGACAGGGAATCTCGGGCTGGGTTGCCGAGAACGGAAAGCCGCAAATCGTCAACGAGGCCGATCGGGACCCGCGGCACTCGAAGCACATCTCGGACGAAGTCGGGTACCATCCGAAGTCGGTCCTTTGCGTTCCGCTTCGCTGGGACGAGGGCATGGGCGCCCTACAGCTGCTCAACAAGTCCGGGGGCCGCGCGCCCTTCATCGACGACGACCTGAAGATGGCCACCGTGATCGCCGGACACTTGTCGACCGCGATTGCACAGGCGCAGTCCCGGGCAGAGCAGGCACGCGAGGAGCGTTTGGCGACGCTCGGGAGGTTCCTCTCCAGCATGCTGCACGACCTCAAGACGCCGCTCACGGTCATTTCCGGCTACACTCAAATGCTCGTCCAAGAGGACGATCAGAAGGCCCGACAAGACGCCGCGAGCTCCATTCGGCGTCAGGTTCAGCTGCTCAAGACGATGATGGGCGAGACGCTCGCGTTCGCGAAAGGAGAACGCCGCATCCTGATTCGTCGCGTCTACCTCCATACGTTCTTCGAGGACCTCGCCGAACAGCTCAAACCCGACCTCGCCGAAAAGGGCATCCGACTCGAGCTCGTCCTCCACGATCGAGGCGTCGCACACTTTGACGAGGAAAAGATGCAGCGGGTGTTCCACAACCTCGCCCGCAACGCCGCGGAGGCGATTGGAGACCGCGGAGGTGTGTGCCGCATCGAGGTCGACCGCACCGAACAGGGCAGTCTCGCGCTGTCCTTCGCCGACGACGGCCCCGGCGTCTCGGAGGAGATCCGCCACCGTTTGTTCGAGTCGTTCACGACGCACGGCAAGAAGGGGGGAACCGGCCTCGGCCTCGCCATCGTGCAGAGCATCGTCGAAGACCACGGAGGCAACGTCACCGTCGAAAGCCAGCCGGGCCGCACCGCGTTCACCATCCTCCTCCCCCAGCCCCAGCCCCGCAAAAGCACCCGCCCCCCCGCCGCCGCCGAATAGGGGACACGCAGGGCATCTAAAACCTCCGTGTTTTCAGCACGTTGTAGACCAACCCGCGCAATTTCTGAAACTCGGTTCCCGCGCCTGTGTCTTGGCAAGACTTCCCACCTGGCGTCTCCGCAGGGCACCCCGCTGTCATGTCACCTGCCAGGCAAGACTTCTCGG
>CBFCWN010000130.1:0-7846 GCA_965601515.1 uncultured Myxococcales bacterium | reverse complement strand
ACCTTCTGTTCGACCCACTGAAAGACCTCTTCGTCGGCCGTCGGTAGCTGATAGAGCAGCTCGCGAGCCTCGAGGTGATGGATGATGTGCATCACCTTGAGGATGGCGCAGGCGCAAATCTGTCGATGGCCCTTCGAGGATGCGAGCATCAAGAGGCCAACCAGGTCCTTTTTGGCCACCGGCTTCGGCACGGGAAAGTCGAAGTGGCGCTTGAGGTAGGTGATCGCCGACTCTTTGACCTGCTCCACGCGAGCCACGTCAGACGGGTCGTTCGGGTCGAGCTCCTGGCCACGCACGAAGGCTTCGGCCTCGGCCTCGGACGCAAAGTTCAGGCGGTGCCAATCGACGACGGAGCCGCCGCGAAGAAGCACGCGGATTCCCTCGAGGTCGACGAGGGTGAAATCGGAAAGGCTGCGAAGCTCTGGGACAGACACGCTTAGGGAGACCGTTCGAGGAGAATTGTCGCCACGAAGATACCCACCGTGACCAGCAGGACGATGGCGTTGAGCGTGAGGCCTCCGTGGCAGCCGCCGATCGCGGACAACCCGATCGCCGCCGCTCCCCATTTTGCACGTCGTCCCACCATCTGAGCGCCGCTTTGATACCAGCCGGGGGGGTGGCGCGCTAGTCGGCCCGGGGCGCGCGTTGCTGGGGACATAGACATCGAATATCATTGCTGAATCTCATGACGGATTCGATATTCCCGGCCGGCTCCGAGCCCATCCTTCCGATCCTGCCCTTGCGCAATTCGGTGCTCTTCCCGGCGACGGTCGTTCCCGTGAACGTGGGGCGTGCTCGTTCGGTTCGGCTCATCGAAGAGGCCTGCGGCCGCGAGCGGCCGGCGATCGGCGTGGTGACCCAACACAAGCCCGAGGTCGAGGACCCGACGTTCGATCAGGTCTACCACACGGGCACCATCGCCCGCGTGCTCAAGGTGATTCGCCTGAACTCAGGGCAGTACAGCGTAGTGCTGCAGGGGGTCAGCCGAATGCGCATCGAGGAGCCGCTCGGTCGCCACCCGACGATGCGCGCGCGCGTGCATCGCTACCACGAAACGCCTGTGGTCGACGTGGAGGTCGAGGCGCTCGCCGCGCACCTTCGTGAGTCCGCGAGGCAGCTTCTCCAGGATCTGCCAACGGCGTCGCGCGAGTCGCTCCACATCCTCGACAACGTGCGCGAGCCGGGTGCCCTCGCGGACCTCATCGCATCGAACCTGCCGCTCGCGAACGACGCCAAACAGTCGGTGCTCGAAACGCTCGAGGTCCGCGAGCGCGTTCGTCGCGTACTCGACCAGGTCAATCGCCAGAACGAAGTCATTCGGGTCAAAGAAGAGATCTCCGAGATGGTCGAGGAAGAGATGTCGAGCTCGCAGCGCGAGTACCTTCTTCGGCAGCAGCTCAAGTCCATTCGTCGTGAGCTCGGCGAAACCGACGTCGACGAAGACGACATCGAAAACCTTCGAGAACGCATCGCTCTGGCTCGGCTTCCGAGCGACGCCGAGGCTGCGGCCAAACGTGAGCTCCGCCGCATGACCAACATGAACGCGGCGAGCAGCGAATACCAGGTTGCACGGACCTACGTCGAATGGCTCGCCGACCTCCCCTGGGCCAAGCAGACCCAGGACTGGCTCGACGTCGCCGAGGCACGGCGAGTTCTCGACGAGGACCACTACGGGCTCGAAAAGCCCAAGCGGCGCATCGTCGAATACATCGCGATTCGCAAGCTCCGGCGAGACGGAAGAGCGCCGATTCTCTGCTTCGTGGGACCACCCGGCGTCGGCAAGACCTCGCTCGGCCGCTCGATTGCACGGGCTTCGGGGCGTGCATTTGTACGAGTGTCGCTCGGCGGCGTGTCGGACGAAGCCGAGGTGCGAGGGCATCGACGCACGTACGTCGGCGCGTTCCCTGGCCGCATCATCTCCGCGCTGAAGAAGGCGAACAGCAAGAACCCGGTCGTCATCTTGGACGAAATCGACAAGCTTGGGCGCGATCAGCGAGGCGACCCCGCAAGCGCACTCCTCGAGGTGCTCGACCCCGAACAGAACCGCGAGTTCACCGACCACTACCTCGACGTGCCGTTCGACCTCAGCAAGGTGATGTTCATCGCAACGGCGAATCAGAAGAGCACGATCCCAGTGGCGCTGCTCGACCGCATGGAAGTCATCGAGCTCCCCGGCTACACGCCGCGCGAAAAGCGTGCGATTGCGCGCGACTTTCTGATCCCTCGACAGCTGAGCGAACACGGTCTTTCGCCCGAGCGCCTCGACTTCAACGATGCCGCGATCGATGCGATGGTGGAATCGTATACCCACGAGGCAGGGGTGCGAAAGCTCGAGCAGCAGGCGGCGGGCATCTGCCGTGCCGTGGCCGTGCGCCTCGCCAACGGGGAAGACGTTTCGATCATGGCGGACCCAGAGTTCGTGCAGAGCGTTCTCGGGCCACCGAAGGCGAGGCCGCAACAGCCGGAACGAAGCGCTCGTGCCGGGGTGGCGACCGGCCTCGCGTGGACACCGGCCGGCGGCGACCTGCTCTTCGTCGAGGCCACGCGGATGCCTGGCAACGGAAAGCTCCATCTCACCGGCAACATGGGCGATGTGCTCAAGGAATCGGCCGCCGCGGCCTTTACGTTCGTGCGTGCGCGCGCGAACGACCTTGGTCTCCCGGAAGACTTCGTCAGCAACACCGACATTCACGTCCATCTTCCAGCCGGCGCGGTTCCAAAGGACGGCGCCGCCGCGGGGATCCCGCTCTTCGTCGCGCTGGCGTCGCTCCTCACCGAGCTGAAAGTGCGTCCCGACGTGGCGATGAGCGGCGAAATCACCCTCCGCGGCAACATCCTTCAGGTGACCGGCATCAAAGAGAAGTGCCTCGCCGCGCATCGCGCGGGCATCACGCGCATCCTGCTTCCTAAGCGCAATGAGCCCGACCTCGAGGAGGTGCCGGAAGAAGTCCGCGAGGATCTCGAGATTTGCCTGGTCTCGCGCGTCGACGAAGTGCTCACGCTGGTCACCCAGTTCGACCCGTCGAGCGCGCCCATCGCGGCCGAATAGCCCGTGTCGCGGCTGCTGACGTTTCGTTCGAGCCTGGTCTTCACCGCGCTGGTGGGGCTCGTGCTCATGTTTACGCCGCTCCTCGACACGCACGGGGTCGAAAGTGCGCTCGCGCTCGGGCTGCTGCTTCCGCCCTGGGTTTCCGCCACCGCGGCGGCGTACACACAGCGCCATCGGAACAGTCGCGGCATGGACCTCATGTGGAGGACCAAGGGCATGGCGCTGCTCTTGTGGTTGATTCCAACGGTGCTGCTTGGAATCAACGCTGTTCGGGTGCGGCAGTGTGCACCGGGCGAAGGGCTCGCCTTCATGATTCTCGGACCGGCCGTCGGCTGCATGCTTGCGGCTGCCGTCGGCGTGTGGACCGCGGCGCTGATACGAGGGCGACACCTATCGATTGCGATCGCGGCGGCGATCCCAGTCGGAGCCTCGCTGTTTGGTCTTTGGACGTTCTTCGCGACGCCGACCGTGTATGTGTTCGGCGCGTTCGGGGGCTACTTTCCGGGCGCCATCTACGATGAACTGGTGCGAATTCCGGACCGGTACCTCACCTATCGCGCGACCACCTTCGTCGGCGTGATGGGTCTCACGGTGTTGTTCGATGCGCTTTGGGATTTCGAAAGCGGGAGGCTTCGCTGGACGGGAGCCGTGGGAAAGACCCTCGTGGGCTTGGCCGCGCTCGCCGGCGTCTTCGTCGTCTACTCGCAGGGACCGAAACTCGGGCACTGGGTGAGCGAGTCCTCGTTGATCAAGCGCCTTGGAAAGACCGTCGAGAGCAAGCAGTGCATCATCCACATGCCTCGGGAAACCCGACCGGAAGACGCAAAGCGCCTGCTCGAGGAGTGCGACTTCCAGGTGGAGCGCGCGCGCAGGCTTTCCGGGGTTCTCGGCCGAGAGCCGATCACCGCCTTTGTCTTTCGCAATCCGAGCGAAAAGAAGAAGGCCATCGGTGTGGGCAGGACGCTCATCGCCAAGCCGTGGCGACGCGAGATCTACCTCCAGAGGAACGGGTGGCCCGACCCGGTCCTCCGACACGAAGTGGTTCACGCGGTCCTGAGCGAAGCGGGACGAGGCCCGTTCAAAGTGGCGGCGACGTACGGTGGGCTGGTTCCGAACCCGGGCATCATCGAAGGGGCCGCGGTCGCCCTTGCCTGGGACGTCCGTGACGACCTCGACCCGGATCAGTGGTCGCGCATCATGCTCGAGCGAGACGAGCTGCCGCCCGCCGACGAGCTGATGAGCGTTCGCTTCACGAGCATGCCGGCCCGGCGCGCGTACATGGCCTCCGGCTCGTTGGTTCGTTTCATGATGGCCACGCGGGGCGAAAGCTCTCTTACGCGTGCCTACGGCCGGGGCCGCATCGACGGCATCGGGGATCTCGAGCAGGCGTGGCACAAGTACCTCGAGACGGTTCCCGTGACCGATCGTGAGCGTGGCGTCGCGGAGGTTGCGCTCGCGCGACCGAGCATCTTCACGGCCGTGTGCCCTCACCAGCTTGCACGCCTTCGGTCGAACCTCGGCCGCGACGCCGCGGCGCACGATGACGCGCGCATCCTCGAGACGTGCGACGAGATCTTGGCCATCGACGATGGTGAAGCCCACGCACGAGCTGCCCGCGTCGGTGCCCTTGCACGCATGGGCGACGAGCAAGCCGCGCTCGACGAAATCGAGTCGCTCCAGGAGGCGATGAGCGCGCCAAAGCCGATCGTGGCCAATGCACTCGAAGCTTACGCGGACGCCACCTGGACGCGCGGAGAATACGAGGAGGCCGAGCGTCTCTATTCCGAGCTGCTCGAGCTTCCGCGGACCGACGGACCTGCACGCCAGAGCGAAGTGAAACGGCTGGCGCTTACCCGGAGTGAGGCCGAGCGAGAGCGGTTCCATAAGATGTTCGTCGAGGGTGTGGCACCCCCCGTGGCCGTCCACTTGGCACGGGAGATCGGCTCGACCCGAGACGACGGTCTTGGCATGTACCTCGAGGCGCGCCAGCTATGGAGCAATGGCGAATACGCACTCGCACTGCCTCTGCTCGAGAAGGCACGCAAACTCGGGCTTCCCACCGCCAGGCTCGAGCGCGAGCTTCAACGAATGATCGGCGTCGCTGCGTTCGCGCTCGGTCGGTACGACCAGTCGCTGGCCGCCTGGGAGGCTCGCGCGCCGTCCAGTCGCGCCGCGGAGGCCCAGGCGGAACAGTGGCGCGAACGCATCGACTACGCGCGGACGGGCGGATTCAATCCGAGGCTAGGTCCATCGTCGGCTCGCCGAGCTGAGCCTTGATGTGCGCCGCGATCGAGCAGTCGGCGACCGCGATCGGGTCACCTTCCGCGCGCGCGCCGTCGGCCTTCGGTCCGATCTGACTGCGGACGGTGATCAGCTTGCCGCGGTTTTCGGTTCGCGAGCGCAGGACGAGCTCATCGTTTCGCAGATCCCAGAGGAAGACGTCGACGGGGTCTTCGAGGCGGCTTTGGCCTTGGACGACCAGTAGGAGAAAGTAGTCAGCTGGCACGCGGTCGGCTAGCGCGGGCAGCTCGCGATCGATGGCGCGACGGAGCTGCTCTTCGCGGACGGAAAGGCGCTGCATGTCGTTGGTATCTTCGACGCGAGAGACCCATTTCGCGGTCAACACTTCCGGAACGTCGGAAAGTACCGCGATCGGCGACAGCTCGAGGCCGAGGCACGAACCGACGGCATCGTCCGAGGCGTTCTCGATCGCGGCGTCTAGCGTTTCTTCGGAGCGAAGCTCCTGCGCCCGCACGCGCAGGTAAATGACCTCTTCATCGTGTAGCGCGGAAGGGGCGACATCGGCCTCGACGAGACGGGTGGCCGCCCCACCCTTCGCAGAGAGCGCCTTCTCTCGAAGATCCGCCGCGGTCGCCGCGAGTGCATCAAGAACGGGAGCCACCTCGTCGGAGTGCAGCGCGTAGATCCTCTCGCGGAGCGCGTCCGCGCGAACCTTCTGCCGCCAGAAGTACGCGCCTACGATGAGCGCGACGATTAACGCGACGACACCGATACGTCGCCAGGGAAGCCTGGGTCGGTATCGGTTCTTCGGCGCGCCCTCGAACTCGGCAGGAGTGAGCTCGGAAGGCTCCATGACGTCGAGTGGTTAGTCGGCCTGATTGACGGCGAAGCTGACGTTGCCGTAGCCGGCGGCAGCTGCCGAGAACATGACCTTCTTCACGACTCGGAAGTCGATGTTGCGGTCCGCCTGCACGATGACCTGACCGGCGAAAGGCTCGGAGGGATGAATGGTCTCCCACTTGCGCTTTTCGGCCTCGAGCCCCTGGATGAGCGGCTCGATGCGGTCGACCTGGGCCGCCTGACCCTGGGTCTGTGTGTCGGCCACGCGTGTGCCGTCGAGCGTGATGACCCGTTCGTCGACGGCGACGATAGGCGAAACTTCGATCTGTTCGGTGTTCTTCGCCGTCGGCATCGTGATGGTCGGCTGCTGCGCGACGAGCTCGCCCGAGGCGGAGAACGACATCAGCAGGAAGATGACGAGCACGATGAGGAAGTCGATGAACGGAATGAGCGGAATCTGATGGTCGACCGACTTGCGGCCGTGTCCGGACACGCGCTCACGGACGAACTTGAGCGGCACGTTGTGCAGCAGGACTGGTTCTGGTCGTTGAATCGCCATGATTGCCCCTACAGAAACGCGGCCCCGTCGGCCATGGAGAGGTTGATGAAGCCAGCCGCAGAGGCGATGTCCATCGCGCGGATGACGTCTTCGTAGCGGACGCCGTCCTCGGGCGCGACGATCATGTCGTCACGGTCGTCCCAAGCCTGCTTCCACTGTCCGAGCTTCACGGAGAGCTCGTCGATGTCGAATTCCTTCTGGTCGGCGACGGCGCGCTTTTTGATGTCGATGCTCTCACCAGCAGAGGAGCCAAGCACGTAACCCGAGTTTCGGACTTGAAGGATGAGCTTCACTTTCTCATCCTCCGGAGGCGCGTCCTCCGTCGAAGCTTGGCCCGGCACTTGCTGATTGGCGTTGACGGCGGCGAGTTGGTTCCAAACCGCGGTGGCCAATAAGAACATGACGCAGCATAGAAGAAGATCGATGAACGGAATCAGGGGGATCTCCTGATTGACCGACTTCTTCCCGGAGTTGCCTCCGCCTGCATCGATGGCAGCCATCTACGCTCTACTCCGCGGGGATGTTCTGAAGGTCGACCTTCGAACGGTTTCCGACGACCAGGTTGAGAACCTGCACCGTGGCGGCGTTGATGTCGTCGATGATCTTCTGAGTCTTGCCGTTGAGGAGACCCATCATGAGAAGCGCGAAGACCGCGGTCATGAGACCGAACGCGGTGCAGTTCATCGCTTCCTCGATGCCCTTTGCAAGACCGGTTGCCTTGCTCGCGGCGTCGGCCTTGGCGACCTCACCGAATGCGGTGATGAGACCGACGACCGTGCCAAAGAGGCCACAGAGCATGCCGATGTTGGCAAGGAGGCCGAGGTACGGAGTGCGTCGCTCAATGAGAGGAAGCTCGCGAAGGGCGGCTTCGTCCATGGCGGCCTGCACCTCGTCGTCGGGTCGGTTCACCTTGAGAAGGCCCTGCTTCACGATGCGGGCCAAAGGATTGTGCTCAGCCGAGCAGACTTTGATCGCGCCAGCGACGTCGCCCGCCGTGATGCACTTCTGCATCTTCGAGATGAACTCGTCCTTGTCGATGGACGCCTTGTAGAGATACATGGCGCGCTCGATCGTGAATCCGATGGCAAAGACGAGACACACAAGGATGAGCCACATCGCCCATCCGCCTGCTTCAAAGTGATATGCCAACTTGGCCA
>CBFCWN010000129.1:0-7902 GCA_965601515.1 uncultured Myxococcales bacterium | reverse complement strand
CCCCTTGCCTTGGGCTCGTTCTGGGCGCAGCATCGATCCTGGAGCCATGGACGTCACCGCCTCCCGTGCTGCGTTGGACAGCCGAAATGCAGCCGTGGTCTCCCCGGGATCGTTCGAGCCGCGCAACCACTTCTACTCACGGGTCCTGAACGCGCAGATCCACCCGCTGGTGTCGTTCTTCCTGCGAATGTCGAATCGCCGGATCGTGAATCGCTATTGTCACCTGAACCCGAGGGTCGACCCAGATTTCCTAGAGAGCGTGCTCAGCTACACCCCCAAGTACTTCGGCTGGGCGGGGGCAGACCTCTTCTGCACGACCACTGCTGCAGGCAACCGGCGGCTCGTCGTCATCGAGACGAACTCGTGCCCATCTGGGAACAAGTCGATGCCGCTCCTTTCCGAAGATGACGAGCAAGCCGGGTATCGCAAGCTCATCGAGACGGCGTTCCTTCCACTCATCGCCAAACGCAAGGGCGCCTCCGGAGACTTGGCGGTTCTCTTCGATAAGAACTACATGGAGGCTTCGGCATACGCGGCGGTCATCGCGGATCTCACGGGGGAGAACGTCTATCTGACGCCGTATCCCGACGGACACGAGGATCCACCCGCCCGATTTGCGGACGGGCTTCTGGAGGTCAGAGATCCCTTCGGTCAATGGCGGCCCATCCGTGCGGCGTTTCGCTACGTGACCCAGAAACCATGGAATCGCATCCCGATTCGAACGCGCACCCGCATTCTGAATCCGATCATCTCCTGTCTCTCAGGCGGGCGTAACAAGCTGATCGCCATGAAGGCGTATGACATCTACAACGCGGAGTTGGAGGCATCCGGTCTGCAAATCAGGACCCCCGAGACCATCGGCGACGTCACCAAGGAAGAAGTTCCCCTCTGGGTGCAGAAATTTGGCGGGCACGCGGTCGTGAAGGTGCCGTACAGCAACGCGGGTCAAGGCGTCTTCACAATCGTCAGTCAGGCGGAGCTCGACCGGTTCATGGAGGCCGAGCACGCGTACGACCGCTACGTGGTGCAAAGCTTGATCGGCAACTACGTATGGAGCTCGGTAGAACGAACAGGGCGGTTCTATCACGTTGGCACAATCCCCGATCGACATGGCCACATCTACGTCGCCGACCTCCGAGTCATGGTGTGTGGCGGGGCACAGGGTTTTCGGCCCCTCGCGGTGTACGCGCGTCGTTCGAGAAAGCCGCTGCCGACCGTGCTCGATGAAGGAGAGTCTTCGTGGGAAGTGCTCGGCACGAACCTCTCAGAACGCCAAGCCGATGGCTCCTGGGCGGCATCGACCGACCGGCTCTTGATCATGGATCGGCGTGACTTCAACACCGTTGGAGTCGGAGCCGACGACTTGATCGAGGCCTACATTCAGACCGTGCTGGCCGCCATTGCCATCGACAAGATGGCGGTCGCGCTCATCACTCAAAAGGGGAGCCTCAGGCGAGGTCTGTTTCACTCGCTCGATGACGATTCGGTCCTTCTAGAGGAAATCAAGCGCGGCGCCCAAGGCGGTCGGAGGATTGCGCCAGACCCGCAGCGCCGGTGAGTATCAGACCAACCGCTCGAAAGCCGCGACGACCGCGCTGCTGAAGTCGCGGCCATACAGACGCTCGCTAGGATACAGCCCGCCCGGACTGAACACGTTGAGCTCGAGAACGAGCCCGCCGACGAAATCGATGCCAACGTGAACGAGCCCTTCGCGTTCGAGATAGGGCGCAATCTCGGCAACGGCTTCGCGAATCTCGGAGCCGACCGCCAAGGCTTCCGCCCGCCCGCCTGCATGAAGGTTGCTGCGAAAGTCGCCCCCGCGAGGCACTCGCGCAATTGCAGCGGCGTGACCGTCGAGCTCGAGGAGCTTGCCTGAAACGACGGTTACCCTGATGTCGCCAAGCTCTGCGCCGGGAGCGAACTCCTGCACCATCGCGTATCCCTGGCGGAGAACGACGTCGATGATCTGAGCGCGGTTGGCATGGGACGCCGAGGGCTCCAGCACGAACACATCGCGCCCACGGGTTCCCTCGAGAGGTTTGATCACGACCCGATCGGGTTGACGCTCCATAAAGCGCTGGATTTCCAAAGGGTCGCGCGTCACCACGGTTCGCGGAATCAGCTTGCCTGGAAGCTCGAGCAACGAGAGCTTGGTGAGCGCACGGCGAAGCCCTCTCGGGCTGTTGATGACGCGAGCTCCGCGCTCCTCCAAGCGCTCGAGCAACCTCAGCGCAGCGATGTGCTCGGCGCGGTGTGACTCGTCTCTTCCGGGATTCGTCCGGATGATACAGAGCTCCTGTTCGCCGAACGCGATGAGCGAAGGGTCGTCCTCCAAGAGCTGTCGAACGACCGCCTGCGGATCGCCTGCGCTCAGGGTGCAACCCGAGGCTAGGAGCCTACCGTCCTCGCTCAAGGTCAAATCTCCGACGCCACACACGGAAACATCGTGGCCTCGCGCAAGCGCCGCGCTGATCAACAGCGTCGTCGTTTGCGCAACGGTAGGCTCGCACCGGTCGTTGACGACGAACGCGACGCGCATCAACCGCTCACTTTGAGCTTGGCCCGGCCTGGCGTTCGCCGGTGGAAGCCGTGTTCCTCGGGTGCCACGACCCCCAAATGAAGGATCCTTGCCCCCGTTTGCCCCACCGGGTTGGCGCTCTTCCCGATCACGACGCCATCTCCAGGGGCGTAGTATTCACGGATGACGTCACCAAATGCGTTTCGAAGGACCGCGACTCGCTCGCCGTCAGTGACCTGATCGGTAGGCCGCGGTAGCACCTCGAGGAGGCCCCCGCGATCGGTATACATCCAGTGCGAACGCTCGCATAGGACCGGCTCGGGGCCTTCGGCCACAGGCCGTCGAGGCAGCATCCCTGCTGCAGCCAGTACCGCCCGCAGGCCTATTCTCGAAGCGCGAATGTAGCTCGGCTGGAACTTCTGGGGGTCGCCGATTTCCAGCGTAATCGCAGGGATACCGAGGTCCATGGCGGCGCCACGGAGCGTGTAGTCCGATGGCGGGTTGTGCACGATGATCTGCGGACGCTGTAGGTATGCCATCGTTGCGGTGGCGGAATGCGTCATGTCGGCTCGAACGTAGACGGAATTGACACGACCGAAGCTGGCAGTGTGCAGATCGACCAGATAGTCGAAACGATTGACAATCCTATCGAGGAGACGGTGCGCGTACAGCTCCGCGACATTGCCATCAGCGCGTCCTGGGAAGATGTGGTTCAGGTCGCCCCCGTCCACGAACTCGCGTTGGTGCCGATGAAGCCCGGGGACATTCACTGCAACGAGGGCCACCACGGCACCGTTGACCTTCCGAGGGTCGATGTGATGCATGAGATCATGAATGACCCGAATGCCATTGAGCTCGTTGCCGTGCACCGCGGCGGTGAGCCCAAACACGGGGCCATCCCGGTTGCCGCGTAGAACCAGCAATGGAAGCAGGATGTCTTGGGCCAATCCATTGGCGACGAGGTCCACGTGGAGTCGAGACAGCTGGCCTCGCGGGAAGTCCTCGATAGTGAGCTCGCGGTGACGATGAATGGGTCCGACAACGCCGTTGTGAAGGTCGCCTTCCATGGGGCCTCCGTGAACCCTGACACCGCCTCACATGCTGCGCACACAGACGGGACCCCGCCACGCAGACCGCAGCGCAAGACTTGCACGCAGGGTGGGGGCAAGTTTTGCCCTCGGGGAGCTGAAGGACCCGCACGGCTCCGGAATTGGGAGGGCGATCGGGTTTGGCATCGACGCGTCGCGCAAAGGCGCCGTTTCGGCATTCGAATGACGGTCGCGACCTTCTTTGTCGAGAGGCGCACCGCGTGATCCTAGGCGGCCTAGTCCGTCAACGATGGACGGGGCCTTCGGGGTAGAACATCCTTAGGGGCATGCTCCCGGAGCCAATGGGAAGGATCCTCGTCGTCGAAAGCGATCCGAGCGTTCAATCGGAGCTGCAAGCGCAGCTTCATGAGCTCGGTCACGTCGTCGAGACCGCTGCCGACATAGGGGCCGCGCTCGAGCTGATCGAGCGGTCGATGCCCGATGTGGTGCTGGTCGAGCTCGATTCTGAAGCGGTAGACGGCTTCGACTTCCTGCAGCAGGCTCGGGCCGTACTTCCCTCCGCCTCATTCATCGCCATTGGCGACTCAGGATCTACCGATGTCGCCGTCCAAGCCATGCAAGCGGGCGCGGATCGCTGTTTGACCCGGCCGATTCGGGCGGATGCGTTGGCCCTGGTGGTCGAGCGATCGCTCGACAAACCCCTCCACGCCAAGGAGGCAATGGACGCGCGGGCCGAGATTGCGGCCGCCGTCCCAACCACACGACTCGACCACATCGTTGGAGCGCACCCAACGATGCAGCGCCTCTTCAACCGCATGCTGCAGGCTGCGAAGAGCCGCTCGACCGTCCTGATCCAGGGTGAAACGGGCACGGGCAAAGAGCTCATCGCCAGGGCCATCCATGAGCACTCGCTCAGAAGCGACGGGCCTTTCGTCCGGCTGAATTGCGCCGCGCTCGCCGAGAGCGTGCTGGAGTCGGAGCTCTTCGGACACGAGAGGGGGGCTTTCACCGGCGCCGTGACGCGGCGAAGCGGGCGGTTCGAGCAGGCAGATGGAGGCACCCTCTTCTTGGACGAGCTCAGCGAAATGCCGCTCCCCGTGCAAGTGAAGCTGCTGCGGTTCCTGCAGGAGCGCGAGTTCGAACGCGTCGGGGGCAATGAGACGCTCACGGTGAACGTGCGGGTCGTGGCAGCCACGAATCGTGACCTCAGGACCCTCGTGGACGACGGTAAGTTTCGGGAAGATTTGTATTTCCGACTCAAGGTCGTCGTCCTCGACGTGCCACCACTGCGGGCGCGCCCCAGCGACATTCCACTTTTGGCCGACCATTTCCTCCGGCTCTACGCGGAGGAGAACGACAAGCAGGTGCACGGCCTCACGGCACGCGCCCGGGAGGCCCTGCTCGGCTACCCTTGGCCCGGGAACGTCCGCGAGCTCCAACACGCTATCGAACAGGCGGTCGTACTTTGCCAAGGGGAGCTCATCAGCGCTGAAGATCTGGCCATCGACCCCCCGCACCACGAGGCGGACGCTTTGAGCTTGCTCGTTCCCGGCGTGACCCTGGCCGAAGTGGAGCGATACACGATCCTGAAGACGCTAGAGGCCGTCGGGGGCTCGCCAACGCAGGCCGCCAAGATCTTGGGCGTCAGCAAGAGAACGATTCAGTACCGCCTTCAAGAGTGGGGCGTCACGAAGCGGAGCCAACAATCGGATCAAAAGTGAAGCGGAGCACGGCTTGGAGGTTGCCGGCTCCGCTTCGAGATGGTTACCGAGAGGCCTGGTTGGGGGAGGTGTGGTCTATGCGAGTTTCAACTCCTTTCTGTGCCGGGCGAAATGTCGTCCGGGGTCAGCGCCTCGAGGACGCCGTCGACGAGATGCACGTGCTCTCGAAGAGCGTGGCCGAGCTCTGCGGCCTTGGGCGCGGCTTCATCGAACCGGCCGGTTTCGATACTGGCTTGGATGCTTTCCGTCGCCTGTAGAAGCACCTCGCTTTCCGCGCGGATCTTCCGAACGACCTCGGGCGTGACCAGATGGGCAACCGGATACATCATGACGCTCTCCGGCGAGCGGCAGAGCTAGTTGCGATCGTCGGTGCGAGGGGGGTCTTCTTCTTGAACGACATGGGTTGTGCCTCCGCCAGGCCGATCGGAAAGCAAGCCCCGTGCCTATACGTCTGGAGCGCGAACTCCAAACATTGCGACCCACATCTGGCGTAGCTGTCGACGTGCCGGTGCAATTGCTGCACCCAACTGGAAGTCGGCCAGTGCAGCTCCTGCACTCCCGAGCTCCGCTCGGCTTCGCCGGGTCCGTCAAATTGCGGGCGAAGCGCGCCGCTGAACCGGCAACGCGAATGGCACGAAACGTGCTCAAGCTGTGTCGAGTCACCCTCGATCAGAAAGCGAGGTCCACGATGCCAATGCAAAACGACCGGAGGAAGCCCAGCCGAGCTCGGCGCTATCGCAGCGAGCTGGACTGGTTCGCCGAAGATCCATGGGCGGAGCCCGATCCCCAAGCCTCGGAAGACGACTGGGACGAGCAGATTCCGAACCTGTGGGCCTGGAACGAAGACGACCTCGATGAGGGGGATTGGAACGAGCGAGACGAGTGGAACGAAGAGGACCACGACGGTTGGGCGCCAATCCGCCCGCGGCGCCGCCCTCGCCACGTTCGATAGAAGGTCCCGGAGGACGAAGGCGTGTTTCAGAATCGATGGCGACCGCCCCGCGACAACAGCGAGCCTCCAAGTGCCATGCAGTGGTGGGAGCGATCTTTCGGAGCACGCGATGCGACCGAGCAACTGGCACGGCTCCGAGAACAGCTTGGCGCGGCAATCGCCGACGCCGAACACAGCACGCGCCCGGTGTTCCTTCGTGCCCTCGGGCAGGACCTCGATGGCGAATTGGAGCGGCTAGCTCAACGCGCAGCATTGACGGCGAGCGAAGTCACATCCGAATTCGCCCAGCGGCGCGATGTTCTCGACGAGATGGTCGGCTACTACTGCGACGCTGTGGTGCCTTCGGGTCGCACCTTCGATGCGATCGACCTTTCAGACTGTGCCCGGGAGGCGGTCGCAAGACTCTCTGGGGACACGATCCTCGTGCTACGCATCGAAAGCGAGCCCCACGTCGTGGCAGGACGGCGCCCGGTGATCTCACTCTTCGAGGTGGCGATTCGGGCCGCATCAGCGAGGCGCGACGATGAAGTCGAAGTGATCCTTGCGGCTGGCTCGGACAGGCATGCAGAGCTTCGGGTGTCTTGGCCTCGCACCAAGCCGAGCGAGGGCGGTCCGAGACAGCATGGCCGCGACAAAGAGAGGTTTTTTGCGCTGGCCGTTGCCTGCGCTCTCAAAGTCGGCGGCACCCTTCACCGGCAAACCGGCGTCTCTGACACGTTAGTCGTTCGGATTCCGATGCCAGATGTATCCCCTGCCTTCGCTCTCGAGCCCGACGTCGTCGAGCAGGCAACCGCGTTCTTCGCAGAAAGCTAGTACGAATGGAACAACAAAAGATCACCGATGCTCGCAAGACGACGATCAACGCTCGAAACACGCCCGCGGAGCCCAACGAGGCGGACGCCTTAGAGAAAGCGTGCTCGATATGCAGTGGGACGTTGGTTACGGATGCTTCAGGCGACCCCGTCTTCTGCGACGATTGCTGGTACGCGTTGTCTTGCGACTGAGCAGAAATGGAAGAAAGAGAATGCCTCTGACCAACCAGGCTTGACCTGCCCTGTTTCTTCGGACCAAAGCAGCTTCCTAGACCCGCGACATGAAGCCTGTGCTTGGATGCACGCATTGGCCTGGGCATCCGACTTGCCGAACCTGTGCCAGGACGGCACCCTTCTCGTCATCGAAGGACACGAAAAATCGTGGAGGGAGCCATGAATCGACGTCAGCGACGGCAGATCGCCACCTACGTGATGGTAGGTGCCCTCGTAGGCGCGCTGGGTTCATGGGGCGTGCATGAGCTCTTGGGCCTCGCTGGCGAGCGGGACAAGCGCCCTTCCCGCAACGACTTCCAGAACCAGATGATGCGACGCAAAGCTGACGCCCTGCATGACCTCCTCGACGGCATGGTCGACGGACAGCCGGGTCGTGTCGAGGACGCCGCGGCGAGGGTGAGGGCGAACGCAAAGGGCATCGACAGCTATCTGTCGACGGACATCTACATTAGACACGGTGACGCGTTCTTCGAAGCGGTGGAGGACGTGCAGCGGGCCGCCCGTCGCGAAGACCTGGAGGCAGCGAAGGAAGCCGCGCTCCGGCTCGAGCGGTCCTGCATCGAGTGCCACATGCTCCTCAAGCAGGGGCCCACCGCTCTGCCCGCGCCATGAGGTC
>CBFCWN010000128.1:0-7940 GCA_965601515.1 uncultured Myxococcales bacterium | reverse complement strand
CCTGGATGAGGACCTCCTCGACGCGTGCGCTTTCAGAAACAATCGGCGGAAAGGGGGAATCGCTGTTGATATCGACCACGCGGGCGAAGTGTTCCACCCAACAATGGCCCTCGGCGTAGCTCTTGTCCGTGATTCCAGTGACGGCCGCATTGGGCTCGAATGGCCAGCGTGCGAGGGAGCGGGGATCGGCTTATGGTGCTTTCTGGAAATGCATCGATTTAGGGGATTCGTCGACCTGGTGTGCGACGCCGTCGAAGAGACGACGAGCCTCGTCGAACGGACTCACCGGAAATCTGCGGAGCGCTCAGCGCGACGTTTCGCGCCAGTCGAGCCGCTCACAACTCCAGCGCGTGCGGTCAATGCCGTTCAACAGTCGATTGCCGGCGTCGTGTACGACACGATTCGGACGGTGAATCGCGTAACGCACAGCGCGCTTGGATCTGGATTCGATCTCATTGAGGCCGAGGGAGGTGTCGCCAGCGAGGAGACTGCGCGGTCCCTAGTGACGCCGATGAGCGCGGAGGCCATGGGCAGTTTGAGCTGGGTCATAGATCATGCACAGTCGAGTGTAGGTGGATTCTTCGGAGATTGGCTGAGTCGAAAGGGCAGCGTGCTCGCGACGACGATGCACCTTCGTCATGAAGGCCGTCCGCTTTCCACAACCGAGGAAGCATTTCATTCAGCGATCAAAGAACCCACGAGCAAGCTTGCCGTGTTCGTGCATGGACTAAGCTGCACGGAGTGGATGTGGAACGTAGGCGCGACCGAATACTACGGCGATCCCCGCGTCAACTTTGGAAGCCAACTTCAACGAGACGGCGGTTACACCCCCCTCTACGTGCGTTACAATACCGGCCTTCGAGTCGCGGAAAACGGCCGTTCACTTTCCGACCTCCTGACAGGGGTGCTCTCCGCCTACCCGCTCGAGGTCGATGAGATCGCGCTGATCGGCCACAGCATGGGCGGTCTCGTCTCCCGGAGCGCGGCACATTACGGGGCACTACACGGACAACCTTGGGTTTCCAAGCTTCGCCACGTGGTTTCCATTGCAACCCCTCATCACGGCGCGCCCCTCGAAAAGGCAGTCAACCTTACCGACAGGATACTTCGGCGTGTGGACACGGCTGCCACGCAAGTCATCTCTGAGGTGCTCAGCGCGCGTAGCTCGGGCATCCAAGACCTACGCTATGGTTACATCACGGACGCAGAGGGCGCCAAGCACCCGGAGGCAATGCTGGAAGACAGCAAAGAGGCGCGCCCCCTGCTCCTCCACGTTGCCTACTACTTCGTGGCGGCAACCATCTCGAAGGACCACGAGCATCCAATCGGTCAGGTGGTGGGGGACCTGCTCGTCCGATTGCCGAGCGCCAAAGGCCATGATCCCCTGCCGGCCCGACGGATTCCATTTCATTCGGGACATGTGCTTGGGGGTGTGAGCCACCTTCGGCTGGCAAACCATCCCGAGGTGTATCGAGCGCTTCGCCGTTGGGTGAATGGCTCAGCGAGCAGCGTAGAGGCACAAAGCGCAGGCTGAACAGGGCCCTTTCGCCGCAGCGAAACAGCCCAAACGTGCACGGAGCACGGCGAGCTTCGCGGCAGCACACTTACGGTTGTTTTTTGCGCGAGAGAATATCACCTGCGAGATTCGTAACCTGGTGGTTCACGTTGCGAATTACATCGTAGACCGCCCCAATCGACGCGTCCTGAATCGAACGCACTTTCTCCGTGGTGCTCTCCAAAAGCCCGGCACGCTCGAGTATGCTGAGCGGGAGATTCGCAATCTCGCGGTGAATCTCTTCGACGGTAGTCGCACCTTTATCCACCGCGTCTTCGATGAGCTCGGTGAGTCTTTTGTCCTCTTCCGTTTCCATGGTCCCGCCTCCTTAGGGTCAAACAACATCTGCATTGGAACGGTTTTGTGCGCGCGGTGCAAGCATTAAGAGGTTCAGGTCTTCTCCATACAACGCTGTGCGTATCCGGCCCCCCGCAACCAAGTCAAAACGAGCAGTTAGCGATCTGGCGCTTCCTGCTGTCATCTTCATCGGCCGCGAGCGCGCTCAGCCCCCGGGTCGCGCTTTCCATCGAGGGGACATCGTGACGGAGGCCGTCCGGCTTGCTCGCGCATCGGCTTGCTGTAATTCGGAGTAGGGCGGTCGGAGCGAGGGAGGCGACGTTGCCGGAAAAACCAACAGAGCTGTTCTCGCACTACGACCGGGGTGAATTCTTCTGCGAGATGTTCGGCGGGGATGCTCGGCCGGCCGAGCACACGGAACACATTCGTCAGCGGATGCGCAAAATGAAGGTATCCACGCTCCAGCGGCGCGCGCAGAAGAGCGACCGTGAGCTCTACAACCTGGGTATCACGTTCACGGTCTATTCGGACCGCGATGCCATCGATCGCGTGCTGCCTTTCGATGTGATTCCGAGGGTCCTATCACGGGATGACTGGCAGCACATCGAACGCGGTTGCGTGCAGCGGGTAGCTGCGCTGAATCGCTTCCTCCACGATATCTACCACGAGCAGCAGATTCTCAGCGACGGCGTCGTGCCTTCGGAGCTAGTCCTCGAGAACCCCAACTACCGACCCGAAATGCGGGGTCTCGACTTGCCGCACGGCACGTACGTCGCGATTTGTGGCATCGACTTGGTCCGGGACGGCGCGGGTATGTTCCGCGTCCTCGAGGACAACGCACGCACTCCGTCCGGAGTCTCCTACGTTGTCGAAAACCGTCACCTCATGATGCGCGCTTTTTCCGACCTCACCGACAAAGTGGGGCTCAGGCAGGTTTCCAACTACGGGATGCAGCTTCAGGCGGCGCTCGCGGAGATCGCACCTCTGGGGGTCGATGACCCGAAGATCGTCCTCATGTCCCCAGGCGTCTTCAACTCCGCCTACTTCGAGCACGTGTTCTTGGCCAGGGAGATGGGCGTCCCGCTGGTCGAGGGGCGCGATCTCGTCGTGGAGGACGATCGCGTTTTCATGAAGACGACGGGCGGGCTTCGCCGTGTCGACGTGATCTACCGCCGAGTCGACGACGCGTTCCTCGACCCGGAGCAGTTCAACCCGGACAGCTTGCTCGGCGTGCCCGGCCTTTTTCGCGCATACCGCGCGGGGCATGTTTCGCTCGCCAATGCCGTGGGAACCGGAGTCGCCGACGACAAGGCCGTCTACGCGTACATGCCGAGGATCATACGCTACTACCTCGACGAGGAGCCGATACTCCAAAACGTCGACACCCATCTCTGCCGCGAACCGGACGGCCTCGCCTACACGCTAGAGCACTTGGAAGAGCTCGTGGTCAAGCCAGTCGGAGAGTCCGGCGGGTACGGTGTCGTGGTGGGGCCCCGCGCCACGCAGGAGGAGCTCGACGAATGTCGAGCGAGGGTGGAAGCAAATCCTGCTGAATACATCAGTCAGCCGATGATCGATCTGTCGGTCTGCCCCACGCTCGTCGACGGCTCGATTGAGCCGAGACACGTCGATCTTCGTCCCTACATCGTCACCGGCAAGCAAAGCTGGGTTCTCCCAGGGGGGCTCACGCGCGTTGCGCTTCGCAAAGGCTCTCTCGTCGTGAACTCGTCTCAGGGCGGCGGCACGAAGGACACGTGGGTTCTTGAGTAGTCTCCTCGCAAGGTTTGCTGAAAACAGCTACTGGGTGGCGCGCTACATGGAGCGCGCCGAAAACCTCGCGCGCATCCTCGAAGTCAACGAGGTCTTTGCGCGCGACGAGCGGGGCGCTAACGACTGGCTCCCCATCCTGAAGCTCCACAGTGACGAAGAGGCCTTTCTAGAACACTACGCAGAAGCAAAGTCCGAAAACGTCCTTCGGTTCTACATCATCGATGCCGAGAACCCAAACTCGATCACCTCGTCGGTTCGAGCCGCTCGCGAGAACGCGCGCAGCATCCGTCACCTGATCAGCATCGAAACGTGGGTCCAGCTCAACGTGTTCCACAACTGGGTTGCGTCGCTCACGCCTCGGCGTCTGCGTCTCTCCGAGCTGTCTACACTCTGTGGGCAAATCAAGGAAGGTGTGCAACTTCACTCGGGCATCGTCACAGGCACCCTCTACCGCGATCAGGTTTGGTCTTTTTACCGACTCGGTGTCTTCACGGAGCTTGCCGACCAAGTGACCCGGCTCGTCGACATCAAGTATCACGCGCTGCTTCCTTCCTGGAAAGACGTCGGCTCCCCCATGGACGTCGCCCAATGGAACGCCTTGCTCCGCTCAGCGTCCGCCTATCACGGCTACCGGCGCGTGTATCCCTCCGGGATGACACCCGCGACCGTCGCTGCTTTCATTCTTTTCAGTCCACGGTTTCCCCGGTCGCTTCCTCACTGCGTCAACAACATCGAGGCAACGCTCGACGACCTGCTCGCCAACGACGAGCTCGTCGACGTCTCTTTCCCACGCGACTCACTCGGAACCCTAAAAGAACTCGTCATGCGTTCGCCCAACGAGGTCGTCGCATCGGGCCTCCACGAATACCTCGACGAGGTGCAGGTCGCGCTGCTGGCCCTCAGCACCGAGGTCGCGTCCACGTTTTTCTAGGGCGGTTGAGAGCGGGACCTGGGGAGATCCGATGAAAAAGCCCGTCAAGCTCGACGAGGAGGCGCCTCACGAATGACCGGAACCTACCCCCGCATCGTCCTCGCCGGTAGCGGGTTCCAACCGTAGGCGCCGGACGCGGCGCCGGCTCACGTCCCGTACCGTCGCGACATAGGGGCCAACTCGGACCTGGTCGCCGACCTTTGCAAGGCGGCCTAGCCGGGCCGTCACGTGGCCTCCAATCGTATCCTCGTTTTCGTCTTCGTCGTCCCCGAGCTCGAAATCGAGCCGATCGCACGCCTCGGGGACGGACATCTGACCAGCAATATCGTACGCGCCATCCGGTAGCTCGACCAGCTCCCGCTCCTCCTCGTCGAACTCGTCTCCGAGCGGCCCCACGATCTCTTCGAGCGCGTCCTCCCGAAACGCGAGGCCTATGACGGTGCCCCGTTCGTCGAGCACCGCCGCGCAGTGCTGCTGCTTCGTCTGAAGCTCGATGAGGAAGTTCGAAAGGGACATCGTATCGGGGACCAAAATCGCTTCGCGCGCCAGTGCCTCGGGGTTGAGAGACTGGCTGTCGAGCAACTGCTGCAAGACGTCCTTCGTGTGGACGAAGCCGACGATGGTGTCGAGCCCGACCTTGCATAGCGGCAAGCGACTGTGTCCGCTGTCGCGAATGACCGACATGTTCTCGTCGTCAGGCCGGCTGAGCGAGAGGTATTCGACATCGACGCGAGGGACTACGATGTGACGCACCTCGAGATCCATGATGCGGAAGACGTTCTCGGTGACCTCGTGCTCGAGGGGCGAGATGTGCCCGGCCGCCCACGAGAGAGCGAGCATCGATCGAATTTCGTCCGAGCTATGTATGGCTTCCTCGCCGTGACCCACGGGGAGCCCAACGACTCGAAGCATCCAGTTGGAGATGCTGTTGATGACGGCGATGAACGGCCTGAAGGTCCAGGTGAAGACTCGCAAGGGAAGCGCGGTCCGGAGAGCCGTCGCTTCCGACCGACGCAAGGCCCACATTTTCGGCGCCTGCTCGCCGAGCGTCATGTGGAGCACGGTGATGACGGCGAAAGCCAGGCCGATCGAGACAATCGGAAGCCAGGCAGCGTCATCCGCGACTTCGAAGCCGAGTCCGCGGATGACGGCGACGATCAATACCGAGACCGCGGGCTCACCCAAAGCCCCCAGAATCAGACTGGCGAGCGTGATTCCCAGCTGGCACGACGAAAGGTACCGGTCGAGATGGCGAAGGACATGCTGGACCGCGCGCGCCCCGCGGCTCCCATCCTTCACCAGCGCATCGATGCGCGTCGCGCGAACCTTCACGAGAGCGAACTCGGTGGCCACGAAGAACCCGTTCAAGACTACGAAGAATAGGGTGGCCCCGAGACGCCAAGCGATTCCAAAGGTGTCGAGCTGTGCGTGCGGATCAGTCATATGCGAAAACCTCAGCGGTGTGCCCTATCGCGCTTGACGATTGGCGGCCTGCGCGCGAAGCGAGCATAACGCACTGCACGCCTAGCTCGACACTTCGGCAATGTGGGCGACCGCGTCGCCTCTGTTGACGATCGGCGAGGTCACATGGCCGATCAGCACCCCGTCGGTCTTCGCTCTCACGACCGAGCGGGTTTGTCCCAAAGGGTCGAACACGACCGCGACGCCGTCGCCTTCAGCGACTTGCGCCCCAAGTCGGAGGGTCATCTCGCAGAAGCCGGAGCGGCGCGCGCGCAGCCAGGAGCTGGACCGCGAAATCAGCGGGGGGAGAGGGGGGGGATCGACGGCGTGTTCGATCATTCCAAGCGATGCCATCCCCCTGAGGATTCCCTCGACGCCGATGTCGATGGCCTCCGGGTCGAAGCGGTTCGCCTCGCCCGCCTCGTAGACGAGGACCGTCTTGCCGAGCTCTCGGGCAGCGGCTCTTAGCGAGCCATCCCTCAAACGGGAATGAAGCAGCATGGGTGCCCCGAACTCGCGCGCCAAGCGAAGGGTTTCCGGATGGTCCAAGTCGGCCCGCACTTGAGGGAGGTTGGTGCGACCCCCCGAGCCTGTATGAAGATCGAACCCGAGCTCGCAGCGCTCCACCACCTCTGTCATGAACAAGTGCGCCAGCTGGGATGCCGAAGATCCGCGCTTCGCGCCGGGAAAACAACGATTGAGGTCCCGCCGATCGGGTAGATACCGCGAGGCCTGAATCAGCCCGAACACGTTCACCATCGGCACTGCCAAGATGGTGCCTGACAGCTCTTTGGCGTCGATGTGGTCGAGTACGTGGCGAATGATGGGGACTCCGTTGAGCTCATCGCCGTGTATCGCTGCGCTCAGCCAAATTGCCGGACCGGGCTTCTTGCCATGCAGCACGCCCACAGGGATCGACAGCCACATGCCGGTTGGCAGCCGGGCCACACGAAGCTCGACCTGGGTGAGCTTCCCGGGCGGTGCCTTCACATCGGCGATCTCGAAGGGCGCCCTGGGACTAGCCTTGGATACGGTCTTTGGTTTTGCCGGGCCGTGCATGCTTCTCCAAATACTCGATGACCGTTCCCGCAACGTCTTTGCCGCTCGACTGCTCGATGCCCTCGAGCCCCGGCGATGAGTTCACCTCCATGACGACCGGCCCGTGATTGGACCGCAGCATGTCGACCCCGGCGACTCGGAGGCCAAGTACTTTCGCGGAACGCACCGCGGTGCTGCGCTCTTCTGGGGTGAGCTTAACCGCGGTCGCGGAGCCTCCGCGATGCAAGTTGGACCGGAATTCCCCCTCCGGCCCTTGTCGCTTCATCGACGCAACGACCTTGCCACCGACGACGAAGGCGCGGATGTCGGCCCCACCTGCTTCTTTGATGAACTCCTGCACTAGAATGTTGGCGTCGAGCTGGCTGAACGCGGCGATGACCGACTCGGCAGCCTTATCGGTCTCAGCAAGCACGACGCCTGCGCCCTGAGTCCCTTCGAGAAGCTTCATGATCAGCGGGGCCCCGCCGACGAGCTGGATTAGGCCTTCGCTATCTTTGGTCGACCGGGCGAACCCGGTGACCGGTAAACCGATTCCTTCCCGAGCCAAGAGTTGCAGTGCGCGGAGCTTGTCGCGCGACCGAGAAATGGCCTGTGATGTATTGAGCGGAAAAGTATGCATCATTTCGAACTGGCGAACCACGGCGGTGCCATAGAACGTGTGAGAGGCACCAATCCGTGGAATCACGGTGTCGAACTCGAGTGCAGTGCCAGCGAGCAGCACTTGGGGACGATGCGATGTGATGTTCATGTAGCATCGCGTGTAGTCGACGACCCGTACCTCGTGCCCGCGGGCCGAAGCAGCTTCCTTGAGTCGCTTGGTGGAGTAGAGCTTTGGGTTCCTGGACAGGATTCCAATCTTCATCTTTG
>CBFCWN010000127.1:0-8028 GCA_965601515.1 uncultured Myxococcales bacterium | reverse complement strand
GGAGTCGGAGCGCTCCGCAAGGAAGAAGGCGAGGTGCTCCTCGAACGGCTCGCACTCTGCGATGGCTTCGGACAGCCGTTCCTCATCGATTCCGTCGATTTCGCTGAGAGCGCTGACGGCTCGGATGAGCGGCCCGGGGTCGGAGTACGTCGTGCCCTTCGTCAGCTTCGGTCCAAAGACCCGAAAGTGGCCTACGAACTCGCTGACGAATGAGAGCTTGGAGGGGTCGATTGATTCTGAGCCGTCGAGCAGCGCCGCGGTGGCTTTCGCGACGAAGGCGCGGACGATGAGTCGGAAGGCCCAAACGTCAGGCGCAATGTCGACGGGCACCCGCTCGCTCTGTCGTTGCGGGGCGTCATCCTCGGCCACCGCTTCGTCGTCGCGAACGGGCGGGTCCCCGAACCCTCGGAGCCGCTTGGCAGCTCTCTTGAGTGTGCTCCGAAGCTCGAGCAATCCGGCGCGCATGCGGTCCCTCGACGCCTCGGTTCCGTGGGCCATGCCGCCCGGAAGCGTGTCGTTGGCGTCGAGCATCAGGAGCCCGGGTTCGAGCTCTGCCGCGACTTCGTCGTTGCCCTGGTCCGCGATCACGTGGTTGAGCTCATGAAGATCGCGCCGAACCGCTGCGAGAACGACCACTGCCACAGACTCTCCGTCGGTTTCGTCGAGCCGTTGCAAGCCTACTCCGACCAGGCGATTCAGTCTGAGCAGTCCGACGAAGGCGTCGCTTGAAACTTCGAGGGCGCGCGGCGGGCAAAAGAAGTCGTTTCGGGCCACGTCTCGAAGGAACATGTCGCAGGTCGAGTGGAACAACCCCGCGTCGACGATGTTCAGCTCGAGCAGGCGCTCGCTGACGTGCGCCGCGTCGGCGAGCGAGCTCCGAAGTGCGTCGAGCGAGCGCAGCGGCTCCACGCCCACCTCTCGTGAGCCTGCTCGGAGCTCGTTCGCAAGGGAAAGCGCCCACCCGTACGTCGCGCACGCGGCGTGCAGGTGCTCATGGAAGTCGAGCGTCTCTCCTTCGAGCAACTGATTTTCGAAGCTTCGAAGTGCATCCAACCCGCACAGCGCTGCCTGAAGCGGGAAGAGGGCCTCCCTTCGCAGCTCCGGTGGAAGCGACGTTCGCCAATGGTCCCAAACGGATCGGTCGCTCGGCGCCCAACGCTCCACCCATGCGGCGAGACCCTCGTCGGTCGGCTGCAATGGTCGACGCATCAGAACAGATCGGCCTGGCGCCCCTTGGGCAGCTTCTTTTTGAGGTGTTCGAACGCGTGTCGAGTCGCGACGCGCCCACGCGCGGTGCGAGCGAGCAGCCCGCGTTGGAGAAGGTAGGGCTCGTACACGTCCTCGAGTGTGTCCCGCGGTTCGCTGAGCGCGGCGGCCAGCGTCTCGATGCCAACCGGGCCGCCATCGTAGTGGTCGATGATTACGGTGAGATATCGACGGTCCATTTGGTCGAGGCCGGCTTCATCGACGTCGAGCCGGACGAGCGCCTCGCGAGCGGTCTTGCCGTCGAGCTTCCCGTCGGAAAGAACCTGCGCAAAGTCTCGCGCTCGCCGGAGAAGCCGATTCGCGATGCGCGGCGTGCCACGAGACCGTCTCGCGAGCTCTCGAGCGGCTTCCTTCGTGAGCGAGAGCTCGAGCAGCTTTGCGCTTCGTTCGATGATCAGCCGAAGCGCCTCGTCGGGGTAGTAGTCGAGCCTGGCCACGTAGCCGAAGCGAGAGCGCATCGGGTTGGTGAGCAGCCCCGTGCGCGTGGTCGCGCCGATCAGAGTAAACGGCGAGAGCGGAAGCTGAAGCGTCTGCGCGTAGGGACCGTCGCCGTTGACGATATCGATGCGGAAGTCCTCGACCGCCGTGTAGAGGTTCTCTTCGACGTTGGCGTTGAGTCGATGGATTTCGTCGATGAACAACACGTCGTTTGGCTCGAGCTTCGTGAGCAGCGCGGCGAGCTGTCCCTTATGTTCGATGGCCGGCCCCGACGCCGAGTGAAGCGTGACGTTCCGCTCCGATGCGAGAATGAGCGCGAGGGTAGTCTTTCCAAGTCCGGGCGGGCCGCAGAACAGCGTGTGGTCGATCGGTTCGCGCCGCTGCCGAGCCGCCTCGACGAATACCTTCAGGTTTTCCTTGATCTTCTCCTGACCCACGAAGTCGCTAAACCGGCTCGGGCGCAGGCTGCGGTCCAGCACGCTGTCGTCCGATTGCTCGTCTGCGTTTAGTTCCGGGTTGGCTCTGGCTTCGACGTTGGTCATGAGAGAGCTGCCAGTGCAGCGCGAAGAAGGCCTTCGACGTTTTCGTCACCCGCCGCGCTGATCGCATTCCCGACGGCGGTTTCTGCCTCTCCGCGCTTGTATCCCATGTTCACGAGCGCACCAACAACGGTGTCCCCCGCGGAGCCTTCGGTGCTCGGAACCGCGCGAAGCCTGACGCCCGTCTTGCCAGACGCTGCGAAGTTCAGCTTGTCGCGCAGGTCGACCAACATTCGCTCGACCGTCTTCTTTCCGACTCCCGTGATTCCCTGAAAGGCGGTCTTGTCCTGACGTGCGATGGCGTCTTGCAGCTCGACTGCATTCATCACGCCCATGATCGCGAGCGCGAGCTTCGGGCCGATGCTGCTCACTTTGAGAAGGGCTCGAAACGCGGTGCGGTCGTCCGCCGTCGCAAAACCAAACAGGGTCAGCGCGTCTTCGCGCACGTGGGTATGGATGTGGAGGCTCACGACCTGCCCTGGCTCGGATTCCACCCGCCCGGCCGTGCCCGCCGGCAGAAAAACCTCGTAGCCCACACCCTGCACGTCGACGACGACGGAGCCATCGGCGTCACGATGCGCAATCGTCCCAGTAATCCGCCCGATCACGCGGCGACAGTAGCAGGTTACTGAACATTTGTGTATTTCGTGGCGGGCGATCAGCGTGACAAACCCGCGGAACGACTCGCCTGGATGTGTGTGATCGCGACGGCAAGGGCGTCGGCCGCGTCCTCTTGCGGAGCAGCGCGGAGACCGAGCAGAGCCGTCACGAGGCGCCCGACCTGGACTTTGTCGGCGGCGCCGCGCCCGACCACGGTCCGCTTCACGATCGCTGGCGGATACTCGTGCACATCGATGTCGGATTCCGCGGCGACGAGCAGCGCGACGCCTCGCGCATGCCCGAGCTTCAATGCCGCGTTGGCGTGCTTCGCAAAAAAGATCTCCTCGACGGCGACCGCTTCAGGTCGATGCAGAGAAATCACCTCGATCAACCCCTCGTGAATTCTGCGGAGCCGTGCCGGGAGGGCAAGCGAACCGGAAACCGAGATCGTGCCCGACGCGATTGGATGCAGGCGCGTGCCTTCCAGCTGGACGACGCCCCAGCCGGTCCGACGGCTTCCGGGGTCGATGCCAAGAACTCGCATGGCCGGTCAGGCCATCTCGGCGAGCGCCTGCTCGCTGAGCTCGAAGTCGGAGAACACGTTTTGGATGTCGTCGTGGTCCTCGAGAGCTTCATACAGTTGGATCAGCTTTTCCGCGTCGACCCCTTCCACGATCTTCGGGTTGTTGGGGACGTATTCGAGCCGCGCTTCGGCGACGGCGACCCCCGAGCTCGCGATCGCATCACGAACGCTGTCGAGATCGTTTCGTGCCGTCGTGACGAGCCACTGCTCCCCAACCAGCTCGAGGTTTTCGGCGCCCGCGCCGACGGCGGTTTCAAACAGCTCTTCCTCGGTCGTGGAGTCGCCCGCGATGCGGATGATTCCCTTCTGCTCGAAGGCCCACGCCGCGGTGCCGCTGTTGCCGATCTGGCCGTGATTCTTGTCGAAGAGCTTTCGAACCTCTGCGATGGTGCGATTCCGATTGTCGGTTACGACCTCGCACAGGAACAGAGCCCCGTCGGCCCCGATGCCCTCGTAGACCAGCTCCTCGTACTGCACGCCCTCGAGCTCGCCGGTGCCCTTTTTGATCGCGCGCGTGATGTTGTCGGCCGGCATGTTCACGGCGCGCGCCTCGTCGATCGCCCGCCTGAGCCGCGGATTCCCGTCGGGATCGCCGCCGCCACCACGCGCGGCGATGGTGATTTCCTTCACCACTTTCGTAAACAATTTCCCGCGCTTGGCGTCTTCCGCCCCCTTCTTGCGCTTGATTGTCGACCATTTGCTGTGGCCACTCATGACGTGGCTGTTATTCAACGGAATTCTTCGGGTTTCAAGCTCCGTCTCATGCGTGAATAACGCTCTTCGGCGCGCGTCGAAGCTCCCATGACACGCCTCGGGACCCTCCTACTCGCCCTTTGCACGGTCGCTGGCTGCGTCGACGACGACCGCTACTTCTGTGTGTACGACGGCCCGCCCAGCGAACGCGGGTGTTTTCTCTGTCGTGACGACGAATGCTTTTCCCAGCCGCCGCCCCCACGCGACATGTGCCTCGAAGAGGACGACTGCGCCGTCGGCGAGATCTGCACCGACATCGGATGCGTCTCGCCATGCACTCAGGATCTCGACTGTCCTCTCGGCACGGGCTGCAACGCCGACCAACTTTGCGTCAGCCCGCTCGAGGACCAGCCCACGATGCGTCAGTCTCCGCCCCCCGCGCCGCAGCCTGAGCCGGAGCCGACGCCTCCGCCCGTGAGCTGCCAGTTCAACTTCGACTGCGGAGATGGCCGGATCTGCATCGACGGCGAGTGCCTCTTGACGTGCCTCGACGCACCTTGCCCCGACACCCAGCAGTGCATGGCTGGAGCCTGCCGCCCCTGCATGGAGGACGACTGCCTCAGCAACTGCGCGAGCGATGACGACTGCTCGGAGGTCGAGTACTGCAGCGACTTCCAATGCGTGCCAGATACCCGGCCCGTGGCGTTCTGCCCTGAGAACGAGTGCCAGCCGGGCCGCCTGTGCGTGCGTGGTCAGTGCCGAACCCCCTGCGAATCGGACGAGGAGTGCGCCGCCATCGACAGCGCGATTCGCTTTTGTGCGCCTGTCGATGACATGAACCTCTGCGTGCGAAGCAGCGAGGTTCTCGCCGAATGTCAGCTCAACATCGACTGCGGGTTCGGAGAGGAATGCGTCGACGGGTCGTGCGCCGTGGCGCCGCTCTGAGCGAGGGACGGTCGGAGCGCTTCGACGAGGCTCCGAATCCCGACGTACGAGAACCCGACAGCGAACAGGCTGACGAAGGGCACGCTCGCCCAGCTCTGCGTGACGATGGCGGTGGCCAGGGTGAGCGTGCAGTAGAGACCAAACGCGAGCTCGATCGTGTTGTGCCAGGTCCACGCGCCTCGATAGCCAACGGCGCGCGACGAGGACACGTCGGCGGCCCCGCGCTTCGGCGTGCGAACGAACTCGACGTCGTGCCCAAACAGCCCTTCGATCGCGGCGCGGCCATTGTTGATCGCGAGCCCGATACCCAGAGCCATCATCGCGGGCAGGCGCTTCACCGCGACCCACGTTCCGTGACCGAGGTCGCGCGACGCAACGACGTAGAACGCAGCGACCGATCCACAGGTTGCCCAGAAGAGCGGAATGTCGAGGAGCAGAAGGGTCGGGTCTTCCAGCTGCCGACGGATGAGCATGTTCGGTAGCTGCAGCGCGGCGAGTATCAGCAAGAAGACGTACGCGACGTTGTTGGTCAGATGAAAGAACGCTTCGTGCTTCACTTTGGACGGCACGTCCGCGCTGAAGATCTGCCGAAGGAGCTTACGCGCCGTTTGGACGGAACCCTTGGCCCATCGATACTGCTGGCTCTTGAAGCTGTTCATGTCCGCCGGCAGCTCGGCGGGCACTGCGACGCGCGGCACGTACACGAACTTCCAGCCGGCCAGCTGTGCCCGATAGCTGAGGTCCATGTCTTCGGTCACGGTATCGTGCTGCCATCCTCCTGCGCTTTCGATGGCAGACCGTCGCCACATCCCGGCGGTGCCGTTGAAGTTGAAGAAGCGGCCGGAGCGATGACGCGCTGCGTGTTCGATCACGAAGTGCCCATCGAGAAGCATCGCCTGGCAATTCGTCAGCAGTGAATCGTCCCGGTTGAGGTGGTCCCAGCGCGCCTGGACCATGCCGACCTTCGGGTCGGTGAAGTAGTCGACCAGGTCTTTGAGCACGGACGGGCCGGGCAGGAAGTCGGCGTCGAACACGAGGACCAGCTCGCCGGTGGCCTGTTGAAGCCCCGCTTCGAGCGCTCCGGCTTTATAGCCGCTTCGGTCGTCGCGATGGAGGTAGTGGATGTCGACCCCCGCCCGTCGATGACGCTGGCAGCGCGCTTTTGCGATCGACTTCGTGTCGTCCGTGGAGTCGTCGAGCACCTGGATCTCGAGGCGAACCCGGGGGTAGTCGAGTGCCACCGCGGCGTCGATGAGGCGCTCGGCGACGAAGCGCTCGTTGTACATGGGGAGCTGGACGGTGACCCGCGGGAGGGCCTCCTCGGCGAAGCGGCCCTGCGGCTCCGGGTGCTCACGGCGATGCCGGAGGTAGCTCCAAAGAAGAGCGCTTCGATGGCCCCCGTACAGCGCCAGCACCCCCAAGGTCACTAAGTAAAGAACAATGACGAAAGACTCCACGACCGCCCCCAGTATGGAACGGAGCGGAGCTACGTCGAGGTTGGCGTGTTTTCCGCCGCAATGTCCGCAGCGGCGCGAAGTCGCTCTACCGTTCGCGTCTTTCCGAGCACCTCCATCACTTCGAAAAGACCCGGGCTTCGCGTACGCCCGGTCATGGCAACGCGCGCCGGCTGTGCGACGGCCTTCATCGGCAGCTCGCGGGCCTCCATCCAAGCTTTCACCGCGGTTTCGAGCGTCTCCGCGTCGAATGGCTCCGTGTCCTGGACTATGTCGGCGAGGCCTCGGAGGTTTTCGGAGTTCGCAGAGACCAGGAACTTGCGCTTGCCCTTGGCCTCGAACTCGACGTCACGAAAGAAGTACACGACGGCATCCGCGACGTCGACGAATGTCGCGGCTCGCGGTCGTACGTACGGAATCGACTTCAGAAGGGCGGGATCGTCTGCCGCGACCTCGACTCCGAGGGCGGCGAGGAATGGAACGGAGCCCGCGGCGATCTCCGCATCGGACAGCATCCGCAAGTGCTCGGTCTGAACGTGCAGGAACTTCTTCGAATCGTAGCGGCCGGCCGTCGATCCGACACGGTCCCAGCTGAACTTCTCGATCAGCTCCGCTCGAGTGAAGATCTCCTGATCGCCATAGGACCAGCCCAGCCGGGCCAGGTAGTTGATCACCGCGTCCGGCAGATAGCCCATGTCTCGATACTCGAGCACGCCGACCGCCGCGTGGCGCTTCGAGAGCTTCTCGCCGTTCGGCGCGAGCACCATCGGCATGTGCGCGAACTCGGGAACCGGCGCAGCCAGTGCCTGATAGAGGAGGATCTGAGGCGCCGTGTTGATCATGTGGTCGTCACCCCGAGCCACGAGAGTCACTCCCATCGTCAGGTCGTCGACGACGCAGCCGAAGTTGTAGAGGGGCATCCCGTCCGGCCGAAGGAGGATGAAGTCCTGCAGCGTCGAGTGAAGGATCTCGATGTCGCCCTTGACCTTGTCGGACCAGCGCGTGGAGCCCGTGTGCGGTGCACGAAAACGAATGACGTGCTTCGCGTCCGGATTCGCAGGAGGATCCGTCCGATCGCGCCACGGGCTTTCGAAGCGGAAACCGTCCTTTGTTCCCGTATTTTGGTGCGCTTCCCGCGCCGCCGCGATTTCTTCCTTGGTGGCGTAGCAGCGGTACGCGTGGCCGGTCTCGATCAGTCGCTCGGCGAAACGCGCGTAGATGTCGAGGCGTTCGCTCTGTACGTAGGGTCCATGGTTGCCGCCGACTTCTGGCCCCTCGTCCCAGTCGAGCCCGAGCCATCGCATCGACTCGAGCACGATGTCGATGCTCTCTTGTGTACTCCGTTCGCGGTCGGTGTCCTCGATTCGTAGGATGAACGTGCCGCCATGTTGGCGCGCCCAAAGCCAGCTGTAGAGCGCCGTGCGGACGCCTCCGATGTGAAGGTAGCCGGTGGGCGACGGAGCGAAACGGACTCGGACTTCCGACATGGCCGGAGAGCTACCCGCCCCCC
>CBFCWN010000126.1:0-8194 GCA_965601515.1 uncultured Myxococcales bacterium | reverse complement strand
CGGCCGCCAACAGCCGAAGGCCGGCTCCAAACCAGACCTTCTCGAGGGTAGGGTCGTTTCGGTCGAACAAGCTCTAGCGGAGCGGCCAGCCGCTGAGGACCATGTCGGTGTCACCGCGGGAATGGCACCCGTAGCAACCGGTGATCCCGTTTCCTGCCGCGGCGATTTCGTTGGGATCGGTGGCGCTCGTGACCTCGTACCAAAACCAGCCCCGGCCCTCGTCCGTGTCGTCGCCGGTCTTCGTAGTCACCGCCCAACCCTGAAGCTGGCCGCCTGCCGTGTACATCTCTTTGATGGCCGTCGAGCCGGCAGGGTGAACGGTATTGTTGGCCTTGAACGAGTCCGCGAGGATCTTGTTGTAGAAAACCGTGACCGGAAGGCCAAGCTCGGTGTGGGGCCCTCGGCCCGGATGCGTGCCCTTCTCCTTCGCCTTGAACCCCTTGTACTCGCCCTTCTGCAAGTAGGTGAATAGTGCGTTGAGCTCGAGAGGTACTCGAGAGGGTGAAGCGGCTGGCGTGGGCGCAGTGGGATCCCATTTGGAGGGCATGGCTGCGGCAGTCATCGCACCCGAAGTGCGCGGGAGAAGCTTGGTTCGGACACCTCCGATGCCCTGCGTCCCTGCGGCCTTGGCGGCCCTGAGCACGGGGTAGTACTGGGTGAAGACGAAATCGTCCTGAGCGCTATCCGCGTGGCACGTGTTGCAGGCGTTGGTGGGAAAGGGTTCGGCCGTCTCGGCGAGCGTTTCTTGGTCAGGGCGGGTGAAGCTGAAATAGGCCCAGTTTCCGGGTTCGTTCGGAAAGTGCTTCGCGCTCTTGATCTCCGCCTCGAGCCCGATGTAATCGCCCTCGAAGAAACCGTTCCCGCTCACGGCTTGCGTGGCTCCGACGCTGACGAGCTCCTTCATCAAGATGGTGCCGTCGGGAAAGCGTCCGGTGTCCTTCCACTGCGCCCACGCGTCCGGGTCGATGTAGACGTTGTGAAACTCTGGAAACGGGGCTTTCCCGTTGTTGAGCGAGTTGGGGGTGACCGGCGTGCCCACGTAGATCCACTCCCGGTACCCGACTGGGCGCTCGAGCACCCCGTCATTGATCGTGAACCAACGCTCCTTTTCCGGGCCTGGCTGCGCGGCAGCCACTTGTGCTTCGCGGCTACAGCCTGCGGCTATGGGACCGACACCGGCAAGCAGTACCGCAATCAATGAAACACGAGAAAAACCAATGCGCCTGTGCATCTCAACCTCCTGGATGAGACAGAGGGTATGTTTGCGGAAACCAAGGCGCATTGACGAGGAGTCTTGTTCTGATGACTTTGCGTCCGTCTTTCGGGTCGGGCCAGGGCCGACTCCTTCGTTCTGCGCTATCGATACGAATCGGCGCCGTGCATGTCGAACGCCGTCTCCGGCGGCGACTGTCTGATCAAGAACGGGGAGAGGAGCGCGCTATGCTGAGTTGGGGTGACGTCATCAAGCTTGCCAACGAGGGGAATCTCGATCCCGAGCGTCGCGTCGAGAAGACCGACGACGAATGGCGGGCAATCCTGACACCCGACCAGTTTCGCATGACACGCGAGAAGGGGACCGAGCGTGCCTTCAGCTCTGGCATGTGCAGTCTATTTGCGCCGGGGTTGTATCGCTGCGTGTGCTGCGACAACCTGCTCTTCGACGCCAGAGAGAAATTCGAATCCGGTTCCGGCTGGCCATCGTTCACTCAACCAGCGAAGGTCAATGCCCTTGGCTACCACGTCGACGACAGCCACGGCATGCAGCGGGTGGAAGCCGTTTGCAATACCTGCGATGCCCATTTGGGCCATGTCTTCCCCGACGGTCCAGACCCAAGCGGATTGCGCTATTGCATCAACGCGCTGGCCCTCGTGAAGTCCGAAGAGTCTCAGGCGATAGCGACGTTCGGCGGCGGCTGTTTCTGGTGTACTGAAGCGGTCTTTCAGCAGCTCGCCGGCGTGAACAAGGTCGAAAGCGGATATAGCGGCGGCCAAGCCGCGAACCCGACCTACGAGCAAGTGTGCTCCGGCGAGAGCGGCCATGCGGAGGTGGTGCAGGTCGACTACGACTCCGCCACCGTCTCGTATGCAGATTTAGTACGTATTCACCTGAGCACGCACAACCCCACTACGCCCAACCGGCAAGGTGCCGACCGAGGCACGCAGTATCGAAGCATCATTCTGACGCATGACGCTGAACAGGAAGCGGTGGCAAAGCGTGTCATCGAGGAGATGGCATCGGCGTTCGACGATCCGATCGTAACCGAGGTCAAACCTTTCGACGTATTTCACAAGGCCGAAAGCCACCATCAGGACTACTATGCGAGTAACCCCGCCAAGCCGTATTGCACCGCGGTGATCTCACCAAAGCTAGAACGGTTTCGGGAGATGTTCAGAACGCGACTGAAGGGTAAGCCAGTCACCTCAGTGGCATAGGCCGTGACACCTGCTGAGTAGGGCGGAACGATCGAGCTTGCATCCGACCCGAGATCGGCTTACCCAGCTACCCTGTGACCGACGTCGATTCCCCGACTTCAGCCGACGCCCTCACCGAAGTGCTGCGGACGATTCGACTGCAAGCGAGCACGTTTTTTAGGTCAGAGCTTTCGTCTCCCTGGGGCATGACCCTCTTCATGAGTCACGAGCCGCGCTTTCACATCGTGGTGGAAGGCAGCGCTTGGCTGTCATTGCTCGACGACGACATGCCAATGCGCCTCGACAAGGGAGACATCGCAGTAATCCCGAACGGCGCCGCTCATTGGATCGCCGATGACCCGGAGACCGAGCGAGTGCTCAGCGATGAAGCAACCGAAGCGCTCGAAGCGGGAGCGCCCCTGTTTCAAGGGACGATAGTGCATTGTCGTCTGATCTGCGGCCTCTTTCACTTCGAGCTCGACGAACCCCATCCCTTGATGGCTACGCTCCAAGAGCCTCTGATTTGGAAGGCTCGATCCGCCGCTCAGGATGCCTGGGTCGAGCATCTGATTCAGGCACTTTACGATGAGCTAGGCTCCGACCGCCCGGGGGCGGTCGCCATCGCCGATCGCTACTGCGAAGTTCTTCTCGTTCACCTGCTTCGACACCATCGGGACCTTGCGGGCACACCCTCGGGCTTCTTTCGTGGGCTCCAAGCACCGAGCATCTCGAAAGCGCTCAACGCGTTCCATGCTGCCCCGCAAAAGGAGTGGACCTTGCAGACGCTCGCGCGGATAGCGGGAGTCTCCCGCTCGGTATTCGCGGAACGGTTTCGTGAGCTCGTGGGGGTCACGCCCATGTCGTACGTCACGACGTGGCGAATGCAGAAGGCTCGAGGGCTGCTCATGTACCGCAATCTTCCCATCAAGGAAGTCGCCGAGCAGGTGGGATACTCTTCGACAGCCTCGTTCTCGCGCGCCTACAAGCGCGTCTTCGGGGCCACGCCGGGGACGCTCCAGTCGGCAGAGTGATTCGCCTCTTTCTTCTCCGCCCCCCGACTCTACCTGCTGATCGAGGTGTGGTCGTCGCCCTCGTCGAGTAAGGTTCCCGTCCAGCGAGCGCAGGGACCAGTGTTTTTCAGAAACATGGAGGGACAGGAATGAGTATCAGAGAGCTTCATCAACAGATCATCGATGCCCTCGAACAGGGGGACTTCGTCGGTCCAATCGAGAAATTCTATGCTGAGGACGTCGTTGTACAGAGTAATGACGACCCCCCCGCCACGGGCCGTGACGCAATTGCCGCGGCGGAACGAAAGTACGTCGAAGGCGTTACCGCGTTTCACGGGATCAAGGTGCACGCTACTGCGGTTGACGACCAAGGTGAGGGAAGCGGGGTCGTGTTCTACGAGTGTGAAATGCACTGGGAGCACACGGATCGGCCCAAAGTCGACATCAATCAGACCGTCGTCGAACGCTGGAAGAATGGAAAGATCGCATCGATTCGCTTCTACGGCGACATCCATCTGTGAGGTTGAGCGACGACACCCCGAGTTGCCAAGTCAGCGCCTCGTTGGCTCAAGCTCCTCGGCGATCCCAGCGAAGTTGCGCTCGCTCACATGACGAGCGGTTTGAGTCCGTGCGCACCTCCGTGAGACGCTTTCAGGTCTTGCCCCTGTACCGAGATGGGTGTCTACTAGGCATTCGTCCTCACGGCCGCTCAATGGTCCCGGGGACCGCGAAGACGAACCAGATGTATCAAGGCGCTTGATGACCCGTTCTGGAATCGGACGGCATTGGCGCTCGGCCCAAAGAAGAACAAAGGGACAGACACGTGACAGTCAACATCCCCCATGCGATCGCTACAGGCGTGGTTTGGCCCTACGGTTCGTCCAATGGCCCGTGATGCGATGAAACTACGAACAGCCCTGCAGATGGGCATTCAAGCGTTGCACGGTGGGCAACGGGCCTTGAGCGCGACTCTCAGCCAGTCGCGCCACGACCGATGACATGATTCGCTGGGTCGGCACGCTTCTAATCCACAAGCCTCTCAACATCCTCGCAATCGCATTGGTGTTGGGCGCTTTCTGGGCGGTCGCGCGGTTCGGTCTGCGCGCACCGCGCCCGAACGCGCTGCTGACCCCCGTCATCGCTATGCTCTTGTACGCCGGGTGGGAATGGCTCGTGATGGTGTATTCGCCCGAGGCGAACATCCGCGTGGACCTCATGTTGATCTGGCCGGTGCTGCTCATCCTCACCGCCTGGGCGTTCTTCCGCGCGTTTCGCTGACATCGCCTTACGAAGCCGCCTGCGGGTCGCGCCAGGTGCGTCTGGGGTCAGCGTCTTGGCTCCAGCGGGATTCCGGTTTCGTAGGAGTACTCTCCGGTAAGCAACCACGTGCCCTCGGGCGTGACGTCTCCCGGTAGGCGCTCCGCCTGCACGTACCGACTCCCGTCGAAGACGTGCTTGACGTACGACCGTTCGACCCCGCCACCGTATTCCGGCCTCACGAGGTCGCTCCATCCCGCCGTCTTCTGATTCGAGACGATGACCGGAAGCCGGCTGATGGGGAACGTGTTCATGACCGTGTATCCGTCGTTCTCGTCCTTCAGCAGCAATAGGCTACAACCTCCGGTCCCGCAGAAGATCGATCCCATCAAGATCGCGAGCACTTCCTCGGCCCCGTCACCGTTGAGATCAACGCGACCGTACGCGTATCGCGCCTCGCTGCCGCTGACTTGCACGGCGCTGCGCGTGTAGTCGGGCGATGCCGCAAGCAGTGCCGCCTCAAGTTTCGCGTCAGGCTGGGTCTCGAAGCCCAAGGGCGACTCCCGTTGCCATGCATAGATACCCGCGTCGGCCAGGAGGCTCAGGTACAGACGGTTATCGCGAAGCAGGAAGCCGACCACGTACTGAGCGTCGTTCGCGATCTGCGCGCCCATGCTCGGCCGAGGGCAGACCGCATTCGTGGCGGCCAGCGGACCAAACGAGAACGTGCCGCTGTGGCCGTCGCTGGAAACCTCGGCGGACCAGGTCCCCGTGACCTGCTTGCAATCGAGTTTCATCGTCGCACGACCGTCGCGGCTCAAAGCCAAAGTGTAGTCCGAAGGGTTCTTCGGCCGGACCTTTCCGATGGAATCGTTCATCGACTGAAACTCCACCAAACGCCAATCTGTTCCTCCGAGCGGGCCCGCCGCAGTGGGCGCCACCTGCTCTGCCGGACGACTTCCGCTCACGGACTCCGGCGACACGCGGGCCGCTGATGTGCCGGTCGTTCTCGAGGACGATGCGCAGCTCCCGATGGCCGCTGCGGCGAGAGCGAGCGCCGCTGCCTGAATGGCCCTCGCTGCCGGCGAGACTGCCCTTCGCGCGAACACGCCTTGGGAGCGACAGCAGCTCAATCCATCGCGATCGCGACGACGTCTTCGCACGCGCTCATGCAAGCGTCGGCGTCTGCGCAGTCAGGGCCCAGAAACACCCCCCGAATCGAGCGAATCAATGGAAAACGAGACATGGCGTGACTGTATGGGGGACAGGAGCACTCGGCAAGGTTCCCCTCTCCGATCCCCGTGAGCGCGCCGCCAAGTAGCGGGATGCGCGGCTAAGGCGTTCTGGTGTGGGTCTTGGGGGCCTCTGACGAAAAGCGGACGAAACCCCGATAGGCGCCGATGTAGATGCTATTGCGCGGTCCGAAGGTGAACGTGGCCCAAATGTTGTTGAACACCTTGCGGTCATAGAAGAGCTTTCCGAGCGACTTCTTCTTCACGATGCGCGAAACGCTGTCACCAAACTGACCCTTGTCGAAGTAGCCGTTGATGCTGAAAACCCGATAGCCGGTGCGGAAATCGATCGCGGTGAGCTGCCAGTCACGAAAGCCCGCGTCGGACGTGTTCCGGTTGTAGATGTAGATGAGCCCGTTTGCGAGCGAGAGTTTGGGCGTTGCGGTCTTAGCGTCGAGGTGGCCGGCAGCCGGCCAACCCTCGACCGGGACGTAGGTGCCCTTTTTCTCGTCGAAGTCGAACCGCGCGAGACCACCGGCCGTCGGATTGTCTTTGAAGGGATCGGTGTATCCGTAGGTATTGCCGACAATGAGGTGGTGGCCGTAGGCGACGACGGAGTTCTCGACGGCTGCCTCGCCCGCTTCGAAAAGCGGAAGCTTGCTGACGAGCGACCCATCACTCTGCCGGAACGCGAGCAGATTCACCTGCCCCGGCGCGTTGTCGACGATGACGACATGATCGTCGAGCACCAAGGTCGGCGTCGTCCCACTGCCCGCGTTGAGGTGGCCGGGCTTCACCTGGCGGTCGTTGTCGTAAATGAGATCCCCAGCCGCGTAGGTCGGCGCCCACTCGGGGTCGAGCTCGATGCGTTTCGCCTCTTCGTTGAATCGGAGCTTGTAGAGCGCGATATTCGTGACGATATAGATCCCGTCGGGACCCACCGAAAACGAGTTCTGAATCTCCTCGGCGAACTCCGAGTCCTCGCCCAAGAACAGGTCGCGAAACTCCTCCATCACCTCGGAAACGTCCTCGATGTGCTGCTCCGCCGACGCCTGCTCGAGATGGTCGAGCACGGTTTGCGCATGCGGCGGCAACGGCTGGAAAAGCTCGCGGATCTTGGCCTTGATGGCGTAAAGAAAGATCGAGGTGGCGTACACCTGAGGGCATCCGCTGGCGGCGTGCCCGGGGTCGAAAACGCCCACAATCCCGTACCTTGAGGTGAACCAGATGCGCCCCTCGGCATCGGGCATGATGGCGGTCAGCCTGTTGATACCCTCGTCTCGGTGCCTGGCCGCATGGTGGTGCTCGACCGTGCCCTCTTGGATCTCGTGCGTGAGATCGATGTGAGTCATTTCGTTACGGACAATGTCTCGGTTGCGAATGGGAATCTGGATGACCGTGTTGTCGTGCCCAGGCACGTGAAGGTTGCCATCGCGGTCGAGGTAGGAATAACAGCCTCCAGAGGTATCGCGGAAAGCCGCGGCTCGAGACTTCGGCTTGGCGAGCTCGAACAGTCCGTAGCCTCGACCGGGAAGGTCCACCTGGTCGAGGACTTTCGGAGTCCCCGAGACATCGATCACCAGCAGCGTGGCAGCATCCCGGCCGAAGGCAATGGTCGCCACCGTGTCATCGTCCAGGAACTCATAGAGTGGCGCCATGCCGGTGAATCGTTCGCCCTTCTCGAGAACATGAAAATACTCAACGCGGACGTTGTTGGGTGTCGGTCCGGCGAACGCGCTCACGTCCGTCGACAGGCTGTCCTCGTGCATGGTCCCCGCGTAGCGCCCCGAAAGAATTGGGTGCTGCCATTCGCGCGCGGGCGGTAGAGGAGCCGGCAGCGTTTTTCCAAACCGCGAGACCCATTCGTCGTACCAGGCCACCTCGACCTTCGCGTCGCGCGTTTCGTAGGAAATCTCATACTCCTCGACGACGTGCGGCGAACAGGGCGGCGGCTCGTCTGAGCGCACAGACCCGTGCGACGCCAGACCACCTGCGAGCACAAGAAGGAAGACTTGGGGCCTCGAGCGAAGAGCCGCGTGGATCACGGCGAGAGTGTGCTCCCCGGCAACGCCGGTCGCAAGGCCTTCCCACGGTGACGCCATCCCCTCACAGTCAAGCTGCTGACTGGGACCCCGCACCCGTCGACACTACACGGACCCGTGTCATGAAGCTGAAGGTTGCGAGCGGCCAAGTCCTGGATCGGAGATCCATCGAAGTTCCCACGCTGACCGTCGAGCTGACCGACCTCGGCAAGGGCCCGATGGGCGCGACCGTCGCAGAGGT
>CBFCWN010000125.1:0-8213 GCA_965601515.1 uncultured Myxococcales bacterium | reverse complement strand
GCTCGAGCGGGTGCAACTGCGGGGTCGTGTCTGCCGCGGGTTACGACACGGCTTTGTTGGTCGCGCTGATGTTCATGCTCTTCGGGGCTTGGCGCGCCACCGCACGCCGATCACGAAGGCGCCTGTAAGCGTCAGAATGCCGGCGAGCCAAAAGGTCGTTTCGTAGTTTCGAGCGGCAGCGACCTCGCCCAGCACGTAGGCGAACAACGCGTGTCCACCGTTGAACGAGCCGTGCAGGATAGAGACGACCATGCCTCGTGAAGCCGAGTCTGCCCGTTCGAGTGCGAGCGCCGTGAGGGCAGGGTAGGCGACGCCGTGCGCTACTCCCATCAGCGCACCGATCGAGAACAGGTGGTGCGCTCCCATGATCCCGAGCAATGGTGGGACGGTCGAGTAGAGCGCGAGCGAGACGACAGACGCTCGCCGAACTCCAAAGCGGTCGATCAGGCCGCCGCCCCCGAGACGCACGACCAGCGCGAATATCGCGAATCCAATGAAGAAGCGTCGAACCTCCGTCACGCCTTGCTCGAGTGCAAACGGCTGATGCAGCGTGAAGAGCGCGGTGAAGCAGGCCGTCATCAGCGCGATGGCGGCGTAGACCCGAATGAGCGAGCCACCGAGAACCGGCTTTCGAATCTCGTCCGGGCGCGGCTGGTATTTTGGGGGTTCGGTCAGCCGCGTGCTCAGCAGCGCAGCGACGACGCCCGCACATGCACTGAGTCCGAAGACGTAGTCCCACCCCACGCGCTCCGACAACAGCTCCGCGATCGTTGGTGAGATCGCGTTCATGCCTAGGTTCGCGGCCCCGAAGAACCCGATCGCCTGCGCCATCCGGTCGGCCGGAGCGATGTCGGCTGTCATCGCTCCGGCCGCGTTGAAGCCCATGACCATGCCGATGCCCCACACGACCTGTGCCAAGTAGAGCAGGGGCCCTTCCTCGTGAACAAACAGATAGATGATGCCGGTCAGCGCGATCATCAGGTCGCCCACTCCGAGCCACGGCTTTCGGCCGTACCGGTCGACGAGCCATCCTACGATTGGTGTCATCGCAACGGCGGTAACACCCTGCACCGCGACGGCACGGCCGATCCCCGCGGCGTCCATCCCGAGCTCCTGCGCGAAGTACTTCGGGAGGATGAGGTAGAACGACCACGCAAATCCGTACGCGGATACGGAAGAGAGAAGCAGAAGGAATTCGCGCGACAGCAGTCGCTCTTCAGGCCCCGATCCCCCGGCTTGTTGCTGGGCCGTCACGCAGGCGTCTTTAGCACCCAAATTCGATTTGGCTTCAAGGTTTCACGTCCATGCCTGGGGGTCTAGGAATCCTCGGGCGAGCCTGATACCGTAGAGCTGCCTGCTTCTCTTCCTTGGCGAAACCCGTCTACATCACATCGAATCGCAGGGGGTTGAATGCGCGTTGCAGACGTCATGAGTAGCAAGCCGGTCACAGTGACCGCGGATATCCTGGTGTCCGAGGCGTTTCGCATCGCCTCGGCGCACGGAGTGCACCATCTCGTCATCACGCACGGTCAACTACCCGTCGGTGTCGTCTGCGTACGCTGCGACCTCGCCGACGCTTTCCCTCGGCACCCGGTCGGGCGATTCATGACTCGCCCCGTCACCATCGGCGCCTACGAATCTGCGGAGCGCGCAAGCGAGGCGATGTGCAAGCGCGGCGTGGGCGCGGTCATCGTTCGCGGCGGCGAATCCGGGTGGGGCATCGCGACTCGCGGCGATCTGCTGCGAGCCGGCTTTCACGCAGGCGAAGAAGCCGGCCTTTTCTTCTGCGCGGCGTGTGGGACGTATTTGCACGTGCATCCGGTTCCCGGCTCGGATTGGGTGGCTTTTTGCGTCGACTGCTGGGACCGCGCCGGTCCACCGCGCATCGGCGACGACCTCGGCGAATCCAGCTAGTGCGAGTCTTCGTCAGCGGGGCGACCGGAACCGTGGGTCGCGAAGTGTGTCGCGCACTTGCGTCGCGTGACGTCGAGGTACGTGTTGGTGCTCGCGCGTCGAGCGACGTTGGCACCGTCGTGCCGGAGGTTCAGGACGTCGTTCCGTTCGACTACGAGCTGCCGATCGACCCCGCGGTATTCACCGATGTGGACGCGTTCTTCTTCATGACTCCGCTCATCGAGGACCAGGTAGCCGGGTCGCACGCCGCGTTGACCGCAGCGGTCGAGACGGGAGTGCAGCACGTCGTGCGCCTGTCTTCGCGAAGCGCGGGTTGGGACATGAGCTCGCTGCTGCGCGCGTGGCATCGCGAAGTCGACCAGCAGGTGATGGACTCGAGCCCTTCGTGGACGGTGCTACGCCCCTGTTCCTTCTTCCAGAACTTCATCAAGCACCAGGGCACGACGATTCGCGACATGTCGTCGATCATCTTGCCTCAGGGAAACGGGCTGATTCCGTACGTGGATGCTGCGGACCTCGGGGACGCGGCCGCGGCTTGTCTTCTCGACCGAGATTCGCACGCCGGGCACACGTACGTTCTCACCGGTGGCCGCGCGTACGGTGGAAAAGGGGTCGCAGCGGAGATCGGGCGCGTGCTGGGTCGACCGATCACGTACATTCACATCGAGCCGGAGCAGTCCGAGGCGATGATGCAAGACCTCGAGATGCCATCGTGGCTCGTCGAGGCCGCAATGGCGGTGTTCGCGCACGCACGCGACGGAGGAGAAGCCGAGGTCGACCCCTCTCTCGCCCAAATCCTTGGCCGCCCCGCCACGACGCTTTCCGAGTTTGTCGATCGGAACCGCGACGCGTGGCGCTGAGCAGGGCGTACCGCTTGCAGGTTGCTACGCAGGGCAGGTGACGCCGGTTCCGCCAAGCCCGCAGTAGCCGCTCGGGTTCTTCGCGAGGTACTGCTGATGATAGTCCTCGGCGTAGTAGAACTCTGGCGCGTCGATGATCTCCGTGGTGACCTTGTCGTAGCCTGCCTCGCTCAGCGCCGCCTCGTACTGCGCCTTCGATGCGAGGGCCGCTTCTCGCTGCTCCTCGTCGAACGTGTAGATACCAGAGCGGTACTGCGTACCCACGTCGTTTCCTTGCCGCATACCCTGGGTGGGGTCGTGACTCTCCCAGAAGATCTTGAGGAGCTCGCCGTAGGAAATCTCCGCGGGTCGATAGACGACGAGCACCACTTCGTTGTGGCCGGTCATGCCCGAGCACACCTCTCGGTAGGTCGGGTTGGGGGTCACACCGCCTGCGTAGCCGACTGCGGTCGTATGGACTCCCTTGGCCTCCCAGAACTTTCGTTCGGCGCCCCAGAAACATCCGAGGCCGAAAACCGCCTGCTTCGTGTCGTCCGGGAACGGTCCGCGTAGTGGGGCGTCGAGCACGTAGTGGCGAGCGGGAACCGGCATTTCCGCCTCGCGGCCCGGCAGCGCCTGGTCTGGGGTCGGCATCTTCAGCTTCTTTTGAGTCGAAAAGAACATACCTCCTTCATAGAGAAATCCAGTCGAGACCGGAACCCCGGGTGGTCTGCCGACTGGCGAATCATGAATAATACGATAACCAAACGAGATGACGCAGGAGGGAATCGAAGAGATCGCAGCGCGGCTGAGGGACTGCTCGAGCGTCCTCTTCGTCACCGGCGCGGGAATCTCGGCGGACTCAGGCCTACCGACGTACCGCGGCATCGGCGGGCTTTACGAGCAGGAAAGCACGGAAGATGGAATCCCGATCGAAGCCGCTCTTTCGGGCGCCATGTTCCACCGCGACCCGTCGTTGACGTGGAAGTACATTCATCAGATCGAGAGAGCGTGTCGTGACGCGGGGCCCAATCGCGCCCATCACGTGATTGCCGAGTTCGAGAACAAGTTCGACCGGGTGTGGACGCTCACGCAAAACGTCGATGGACTTCACCACGCTGCCGGCAGTCAGCGCGTGATCGACATCCATGGCGATGTGCATCGTCTCGTATGCACGCGTTGCGGTCACCGTTGGCGAGTCGGCAACTACGCCGGCCTCGACATTCCTCCAAGTTGTCCCGAATGCGATTCGTTGGTGAGGCCCGAAGTCGTTCTGTTCGGCGAAATGTTGCCGATCGATCGTCTGCAGCTTCTTCAGGCGGAGCTTTCCAGCGGATTCGATGCCGTGTTTACGATCGGAACGACGAGTGTTTTCCCGTACATTGCGGAGCCTGTCGTCGATGCGCGTCGTCGTGGTCGACTTACTGTCGAAGTCAACCCCGGCACGAGCGAAGTGTCTCACATTGTGGACTTTCGCCTACGCACAGGTGCCGCCGACGCCATGGAGGCGCTTGTCGCTGCCCTCGATCGTGTCTAGGTTCCAAGTGCCATGGGGGAAGCGGCACACACTTATCGGTACGACGAATCGTACAGCGAGTCGATTTCGCTCGGCGCTGGCCGACGCGCGTCGCTTCGAATGATTCGCCCGACCGATCGCGAGGCCATGCGCGTCGCGTTCGAGAGGCTTTCACCGGAGTCTCGCTACGCCCGCTTCATGACGCCGAAGACTCGTCTCTCCGATGCGGAGCTCGACTATTTGACCGAAACCGACGGCTACGACCACGTCGCGTTGGTCGCCCTGCGGAAGCACCTCGTCACCACGACGGAGGGGTTAGGCGTGGCCCGCTTCGTCCGGCTGGTCGAAGAGCCCGATACGGCAGAGCCGGCGGTGACCGTCATCGACGACTACCAGGGCGTGGGCCTCGGCTCGATTCTGCTCCAGCGGCTCATCGAAGCGGCTTGGGAGCGCGACGTCCGCTGGTTTCGAAGCGAGTTGCTCGCGGAAAACAAGGCCTCGCGGAAAATGATGGAGTCGCTCAGCCCGGAGGTTCGGTTCGAGTCTCAGGGTGATGGGAGCCTCGTTGCCACCATCCCCGTGCCGGAGCCCGACCACACTCCGACCGCCCCGGGGTTCTTCCTCGGTACGCCGGTCCAGAAGCTCCTGTCGTACGCCGCGCAGGCCGCGATTCGCGTGCGTCCACGCGTGACGAAGCCGCCTCCGCCCCCGACTCAGGACACCTGAACGGGAAACATCATCGGCGCGCGAACCTCGGCCATGCGCTCCGCACTGGTTAGTGCGCCCACCACCCGGAGCGCGAACGGAAACGCCGTGCCGGGCCCTCGACTCGTAATCAGTTTGCCGTCGGCTTCGAGAGGATGGTCGCTGTACTCACACCAATCCTCCAACATCGACCGCACGCTCGGGTGGCTGGTCATCCGTCGACCCTGGAACACTCCGTGACTCTTGAGCGCGATCGGCGCGGCGCAGATGGCCGCAACCCACTTGCCGGCCGCTTCGTGTTTGCGGAGGCGCTCCCCCACGGCGTCCGACATGGCAAGCTGGCGGGCGCCTTCCGCACCGCCCGGAAGCACGAGTACGTCGAAGTCGTCGCCGACGTTCTGTAGCGCAGCGTCCGGAGTGATGACGACGCCGCGGCTACAGCGGACAGGCTCGTCTCCCGAAACCCCCGCGACCGTGACGTCGATTCCGCCACGACGAAGGACGTCGATGCTAATCACCGCCTCCATCTCTTCGGCTCCAGGCGCCAAGACGACCAAAGCAGTTGGTTTGTCGCTCATTTCACCCCCTCACAGTTTCGTGATGCATCGGCTTTGCAGATTTCGCGGATCCGCTCTCGAAGCGCCCGCTCGAGTTTGCGGAGGCCGAGCTGCTTTGCATAGTCCATTGCGACGGCCGGCGGCTTGCGATCGACCACGAAGACCTCGAGGCCCAACAGCGCCGCCGAGCGCTGGCCCGAGAGGCAGTGCACGACCGCGGGTAGAGCGTCTTGCTCATCGAGCGCTTTCGAAATCGTCCTTGCGTTGGCCTCCGTCAGGCCTTCCGGCCCCGGTACAGGAATCGAGACGAACTTCATCCCAAGTCGTTCGACACGCTCCCTTTCGCCTTCATCACCGAACTCACGCTCCGTTCGAAGCGAAATCACGGTCCGATAGCCTGCCTGCTGGATCAGCTCGAGCTGCGGAAGCGAGGGCTGGCCGCCCACCAGCAGCCCCTGGTCCGACACGTGGGCGTTCGGGATCCGGACGAGCGGTGGGGTTTGATCGATCTGTTTCGGAGCCTTCGGCTCGGTCGAAGGCGGTTTGGCCGTCGCGTTCGGCACGCACACCGCCACCGACGCAACCAGACCGAGGACGAGGAACAGGCGAGTCATCTGCGAAGCCTCATCGGTTATCCCCTATCCCCTCCGCCTACCCCGCGGCCACTCGAGATGGCACGAGCCGCCATGCGGCCCGAGTAGACGCATCCGCCGAGGAACGTACCCTCGAGCGCTCGTTTCCCGTGCATGCCGCCGCCCCCGAAACCACACGATTCCCCGACGGCGAACAGGTTGGGGATCGCGTTCCCCTGTGTGTCGAGCACCTTTGCGTCGAGGTCGACTTGGATTCCTCCAAGGCTCTTTCGAGTGAGGATCTGCGTGTGGATGGCGATGAGGGGCATGGCGCTCGGATCGAGGATCTTCTGCATGTTGCACGTGCGAAGGCGGTCCCCGAGGTACTGCCGTACGTGGGCGATCCGCCGAAGCTGATCGTCATTTTGAAGCTTCGGCCCGCGGTCGATGTTGGCGTCGTAGTCCGCGATGTCTCGCGCGAGGAGCTGCGCGTCGACATCGTTTGTGCCGGTGAGCGCGTTCATCTTGTCCGCGAGGTCGGCGACGCTGTTGCCGACGACGAAGTCGGGGCAATGATCGATGAACTCCTGTACCTGCTCGCCATTGCCCTTCAGGAGCCGCACGATGAACGACAACAGCTTCTTCTGGCGGACGGCTTGGTTGAACTCGGAGCCCGAGACCGCGAACTCCTTGTCGGCGATCTTCCGGTTCATGACGAGCCAGGAGTACTTCTTCTTCTCTTTGCAGATTTCGTCGATGAGAAGGAGCGTGTCGTAGGAGCCCACGAGTGGGGGGTCGACGAAACGCCGGCCTTCGTAGTTCACCCAGAGCGCAGACTTGCCCGGGACGAGGCTCAGGCCGTAGTTCGGAAACATCGGCTCCCAGTGTCGAATGCCTGCCGCGTAGTTCCACATCTTCTCGAGGTGGGTCACGTTGGCGCCGAGCTCGGCCGCGCGGTCGAGCAGAAGCCCATCGGCTTCCGGGATCGAGCCGTTCAGCATGGGCTCGGGCGGGTCCCCCCACTGGTCTCGCGGCCAGATTTGGCGAACTCGGTCGTGATTGCCGGCGATCCCCCCGGCGGCGATGACCACCGCGTCGCCTCGGGCTTCAAACTCTCCGGTGCCGTGCGTGCCGTGACAGCCCACGACCTGACCGGCCTCTTGCGTCAGCCCAGAGACCCGGTGGTTGAAGTGGATCTGAAGACGACCGGCCTTCTCGTGCTCTTCGAGCCGCGGGATGAGGGCGACGATGATCCCTTCGCCTGTGCCCCACACGATGTGAAAGCGAGGGACGGAGTTGCCGGGAACGTAGTAGCCCCGCTCCGTCCAGTTCACCGCGCGAAAGAAGTCGACCCCTCGATCCGAGAGCCAGTTGCGGACTTCCTCGGTGCAGTTGTTGACGTAGGCTTCCGCCCAGCTGTACGGCCAGCGGTCGTTGGGATCGAGCTCTCCGTAGCGCACCCAATCTCGCATGGCGAGCTCGACCGAGTCCTTGATGCCGTTTCGCCTTTGCTCCGGCGAGTCGACGAAGAACATGCCGCCGAAGGACCACGTCGCGAGCCCGCCAAAGCGCTCCCGTCCGGCCGCGTCGAACATGACGACTCTCTTGCCCTGATCGAGGAGCTCGAGCGCGGTTACCATTCCAGCGAGGCCCGCGCCAATGACGACGACCTCGGCTTCGTACGCATTTCCACCCATGTAGGCCGCGGAGCATATCAGTTTTGCGAGTCGTCGCGTCCCACAAAAAAGGGCCCCGCAGGGCCCGATTTCGAGTGGTCTTTGGGGATTTCGGGACTACGGCTCGAAGCTTCCGGTCTCGCAGACATCGACGATGAATTCGACGGGAACCGAGACGTTGCCCCGGTTGTCTTCGACGACGGCCACACCCCCGTAGGGGGCCGCGTTCGGACACGAGACGGTCGACGTCTCGGCCTCGAGAGCGCCGGTGCACCCAAGCACGCTCCCGTCGTAGGTCAGAGGGTCTCCTTCGGGATCCATCGCGGTGATGGTCACCGTGTAGCTGCCGAAGGTTCCGAGCGAACACGGCCCGTCTGGAGTCCACGTGATCGCCGTGATGACGGGCGCCTCACCGCCCGGGGCTGGCATTCCGC
>CBFCWN010000124.1:0-8329 GCA_965601515.1 uncultured Myxococcales bacterium | reverse complement strand
GGTGTCTCCGGTCTCGATCATGTCGCGCCCCCAGGTCGTCGGCCCGTGCGACTCCATGGGTCGAAGCTCGTTGATGTCGTTCTCCCACTCGCAGACGACGTGTGAGGCGTTGACGCAGATCTCCTCCACATCGCTTTCCTGCGTGTCGATCGGAAGCGCGTACGCGTCTGGGCCCTCAGGAAACGTGACCTTGCCGGTGGGGGCAAACCTCACGGTCGCCCGCTGCATGTGTTCTTCGACCGCGCAATCCGTGGCCTCCGCGCCGATGACGAGCGGAATGAGCAGCGTCAGCAACAGCCAAGGTCGCGACAGCGTCCGGGCGCCGGGTTCCACGAGAGCCTCCCTCCGCGTAGTAGGGCGCACACGTGGAAACCTGTCAAGGATGCGGAACATGGCCCAATAGGTTGCGCGCTCGCTCCAACTACGTTCCGACACGGCTGCTATGGTGGCGCGAATGGGCCCGTTTCATGGCCGAGCACGTACCGACGAGCTGCTGCGAGGGTTGGCGCGATTGAACCGGTTCGCGCGCCACAAAGGGGATCGCTTGAACGCGCTTCGCCGGCATCTGGATATGCGTGCGGATCAAGCTTGGACTCTTTGCCGTTGGAAGCTCACGAGAGCGAGTTCTGTGGAGCCTTTCGACGGGCAACCCCGCATCGGCCTCGTCACGGTGAACTTCTCCACGACTCGGTACCTCAAGCTCATGCTCATCACACTTGGGCAGCAGGTGGATCTGGGTCAGATTCATCGCCTGGTCATCGTCGACAACGACTGCCGCGATGGCGGCTTGCCGTTCTTGCGCGAGCTCGCGACACGCACCGAGCGCGTACACCTCGTCGAGCATCGCCTGTTTCCGAACCACGCGAGGGGCTTGCGGAGTGGGGTGGCAACCTTGGACCAGGTCGAGCGATCTAGCGCGCCCAACGAACGGACGAACATCGTCCTTGCATGCGACACAGACGTGATTTTTCTTGACTCCCGGACCGTTGGAGATCTGTCGTCGGTGTTTGCCACGTCCGACGCGGCGTTCGCGGGCGAGCTCCGGCATGACGTCTATCCATACCCCGAAGCCCAAGCCTCGTTCTTTGCTGTCCGGCGTGACTGCTACGCTCGTCCGGATGTGACTCCCTTCGTGCACCACGGAGCCCCGGCCTATTGGATGCAGCGAAGTCTCTGGCGGGCCGGGCTTCGACTACACGACTTCCCGAGCAACCGCGGAGGCTACATCCTGCACCGGGGTCGAAGCGGAGTCGCCGCCGCCGGTGAGTATCGTCGCCGCGACCCGCACGCGACCGCGCGAGCCCGCTTTCCGCACTACATGAACGTACCGAACGGCCAGGCGATTTGGGAGGGGGTCGAGAAACGCCACGAATCGATGCTCGACCCGGACAACGAGAGAGACTTGATCGAGCGCCTCGCGCAACAATTCTCCGTCTTGGGCAGCGGCCGGTAGCGGGGGTGGTTAGTTGATTCGATAGAAGTCGCGGGCGACGCCGTTGAAGAAGAGGTGCTTCTCTTCCTCGGTGCGGTCTTGCAGCAGCTCGTCGAGTCCGGCCACCAACGTTTGGTAGCTGATCGAAACCTTGTCCATTGGGAAGTTCGAGCCGAACATGCATCGTTCAATACCGAAGGTATCGACCGCCCACGTGACGATCGGGCCCAGGCGATCGACGAACTCGCCTCTGGACATCGTCGTGGGCTGTCGTTCCGCACCAAAGCCCAAGATCGGCATCAACAAGCCTCCGATCTTGAAGCGAACGTGCGGCACTTCGGCAAGACGCGAGAGGGACTCTTTCCACTGCTCAGCGATCGTCGCGCGCTCCGCGGCCGTGTTGCCAAGACCGCAGTAATCTCCTGCGAGTCCGATCGGCGTTGCGAGATGGCACAAAACTACCGGCGTTTCCGGAATCTCGCGGACCAGGTCGATGAAGTCAGGAAGCTGCTGATGGTACATCCACGCATCGAACGAGTGCCCGCGTTCACCGAGTATCCGATAGCCAGCACGCCACGCATGGTCCTGCGCAAGCGTAGGTGTTCGAGCCCACTCCCAGATCGTTCGATCGGGGTGGGAGGCGAGCTTGTCTCGAACTCCGCGAAAGCGAGGACTCGCCGCTTCGTGCGCCTGCAATACCTCCTCGAGGTCGGGTCGATCGAGCTCAGCCGACCCGACGAACGCCTTGTAGGTGGACGCATCGGGGTCGAGTGATTCGAGCCACGCGGTTTCGCCTACAACGTCGATGTGCTTTTTGGCTTTCCAACTCGCCTCAACGTGGACCGCGCCCAAAAACCGCGAAGCAAGCGTACCCAAGTCGGCGCGATAGTCCTCGATCAAGTAGTCGTTTGATACGTAGTCGATCTTGCCAACGAATCGCAGTTGAGATTTCGGAAACATGAGATTCGCCGCCACCCGCGTCAGAGTGTCGTTCCACCCGAAGAGCTTCACGAAAACCGAAACCGCGCCGCGTGGCGTCCCGCGCAAATCCCACTGATGCATGTGGGCGTCGACAATCGGCGTATCCGCAGCCATCCCGGCTGACAATAAGCGCTGGGGACTCTCCGACCAATTGGAAAGAAGAGAGCCCGGCCGAAGCCGGGCCTCTTGGCGTCCCTAACCGACTCCTTGAGCAGCTCGCTGGAGTAAGCTCAAACACTCGAGCCACTCGCTGGGAAGATCCACCGTAGCCCTTGTACACGCGCTTTCGGATCTCTTTCCTCGCCGCGATCCGCTCAGCGACAGGCCGGAGGAGGCGACGCTGGTAGGCACCGGGCGCCCCAGGCACTGCTCACCGGCGCAATCGCTTCACTGCCAACCCAGGAAGAGCAACTCTTGCGCGTGACCATATTGGATTCCCCAGTCAAAACGTTGATTCGACCTGGCACGCCCGATGCACGCACATCACCCCATTGCGTGGTGCTCCGCGCCTGACTGGGAAGGTTGTGATGCGGTACCTATTTAGGATTATCTGCGTCTGCGCGCTCGGCGTGGTGCCGCTTGTTGGGTGTAGTGAGACCGCGGGCGACGGTGATGGTGGAGGTTCTGCTGGGAGCGGCGGAACGGCTGGCGATGGTGGCAGCGGTGGCGTGAGCTCGAGCCCCTGTGAGCTGAGCACCGCCGACGCGCTTCGTGAGTGTGTGAAAACGCTCAACGATGCGGCGCGCGCCTGCTTCGTCACGACGGATTCGGCCTGCGACTCGGGCAATTCGGACATCGCGACAGCGCTCGATACGCTCGAAGGAACGATTCGCGACGAGTGTACGGGGAGCAGCGGTTCGCTCTCGGTGGATGCCTTGGTGCTACGCCTTCGCACCGCATGTGAGCTCGAGACCGCATCGATCACTTCACGAACGTTCGGTGGCCCACACGGCGCGGTTTGGGCAAGGACGCCTCGCGCCGACGCAGAGGTCTGTCTCAGGGACACGCACGAAACCGTCTCCTTGTTGGTCGATACGGCGTTGCGGCGACGCAACGACTGCCTCGCAAGCCAGGAATGTGACGCGTCCTTGGTAGAGCGCGACGAAGAAGCGCTCGGCCAGCAAGCCGTGACGAACATCAACAGGGTCTGCAACCAACTTTCGACCTTGATCGCACTCTCGCCGACGGAGTACGTGAGCCGCACCATGTCTCAGCTCGACTGCATGACCGCAATCGTACGCGCGGACGCTGCACCACTCACGCTTTCGTGCGGGCCGAGCGTCGTGACCCGCGATCCACCGCCAGCGCCCGAAGCGACTGGCTACACGAGAATCGTGTTCGACAGTGATGTGTATGGAACACGATGCGGCGGTGACGTGCCCCTGTTCCCCGCTGACAACCCCTACGCAATCCAGGTCAAGCTCGCGCCCGAGGGTCATCCGATTGAGAACGTCTTGTTCTATCTCCAAGGCGGTGGTGTGTGCCTCCTCGATAGTGATACGAGCGCCGGGTGCTTTGAGCAGTACCGCGTCGATCCGGGGCTCTTCGAAGCGTTGGACGATCCACCGTACCGGGATGGCATCATGTCCGACGATCCTTCCGTAAGCCCATTTGCGAACTGGACGAAGGTCTTCCTTCCGTACTGCACCCAAGATCTCCACGCCGGCAATGGTGCGACCAGCCACTATCCCAGCATCACCGTGCACCGCTATGGCGCGATCAATTTGCGGGCGGCGCTTCGGTACGTGCGCGACCTTTTATGGCACGAGCTGGATGCGCGGGGCGGTGAAGGCTTCCGACCAGATCGGATCAGGGCCGCTTTCGCCGGGTTCTCGGCGGGCGGCTGGGGAGTACTCTACAACTACCACTGGGTCCTCGATGACCTCCAGTGGCCCCACACCGCGGCATTCCCCGACTCAGCCCTCGCGCTCGACAATGTGTACGATGAATTTTGGAGCCTTCGAAACCTGGCGGCGTTTGTGCTTGCGGGCGAGGATCCATTCAACTGGGCCGCACAGGCCACTTTGCCACCGTACTGCTTCGACCTGGACTGTGTGGTCGGGCCCAACCTGCTGATGGCCCATGCGCCGCGATTGAAGGCCGTTCCTGAGCAGCAGTACATGATCGTTTCGAACCAGAACGACGAGTACGGTCAAATGGTGCAGTCGTTCTTCGATCGAAACACGACCTTCGAGCAGGGCCGGGTGAACTGGATCAATGAGGCGAGGAAGGCTTTCTGCGATACAAAGGACCTGAACGGCATCCACTACTTCTTCATGCCCTTTTCGCAGACCCTGCACTCGACAACGATGACCTACTACTACATGTCGCAAGTTGCCGTCGCCGGCCAGACCATGAACGACTGGATGGCCGGCGCATTCTCGAACCCCGACGGCGTCGCCGACCGAGTCGAAGAGGGAACACTCACCGAGGATTACCCGGGCGTGAACCCATTTCCCTGCGCCCTTCCCACGGCACCGGGGACGCGGTGATCAGCACGGATACACGCTCGACGTTCTTGATCGTAGTACGGCAGCCTGAGCCAAGAACCCTTCTCCATCCGAACGGTGTCGCGTTCGATGGCGAGGGATTTGGAACCACCGAAACTGCCGATGACGGAGCGCAGTGTGACTTTGCGGGCGGTCCCGGCGTCAGTCGGACGGGCGATTGCGTGTCACGTCTCCTTTGCCGATGCGAACACCGGCACGGCTGTCGGCAGCGGCTGAAGAAGCGCACTAACCAGTCCGAGACTTGGCCCTAGGATACGATCGTGGCTTCCGGCGTTCGCAACATGGTCCGAATGGCGCTGCGAGGGACCTCGTGGTCTCACCTGCTCGACTATGCGTCGCCGGCGCTCTTCGACGTGATTCCCGCGCGGGCTCTGCTGTCCCAGAGCCGGGAGCTGTTCTCGAATCGCTCTGACCCCAAGCGATTCGCCGACCTGCGCGAAGAGGCGGGAAAGCTCTTTCGAGATCGAGGGATCGAAGTCCACGTCATGTCTGGGACTCGAGGGGACGACGAAATGGCGTTGGCGGATCTACCGGAAACGGATCGTCAGGAAGTCGGTCGGCAGATCTTGCGGAGCTTCTTCGCGCAGATCTTCGGGAGCGCCGAAGCCCTCCTCGACCTTCGGGGGGAGAAGTTCGCGCGGGGCGCCGAAGGGGTTCTACGCTGGCGTCCGGGGGCGCTTTACATACGTTGGCAGCCGGAGTTCCTCGAAGGTCTGCGCGGTCTGTACCTCGGATTTTACCTCGACGATGACGCTCGTTTCGACGCGGCGCTTCGGCAGCTCAACATGGAGCGGTCGAAAGAAGCGATGCGCAACCTGCTCGGCCGCGACGATCCGAGAAACACCCGTTTCGATAGTGAGGCATTCCACCAGAGCTTCCACGAGCTGTTCGTCAGCTACCGGGACAGCGGAGTGGCATTGCATCGGAACTTCCTCCCGCTCGGAGTCTGTCTCATGTGCCTCTACGACACGCTCGACACGCTCGACGCCTCACTAGACGTTCGCGCTGCAGTTACCGATAGTCAGGGAAGCTAACCGCCCGCAGGCAGTCCGGTCCCGCCGTTTCTTCAAGGGCCGGGGCCACCTGCGCAGGCGAGGACGGCCTCACCCTCACCATCGGGGTTGTGCCGGGCTGCGGATTGGGTTCCCAGATAGGCTCCGAGATCACGCGATTGCTCGGTAATCTCCATGCGTCTGCGCTCTGTTCCCAGGCGTTGGGCTCCGCGTAGGAGCCGGTCGCGCACGTCCTCCGCTGTGCTTGGCATGGGGGTGAGAGTCCCTGCGTGCTAAGAGCGCGTCCATGACCGTCGTGCATCGAGTGTTCGCCGCCGGGCTGGCCCTTGCCTTTGGGATAGCCGGCTGCACCGAGAAACCGGCCCCGGAAGCGGAGTCGCCACCGGCTAAGCCAATCGAATCGCCACAAAGAACCCCTCCTGAGGATATCGGCGAAAAAGCCGCGCAAGCCGTGGTCCCGACGGTGTCGCCTTCGTACGCCCCGGTCGTCGGTCGGAACTTCCCGACCGAAGTGTTCTGGGGCGACACTCATCTCCACACGAGCTGGTCGCCGGACGCCAACGCGAAGGGCAATCAGCGACTCGACCCTGATGCGGCGTACCGCTTTGCCAAGGGCGAGGAGGTTGTCGCTCACAACGGAATGGCGGTGCGCTTGAGGCGGCCTCTCGATTTCTTGGTGGTTGCGGATCATTCGGAGGCGATGGCCTTCATGCCAAAGGTTCGCGCCAAGGACCCTGCCTTGCTGGCCACCGAGTTTGGAAAGCACACGTCTGAGCTGCTCGAAGCGGGAAAGGGGGAAGAGGCATTCGGCGAGTTCCTCAATCAAGTCAACAAGAACGAGGACCCGATCGGCGACCCGGAGTTCGCGCGCTCGGTGTGGCACGAGTACACGTCGTTCGCGGAGGCGCACAACGACCCCGGGAAGTTCACCGCCTTCATCGGCTACGAATGGACCTCCAACACCAACTCGGACAACCTGCACCGCGTCGTGATCTTCAAAGACGGCGCGAACAAGGCCAACCAAGTCATCCCGTTCACATCGTTCGACAGTGACGAGCCTGAGCCCTTGTGGGAGTACCTAGAGAACTACGAGAAGTCCACGGGCGGCGACGTGCTGGCCATTCCACACAACCCCAACGTCAGCGTTGGGAAGATGTTTGCCCTGGAGGATTCCGAAGGAAAGCCGCTCACACGTGCCTACGCCGAGACCCGCGCCATGTGGGAGCCGCTCCTCGAGGTCACCCAGTACAAAGGCGACAGTGAGACCCATCCGTTTCTGTCTCCCGATGACGAGTTCGCCAACTACGAAACCTGGGACAAAGGCAACCTCTTGTTGCTGACGAAGCATGAGGACTGGATGTATCCGAACGAATACGCGCGTTCGGCGTTGAGGAATGGCTTGGCACTCGAGCAAAAGCTCGGAGCGAACCCTTTCAAGTTCGGCATGATCGGGAGCACCGACTCACACACCAGTCTGGCGACGGCGAGCGAGGACAACTTTTGGGGTAAGGTCACGAGCGCCGAGCCTGGCGAAGAGCGTTGGGCCGACCCATTGCTTCCGGAAAATCTCGAGGGACGCACGGGACAAATCTACGAATGGGAGATGGCTGCGTCGGGCTACGCGGGCGTCTGGGCCACGGAGAACAGCCGCGAGGCCATCTTCGATGCGATGCGGCGCAAGGAGACCTACGCAACCACCGGGCCCCGCATGACGGTGCGCTTCTTCGGGGGTTGGGATTACCAGGCGGCCGACGCGCTCAGCGCCAACCTCGCGCAGGTGGGATACTCGAAGGGTGTGCCCATGGGCGGCGACCTCAGCGAAGCGCCGGCGGGCAAGTCCCCGGTCTTCCTCATTCGCGCTGTGAAAGACCCCGGCCGCGCGAACCTCGACCGGGTACAGGTCATCAAGGGCTGGGTCGACGAGTCGGGGAAGACGCATGAGCGCATCTACGACGTTGCAGTGTCGGATGGGCGTAAGATCGGCAAGGACGGGCGTTGCAGGAAGCCGGTCGGCAACACGGTGGATGTTGCGAACGCAACCTACAGCAACAGCATTGGCGCGGCCGAGCTCGCGGTCACTTGGGCCGACCCCGATTTCGACGCGTCACAGCGCGCGTTCTACTACGCGCGAGTCATCGAGATCCCGAAGCCGCGCTGGACTGCCTACGACGCGAAGTTCTTCGACGTGAAGATGGGAGAGGAAGTCCCCATGACCACCCAGGACAGAGCCTACACGTCACCGATTTGGTACACTCCCTGATCCTCGAAAACCAAGGCCGGGGCGTGACACTCACGGAGGGGAAATGCAATGGCCCTCACCTTCCAAGTCGAGAACAAGATCGCACGTGTCGGACTCAACCGCCCAGATGCGCTCAACGCGTTGGACGTCACGA
>CBFCWN010000123.1:0-8389 GCA_965601515.1 uncultured Myxococcales bacterium | reverse complement strand
GGGACACGCAGGGCCCCGGCAACCCCAACAATTCCGGTTTGTTACGGATCAACCCGCGCGTTTTGCGGTTTCCGGCCCGTTTTCCAAGAGCCGTGGGGCCCGGACTGTCCCCGCGCCGTCAGCTCGTCGTGCTGCGCCTCACTCCTGAGGCGAGGTATTGTCACTCCATGCGCGCGCTTCTTCTGGACGCACCCTCGCCTATCGAGACCCACCCCCTTCGTCTTGGCGACATCGAAGCGCCGGTTCCCGCGGAAGACGAAGTTCGCATTTCGGTTCACGCGTGCGGCGTTTGCCGAACCGACCTGCATGTAGTCGAAGCAGATCTCGAACCGAAGCGCTCCCCGGTCATCCCGGGACATCAGGTCGTGGGCGTCGTCGAGTCCGTGGGGTCCGCGGTGACCGATCGAGTCGTCGGGCAGAGGGTAGGGGTGGCGTGGCTCAATCGGACGTGCGGCTGCTGCTCGTTTTGCATGAGTCGCCGAGAAAACCTGTGCGACACGCCCGAATTCACCGGGTGGACCGTAAACGGCGGCTTTGCCGATAAGATGGTTGCACCTGCGGAGTTCACCTATCCCCTTCCTGAAGGCTTCGGGGATTTGGAAGCGGCTCCGCTGCTGTGCGCCGGCATCATCGGGTTTCGTTGCCTCGACAAGACAGGAATCCAAGACTGGGCCGGCGCACGCCTTGGTCTCTACGGGTTCGGAGCTGCCGGGCATGTCGCGATTCAGATTGCGCGCGCACGCGGGGCAGAAGTCTATGTCTGCACACGCGACAAGCAGAAGCATCAGGCGCTCGCCGAAGAGCTCGGGGCCACGTGGACCGGAGGCACTGTCGAGAAGCCTCCCGTCGCGCTCGACGCAGGGATCGTGTTCGCACCTGCGGGCGAGATCGTACCGCCCGCTCTGTCGCACCTCGACAAGGGCGGCACCCTCGTGCTCGGCGGCATTCACATGAGCCCGATCGAGAAGGTCGACTACGAGCTCCTCTACGGTGAACGCGTACTGCGGAGCGTCGCCAACAACACCCGCGACGATGGGCATCGCTTCCTAGCCGAGGCTGCGGCCATCCCCGTCCAAACCCGCGTCGAACCTTTCCCGCTCGAAAGCGCCAACGAGGCCCTCGACCGCCTCAAACACGACGCCATCCGTGGCGCCGCCGTCCTCACCCTGTAGGGGACACGCGGGGCCCCGAAAACCTCAATAACTCCTATTACTTACCATCCAACCCGCGCGTTTTGCCGACTTCGAACGGTTTTCGCTAGGCCGCGCGGCCTGTTCTCCGATCGTCTCACCGCTGGTTCGCAACGCTGGTGCTGATTGCGTCCGCGATGGGAATGGTAGACTCGCCCATGATTCTGATGCGGACTCAAGGTGGGGCGCCTCGGCGGCCGCCTCGTCTGCAAAACGCGCGGGTTGGCCCGTAAGTGACTGAAATTGAAGGTGTTTTCGGGGCCCCGCGTGTCCCCTTACGGGGTGACGGGGATCGAGAGGGTGGCTTCGGTTGCGGTGCACTTCGTGAGGATTTGGCCCATCGGGTCTTCAGGCAGCTCGCCCGTGGTCAGGTACGTCGGTGCAGGCGTGCGCGTGATCAAGGTGAAGTCGCCCGCCGCGATCGTGATCTCGGTCGCGTCTTCGGCGACGCGAACCTGCGCGCTCTGCGACGGGGGAACGACGGTGACCTGCGCCGACGAGTAGTCGACCTCGCACGGGACCTCGTCGAGCTCGAGCGCGATTGGATCCGCGTCGACGGTCCCGCCGGTGAACTCGAGGGTCGTGCCAGACCCCACGATGATCGCTGGTTCTCCACGCGCGACCGCGTCGAGGAGCGCCGCCGATTCTGGGTCGATGTCGACGCGGGCCGAAACTTCGATGTCCACAGACTGTCCTGCAATCGGCTCGTCGAGCGGGACCGCCGATAGCTCCACGTCGAGGCGGATGAGTAGGGCGTCCGCGACGTCGCACTCGACCCGAGTCGATGCGGTCGTCTCGCCTCCCAAGAACGAGTTGCCTGCCCCACACGCCGGTAGTCCGCCGCCGCCTCCACCAAGGTCGCTGACGCCGCTGAGGGGGCCGCAGACAGTCTCGAAAGTTGGCCGATCTGTAGACTCTGAGGGCACTTCGATCGCATCGCCCTGAGAACCACCGGCCATCTTCACGCCGCCGTCGATGTACACCAGCGTCTCGCACATCTCCTTGCCGCCGAAGCCCCAGGTTAGCGTGTCCTCGGTGTCGTTGAAGTAGCCGCACTCCATTCGGAGGCCTTGCGCACCGCGGGTGTCGAACGGCGGGTCGAGCATTCCGCCGAGCGGCTCACCGATCCCTCCACGCAGCTCGTAGATGGTTCGATCGTTCCCATCCTCGTCGACGGCGCTCAGTCGAAAGTAGTTCCCCCACTCATGGTAATGCGGGAGTACGTAGTAGATCTTGTAGTCCGGAACCTCGCCGAGTACGGCCTCGAACACCGAACCCACATCACAGGTCATCCCGAACTCCGACTCGACGCCAGCCGGGATGGAAAGGGAGCCGTTGCTGAGGTTGACGAGCTGCAGCGGCGTCTCCACCTCCGACTCGGGGATGGTGTCGAGGTCGAAGCGCAGTGAAGATGTGAGCGGTGCGCCCGAGACGTTCAAGAGGTGAACGCCACCGACGATGACCGAGCGCGGCGGAATCACGAGAGCAGCGCCCGACGGAAACCGCTGTTCTTCGTTGAAGGTTTGTGTCGACTGAGCGAAGAAGACGCCCCCGAGAGACGCGGCTGTGCGCTCGCGAAAACCTCGATCTTCGCATCGCCAGGTGCCTTCCTCCGTGGCGTCCGCCCCCTCGATGGACGGGTCCGGCATGAACGAGCCTTCGGGCACGAAGAACCAGTTCGAATGATGCCAGCCGCCCCCGTTCGACTGGGAGACCGCCGCCACATAGATCGGTTCGTCGTTCTCGAGCTTCCAGCTTTGACAGAACTCCAGCTGTTCTTCGCCGACGCCGACCTCAAAGGGCTCGAATTCGTGCGAAATCTCGGTGGTGCTGTTGCCGCTCTCAGTGCATGCAGCGACGAGCGCGCAGACCAGCCAAACTACGTGCCGTCGCGTCATGACGCCGACTTCTATCACGAGTGCCCCCTCGCCGTCATGGCTTCACAGGGGACACGCGGGCGGTGCCCCGGAACTACTCCGCGGAGTCACCGCAGCTGCAGCCTCCGTGGCCGCAGGATTTGCCCGCCACGCAAGAGTCACTGCAGTAGCGCTTGCCATCCTTTTCAACGTAGTTCTTCGAGACGTCGCAGTTGCATCCTTCGTGTGCGCAGGTGTCCATGATTCCTCCTAGCCTCTTTCTAGGGTCATTGTACGTCGAAGACTCGGAGAATGGGAAGCCAAGTCAGAGTAGGGTGGAGTTGTCTTTGTGGCCCGACCACTTCGGAAGGTCGTCGTCCACGTCCACGACGCGCGAACCGTAGAAGATATGGCACGTGGGCCTGAACGCTTCGGGCACCGTCGGCGGGTGGCCGAAATCGAACAGGGTGGGGAATGCCAGCCACATCTTGCGGCCGTCGTCCGCAACGGGGGTACCGCATTGCCCGCATCGCACCTTGCATGGAAGCGTTCGTTCGGTCGACCGTTGCTGACTGTTGTAGAAGCGAAGCTGTTCAGCTCCCGAGACGAGTCGAACGTTGCGTTTGTGAAAGATGGCGGCCCACTGCAGCGGCGCGCCGTGAAGCCTTTGGCAGTCGCGACAGTGGCAGATCTTCGCGTCGACCGGATCGGCGTCGACCTCGTAGCGAACTGCACCGCAGTGACACTGTGCCCGGTACTTCCAGGTGAAGCTCGTATCGTCCACCGACCCGAAGCTCGGTCCGAGGCCTTCGCTCCCTCGTTCGATCATTGGCGTAAGGATAGCGCACGGACCACGCGTTACTGCATGCGGATTCGCTGATAGTCTCCGGCGCCATGAACAGTGTCGCCCGTAGCATCTTGATCGTCGGTCTCTTCGCATCGTCGTTGGCTTCGCCGGCAACCTCCGCTTTCGCGCAGGCCTCGGATGCCGCGACGAGAGGTCCTGATTCGAGTGACGCGCAAGACATCGTCAGTGAACCTCCGATGCTGCCGCCCGAAGACGTCGTTCGAGAGGCGTTGGCCACGGGAGCGGCAGAGCACTTGGCCAGCGAGGAGCAACAAGAGCTTCTCGGCGAGTGGATGGAGCACACGGCGCGTGTCGGTCGGCGCACTCGCCTCTCGGGCGGGGCGAACCAACTCATCGCGAGTTCGATCGGGATGGCCATCGGCATCGCCCTCTTCGTCACCACCCCCGACACCGAGCTCAGCAAAGGCGTCGGCCTTGCGCTCGTAGGTAGCTCTGGGGTGTTCCTGTCGGTAGGAATCATTCAGCTCACAAAGGAGTCTCAGGCAGAGGTTCGCCTCGAGCGCTGGCAGCGAGCCACCCGTTCGCGGTTGACGCTTCAAGAGCTCGGCCGGTTCGAGGGGGAGCTGAGAGCCCAAGGGGACAATCGAGACCGCGCGACGAAGATGAGTCGGTGGTCCAGCTTCGGACTCGCGATGACTGGCGGGCTAATCTTGGGTCTGACGCCTGCGGCAAAACTGTCGAGCGACGCGTCCACCGGCTCCTACATCGCGGGCGGAGTCATGCTCGGGGTAGGGCTGTTCGGCTTCGGCCTCAGCTTTGCCGGGGGTTCGGAAAATCCCTACGAAGCGTACATGCGCGGGCAACGCCCCCTCCAATACCAGCGAAGAGCAATGGTTCGCGCCGCCCCCGCAGTCGGTCGTCGCTTCGTTGGCGCGCAACTCGTCGGCCGCTTCTGAGACACCGCTTCCGCTATCAGTCCGGGTCGCACGGAAACGACGGTCGGCCCCGGAAATTGGCGACGCGTCGCCCTTCCGGTTAATTTGGTCATGGGGGAAGCGCACGGTACCGGGCCGAAGGCTTGGCTTCCTCATCCGGATGAACCGAAACATGAAGCGACTGGCCTCACATGGCACCCGTTTGGCGGCGCTCTTCGTCCTAGCTTCCTGCGCGTACACGCAGAGTAGGCCGTCGCACGTCGATCGAGAGAAACAAAAAACGCCGGTCGAGCCGGTCGACTCCTCCCCGGAGCTGATCGCCGATATGGTTCAGTTCTCCGATCTGGTGATCGATGTCCTGAAAGAAGGGAACACCAGCAACACCTACAGCCACCAACGGCTCTATGGACCAAGGCGGCGTCTTGGAGAACCCCTGGTACAGCTCGAGTCCTCGGAGGATTCACCATCGTTCGTTTCCACCGATTGCTCGGGGTGGCTGAGCTTCGCGCTCAACACCGTCTCGCCGCTCCACGAAGCCGCGCTTCAATCGCAGCGCTCCCTACCGGAACACAACTATCCCTACTCCGAAGATTTCACGCTTCGGGAGCGATGGCGTCCCTGGGCGCGAGCCTTTGTCGTGACGCAGTTCCTGCGGAGCGACTATGCGGAAGCGGCTGGCTTCGAACCGGTCAAGGACTTCGAGCAGATGCGTCCGGGCGACATCGGGGCGTACGCAATGGGACGCTACGCGAAACCGTCGGACGAGAACCGGCCGAGGCCGAAAGACACGGGGCACGTCTTCATCGTCACGGGGACTCCGACCGTCGTCGATCCGAAGACCCCCAACTACGACGGTCGCGGTACTCTCTCGAACAAGGCCGCCAAAGTGATCGCCGTTCCGGTCGTCGATGCAAGCGCTATCGTGCACTTCGACCCGGACTCGCGCGTCGACGAAAAGGGCCGCTTCACGATGCCCGAGGTGGTTCCTCGCCACCGCGCAAAGGCGGGTGGTCTTGGCAGCGGAACCATTTGGCTTGCCTTGAGCGAGGACGGTCACGCCATCCAGCGACGCCTCGGTCCGAAGCAGAATTTCCGGCCGGTGCTTGCTCGGGCAGCGCGTCTTCGAGCGCACATCTCCCTCGACGAAGCGATTCTAGACGACGGTGGTTCACTCCTCGTGCGTGTGTTCGATACGTCGCCACGCGAGTACAACGGTCTCGCCCTCGGCGAAACGCCGGTCAATCTGACGGGAGAGGGCGGCATTCGACTCGTGGGGGGCCGACTCGTTCTGAACGGCCAAAACGATTTCGCGGGCGGCGTGACGGTCGAGTCGGGTGAGCTGATCGTCGGCTCGCCGACGGGTCTTGGCGAAGGCGACATCATCATTCGAGGCGGGTCGGTCACGCTTCAAGAGCCTCCCAGCTCGAGCGCGGGATCGCTTACGCTGGCAAGTGGACTCGAGGAGGGCGCGCTTCACTTGGACTACAAGGGACGCGGCGAGCTGGGCGCTCTCCGTATCGGCGATTCGAGCCATCGATGCGGAACGTGGGGTGGTCCCGATTCGAGGGCAGATTTCGTCGATCCGGTGTTCTCGGGCCCGGGAATGCTGGTGATCGGGCGCGACGCCGCCGAGTGCATGTCCGTCCCGAAATCGCCTCCAAAGCCGTCGAGGCGTCGACGGTCGGTTGACGCAGGGGATTGCTGCACGCCGCAGGCGCTTTGACGCAGCACGTTGCGTGCTATCGCTTCAGTGATGGCCAACCCGCTCGTGACGCTCGACTTCGACGGGCCCGTCGCCACTCTCACGATGGACGACGGCAAGCGCAACGCATGTTCGCCCGCCCTGCTCGCGGAGATTTACGCCGCGCTCGAAGAGGTGGAGGCGAGGTCCGGAACCGCGGTGGTGATCACCGGTCGCGAAGGTGTCCTGTCCGCAGGGTTCGACCTCAAGGTGATGAAAGCGGGAGGCGTCGACGCCTTGAGGATGCTGCGCGCAGGGTATGGGCTGACGGCCCGGCTTCTTTCCTTTCCGACGCCGGTCGTATTTGCATCTCCGGGCCACGCGTACGCGATGGGGGCGTTCATGCTGCTCTCGGGCGACTATCGGTACGGCGTCCCCGGTCCCTACATCTACGTTGCAAACGAAGTGGCGATCGGACTCCCGATGCCGCGAGTGGGCTGTGAAGTGCTCCGCCTCCGGTTGAATCCGGCGGCGCGGGAGCGTGCTGTGATCCTCGCGGAAGAGTTCACCCCGGAGCAGGCGCTCGAGGTCGGGTTCATCGATGCGCTCGTGGCTCCGGAGCAACTCATGGAGGCCGCACACACGAAAGCGCACGAGCTGCTGAAACTCGACGCGGAGGCTCACACCGTTGCGAAACGGCGCCTCCGAGCCGACGTCATCCGAAACATCCGTGCGTCGCTTCCGCTCGACCTCAAAGACGCCGTGGTCATTGGGGCGAAACGGGTCGCGAAGTCGAAGCTCGGGCGCTGAGTCTCCGCGGGCGCTAGGGTACGCCATGCGAATCGTTTGGCCCCGCGGGGCACTCCTTCTTCTCGTGGTCGCGTGTGTTGCCTTACTCGGGTGCAGCGCGACCACCGAGCTTCCGCCGATTGCCGACGTCGACACAGACGAACGGCTTCCTGGGAAGTTCGTGTGGCACAATTTGATCACCGCCGACGCGGAAACCGCTCGTGCGTTCTACGGCGCGTTGTTCGGCTGGGAGTTCACCGTCGAAGACGACGGGCGTTACTCCGTGATTTCGCACGGAGGCCGCAACATCGGCGGAATCGTGTCCGCCAACGAAGGCAAAGCGCCGAAACGCGCTCACTGGATGAGCGCGGTGTCGGTGACGGATCTCGACGGCGCCCTGCGTGCGGTTGAGGCGGCCGGTGGGAAGCAGCTCGAGGCGCCCGTCGACGTACCCGGCATCGGCCGTGTCGTCACCGTGGAGGATTCGGGCGGGGCGCTCCTCCACCTGCTTGCGACGGGCAAGGGCGATCCACCCGACCGCGAACCCTCCGTGAACGAATGGTTGTGGCACGAGCTGCTCGCGAACGATCTTTCTCGATCGCTTGCGTTCTACGAGGAGGCCTTCGGCTACGAGGTGACGAAGATCGAGCGCGAGTCGGACCGCGAATACCACGTGCTCTGGAGTCTCGACGTGCCCCGCGGCGCGGTGATGGACAACCCGTTCGACAACGTTCGGTCGGTGTGGATTCCCTATCTTCGCGTCGACGACCCCGAAGCCGCCGCGGCGAAGGCGGAGAAGCTCGGCGGCGAGATCATCATCCGACCTCAGCCGGAAATCCGAAACGGAACTCTCGCCCTCGTGTTGGACCCTTCCGGTGCGCCGATCGCACTTCAGAAATGGTCGCCATCGACTGCCCGAGCGGAGGTGTTGAAATGAAACGACAGTTCGAACGGATGTTGTTCGCGATTGTGGCCCTTTCGTGCATTGCTGCCGCAAGCTGCGGGGCATACGGCGGCGAATATCAGGTCGGCTACGGGTATACTGGCAGCAACTACTACGACGATGTGTTCTACACGCCGCCGATCGATCGCGGCGCTGGGTTCTACGGATACCCATACTGACGCACTAG
>CBFCWN010000122.1:0-8670 GCA_965601515.1 uncultured Myxococcales bacterium | reverse complement strand
ACGGCCTTCATGCGCTTCTTGCCCTCTTTCTGCTTCTCGAGGAGCTTGCGCTTTCTCGAGATGTCGCCGCCGTAGCATTTGGCAGTGACGTCTTTGCGGAGGGCACGGACGGTTTCTCGAGAGATGATCTTCGAGCCGACCGCCGCCTGGATCGCAACTTCGTATTGCTGCTGCGGGACGATCTTCTTCAGCTTCGAAGCGAGGGCGCGGCCGAGATAATACGCCTTTTCCTTGTGAACGACGGCGCTCAGCGCGTCGATCTTGTTTCCGTTGAGAAGCATGTCCAAACGGACGAGAGGGTTCTCGCGGTAGCCCGCAAGCTCGTAGTCCATCGAGGCGTAGCCTTTGGTCGCGCTCTTGAGCTTGTCGAAGAAATCGAAGAGCACTTCGGCGAGCGGCATGAGGTAGGTGATGATCACGCGGTCGCTCGATGCGTACTGAATGCCCTGCTGCTCGCCGCGGCGGTCTTGGCAAAGCCTGATCACCGCGCCGACGAACTCGGCCGGCACGTGAATCGACACGGTGAAGTAGGGCTCTTCGATGCGGACGCGCCCATCGGGAATCTGTGATGGGTTGTCGATCTCGACCGATTCGGTCTCGGTGTGCACCTTGTAGATCACGCTCGGAGCGGTGGTGATTAGCCCGATGTTGTATTCGCGCTCGAGCCGCTCCTGAATGATCTCCATGTGCAGAAGCCCGAGGAACCCGCATCGGAAGCCAAAGCCAAGCGCATCCGACGTCTCCGGTTCGAACATGAACGCGGCGTCGTTGAGGTTGAGCTTCTCGAGCGCGTCGCGCAGCTCGGTGTACTGGTCGCTGTCCGTCGGGAAGATCCCGCAGAACACCATCGGCTTCACGTCTTGAAACCCTTCGAGCGCCTTTTCCGCAGGCCTGTGGGCCAGGGTGACCGTGTCGCCGACCTTCGCGTCCTGAAGCGACTTGATGCTGGCCCCCATGTACCCGACCTCGCCGGGCCCCAGCTCCTTGAGTTCCTCTTGAAACGGCGTGTATACGCCCAGTTCCGTCACCTCGTACTCGGCGCCGGTCGCCATCAGCCGGATCTTGTCGCCCTTTCGGATGGTGCCGTCTTTCACCCGAATCATGCAGACCGCGCCCCGATAGCTGTCGTACCAACTGTCGAACACGAGCGCCCTCAGCGTGCCGATGTCTTCGGTCACCGGCGCCGGAATCCGCTCCACCACGGCTTCGAGAATCTCGGCGACACCTTCACCGGTCTTCGCACTGCACGCGAGCAACTCGGAGCAGTCGAGACCGACGACGTCTTCGACCTCCTGCTTGACCCGCTCGACGTCCGCACTCGGCAGGTCGACCTTGTTGAAGACAGGAATGATCTCCAAATCGTTCTCGACGGCGAGGTACACGTTGGCAAGCGTCTGGGCTTCCACCCCCTGCGTCGCATCCACGACCAGCAGGGCGCCGTCGCAAGCAGCAAGCGAACGCGACACCTCGTAGCTGAAGTCGACGTGCCCCGGCGTATCGATGAGGTTCAATTGATACGTCTCACCGTTCTTCGCCTGGTATGGCAGCCGCACCCCCTGCGCCTTAATCGTGATGCCACGCTCCTGCTCGAGATCCATGCGGTCGAGAAGCTGCGACTTCTGCTCCCGCTTGGAAATCGCGCCCGTCACATCGAGAATTCGGTCGGCCAACGTGCTTTTGCCGTGGTCGATGTGCGCGATGATACAGAAGTTCCGAATGTGCTCGAGATCCTGAGCCAAAGTTCGACGTCTGTAGTCTCGCGTTGCTCTCGCAGCAACGCGGCGCGCTCAACCTTTTTTCGCGGGTGCGGCTTCGAGCGTCATCTGCCCGGGAAGCTCGTCCTGATGTCGGTCGAGCACGAGGTCGATCCCTTCGCGAATGTAGACGGCCACGGGCACTTTCGTGCGCTCGTGCAGAAGCTTGAGCCGCTCGTTCTGCTCGGGGGTGATGTAAACCGTCGTCGAGATCTTCTTACGCGCCATTGGGACCTCAGAAAGTGGCATGAAGCTACATGGCACCATATATATTGTCAAACTGGGGTGGTTCACTTGCCGGAGGGCGACGTTCGGCCCTATTCTTGGTGGGTTCAGGGGCTCGGGGACCCCACATTTCGACGGGAATCAGACGCATGTTCACGCAGCAAACGGCGTGGCTCGGTCTCGCGAGCCTCTTGGCAATCGCATGCGCGAAGTCCCAGGCCCCCCAGGGCTCGGTGCCCCAAGGTTCGATGGGCGAAGCAGACGCGTGCGAAGGAAATCGGCTGTCCTCGACGGATGTTAACGGAGACGGCCGCGCAGACGTTGAACAGGTGGAGCGCGGGGGACGTCTGTATTGCACGCGAGCCGACATGAACTTCGACGGAAAGATCGACGTGGAGAGATTCTACGACTCCGACGGAGTCCGTGTTGCTCTCGAACGCTACGATTTCGACTTCGATGGCCGGCTCGATCAACTCTCCTTCTACGAAGCGGGAGAGCTCGCGCGCCAAGAGCTCGACACCAACTTCGATAACACGATTGATACGTGGCTTTGGTGTGACGACGGTTGGGTCAGCCGCGCAGAACGAGACCGTACCGGCGACGGTCGCGCTGACGTGTGGGAGACCTATGTTAAGGGCGTGATGGTCGAAGCCAAGTACGACGACAACGGCGACGGGAACGTGGACCGTTGGGATTCCTTCCGTAACGGTCGCCTCGTGCTGACGCGGTACGACGAAAACAAGGACGGCGAGCCGGACCTCGCCAAAGAAATGCCTCAGCAGAGCTTGGGCCCCGCCGACGATGTGCTTCGCTGCATCAGCGCGTCGACCGCCGAGGTCGCCAAGTTCCTCGAGGGGAGCCGACTATGAAACGACTTGTTCTCCTGGTTGCTTGTTTGGGGATGAGCGCGGTGATGGTGGCTTGCAGTTCGCAATCCGCCGACCCCGTGACGAGCCCAGGCGCCAACACATCCGAGTCTTCGAGCGGCGGCGAGCTCGCCGACGGCGGTCGCTGCATGCCTGACGGGCCGGGCTACGAGGTCACCGAGTACGACACGTCGGGCGACAACATCCCCGACGTCCGGAAGCTTTTCAAGACCGTGGGCGAGGGCACGCTGTCGAGGCTCGTTCTCGTCTGCCGCGAAGCCGATTTGAACGGCGACCGCCGCAAAGACATCGTCCGCCTCTACGACGACGAAGGCCGGCCGATGCGGGAGGAAGCCGATCGCGACTTTGACGGTCGAATCGACGAAATCACGCACTTTGCGAAGGGCCGCATCGCTCTTCGCGAGGTCGACACCTCCGGCAACGGTATGATCGACACGAAGATCTTCTACGAGGCCGGCGAGCCCTTCCGGGCCGAGCGGGACATGGCGGGCAAGAGCACCGCGCAGGACTGGACCCCTGACCGCTGGGAGTTCTTCGCAGACGGCCGGACGGTTCGTATCGGCACCGACGTCAACGGCGACGGGAAAGTCGACCGCTGGGATCGCGACGAAGAGCTTCTTCGCAACTCCGCCCTCAACGAAGTCGAAAGCGTACGTCAGTAATCACGCGTTGGCGTCTTTGTCGGCAGGGGCTAGGGTCCGCCGGTGGAGCGCCTCCAAAAAGTTCTCGCGCGTGCGGGTGTCGCCTCGCGGCGTGCCTCCGAGAACCTGATCCTCGCCGGCCGTGTGCGCGTGAACGGGCGCGTGGTGACCGAGCTCGGCACCAAGGTCGATCCGCACAAGGACCGCGTCGAAGTCGACGGCAGAAGGCTGGTTGCCGAAAAGCCCGTCTACTACGTGGTGCACAAGCCGCGGGAGATGGTGACGACGCTCGACGACCCGGAGGGCAGGGCGACCATCGCGGACCTTCTGAAGGAAATCCCCGAGCGGGTCGTTCCCGTCGGCCGTCTCGACTATCACACGAGCGGCGCGCTGCTCGTCACCAACGACGGCGACATGGTGGACGCGCTTCTTCGACCCCGCTCCGGCGTGCCAAAGGTGTATGCCGCGAAGCTCCAGGGCCACCTCGACGTCGAGGAGCTCGATGCGCTGCGAAACGGAGTGGTGCTCGACGACGGCTACAAGACCAAGCCTGCCGAAGTGTTCGTCCTGCGCGAGGAACGCAACAACACCTGGGTGCACATCACGCTCACCGAGGGCAAGAACCGGCAGATTCACCGGATGGGCGACGCGATCGGCCACCGCGTGATGCGGCTCGCGCGGCAGTCGTTTGCCGGGCTCAGCGTCGAGCGAATGCGTTCGGGCGAGGTACGCGAGCTCAAGCGCGACGAGCTTCAGCAGCTGAAGAAGAAGTTCCTCAATCCGTATCGCCGTGCCCGCGAAGCCTCCAAAGAAGCGTGAATGCGCTCGGCACGACGAACAGGGTGAGCACCGTCGAGAGCAAGAGGCCGCCGAGGACGATCGCGCCGACGCCTCGGTAGAGCTCCGAACCCGAACCCTGGAAGATGACCATGGGCAGAAGCCCCGCGAGCGACGTGGCGGTCGTCATGAAGATCGGCCGGACACGGGCTTCGACGGCAAGCGGCACCGCTTCGCGTAGCGACGACCCCTGCCGAAGCCGAGCGAGCGACCCGTCTACGACCAGAATTGCGTTGTTCACGACCACGCCGATCAAGATGAGGAACCCGAGCGCCGTCATCAGGTCGAGCGGCTGAGTGCCGAGAAGCGCGTTGACGAGAAACAGGCCCCCGGCGCCGCCAGCTGCGGCAAGCGGAACACTCACCAGCACGGCAAGCGGCGAAATGAAGTCTTCGAAAAGCGCCGCAATGAGCAGAAAGCAAATGACCACGGCCAGCAGCAGAATGTTCCCGAACTGCTTTTGGGCAACTTCGAGCTTGCCGGCGGCGCCGCTCAGATCGACCTGCACGTCGGGCGGAATGGCGCCTTCCGCTTCGAGCTTGCCGAGGATGTCGTTGCGGATCGTATCGATGGCGTCTTCGAGCGCGAGGTCTTCGGGAGGCGACACGTTGAGGGTGATGGCGCGACGGCGTTCGAGGTGGCGAATCACCGAAGGGCCAAGTCGTTCTTCGACCGTGGCAAGAGCACCAAGCGGAACGGTGCGGCCGCTCGGCGTCGCGACCGGGGAAGAGAGGAGGGCGGGCGCATCGGCCAACGGCTGGCCTTCTTGATCGGCTGCGCGAAGCACCACGTCGAGCTTGGGTTCGCCGACCGGCGTGTACTCACCGATGATCGCGCCGTCGACCAGCGAGTCGACGACGAGGCCGAGCTCCGCGCCGCCCATCTGAAGGGCCGCGGCCTCTTTTCGCTTCGGAATGACGTGAAGCTCTGGGGCGCCGGGGTCGAGGCTAGGTACTGGGCGGACCTGCGCGCCGGGAATCCCCGCTCGCGCCTCGCCGAACAGCTGACCGCCGAACTCCGTCAGCTCGGTCAGGTCGGGGCCTTGAATGTCGATTTCGATCAGACGGCCGCCTCCAATGGTTCGTCCGAAGAGCGACGCCTTGGTGGCAAACGAAATCATCCCGGGGATCTTCGACTGGGTGCGGCGCAGGAGGTCGAGCATGCGGTCGACGTCGTTCTTGTCCTCGGCGACAGCGCCTGCGAACACCCGGTCCGGGCTCCCCACGAAGAAGCTCCGGCGAAGGTTGGGTTCGCCGTCCGTCTCCTTGCCGGTATATCGCTCCATGAAGGCTTGAAGCCGGTTGCCGGTCGCCTCGAGCTCTTCGACGGAGTAGCCCGGCGGAGGAACGAGGATGCCGAACACCAGGTTGCGATTGCCGGTCGGCAGGTATTCCATCGGCGGAAGCAGCGCCCACGCCACCAGCAGCGATCCGACGATGGCGATGGCAAGCGTGGCCCCCGCGCGCCGCGTCGACGCGCAAAGCCAGCGAACGATTTCGGTGACGCGCCCTCGAAAGCGGCGGCCGAAGTCGGTGAGGCCACCGATGTCGAGCGTTTGGCCCCTCGACAACAGCCGGGCGGCCAGGCTCGGGATCACGAGGATCGACACGACGAGCGAGATGGAAACCGCCAGTGCGATGGCGACGGCTACGTCCCGCAGCAGCTCACCCACCTCTCCCTGCCAAAGGACGATGGGGATGAAGACGGCGACCGTGGTCGCGGTGGACGCGACGAGCGCGCCCCACACCTCGCGAATGCCCCGGTACGCGGCGAGCTTCGTGTTGGGTGCGCGGGTGCGCCAGGTGTCGATGCTCTCGAGCGCGACGATGGAATTGTCGACCACCATGCCTATCGCGAACGTGATGCCGGCGAGAGAGACCACGTTGATGGTGCGACCGAACGCCTGCATGCCGAGCGCGGTGGCAAACGCGCACACTGGGATCGCAACGCTCACGACGGCAGACGCCCCAAATGTCCGCAGAAACAGAAAGAGCACGATGATGGCGAGGCTCGCGCCGAGCAGAAGGTTCTGTCGAACGAGGGCGAGCGCGCCTTCGATGTATTCGACCTGGTCGGCGAGAATCTCGATTTGGAGGCCTTCGCGACTGAAACGCTCGCGCTGCAGTCGTTCGACGACCTCGTGGATCTCTTTCGTGACCTCGAGCACGTTGGTGCCGGCTTCGCGAGAAAGGAGCATGACCATCGCGGGTCGGTCCTGAACGATGGCGACGCCGGTCGGCTTTCGCAGCGCGAGCTTTACCTCGGCGACATCGCCAAGGAGGATCGGGGTGCCGTCGCTGCTCGCCCCGAGCACGACCTCTTCGAGAGCGCTCGGTTCCTTCGGTGCAATGGTGGTGCGGACCAGGTACCGGCGCTTGCCAAGCGTCACGTCGCCGCCCGACAGGTCGCGAAGCTCGTCGCGCACCTTGTTGGCGACGTCCTCCATCGAGATTCCGCGGGCCGCCAGTGCGCGCGCATCGAAAAGAACGTGCACTTCCGTGTCTTGGCCGCCGATGAAGAAGATGCCGGCCACGCCAGGGATGCGGTCGAGCTCGGGAAGGATGGAGTCTTCCACCCAGGTGCGATAGGCCGCGACGCTTCCCTTGTTGGGGTCGCGGATGGCGATGACGGCAATCGGTGGGCCGGAGCTGTTCGCGGTCTCGACCACCGGCTCGCGCACGGCGTCGGGATAGCTCGACACCTGGCTCAGTCGATTGGTGACGCGGACGAGTGCTTCCTCGATGACGGTGTCGACTTCGAACTCGAGCGTGATGTTTCCGCCGTTCATGCCCGCCTGCGACTCCATGCGCGTGAGGCCCTGCACGTTCTTGAGGACTTCCTCCTGGGGCTCGAGGATTTCGGTTTCGACCTCGATCGGCGCCGCACCCGGCCAGACGGTGTTCACGCTGATGGTCGGCGTGCTGATGTCCGGTGTGAGCTGAATCGGAAGGTCGACCACCGAAAGCGCGCCGAAGAGCACCACGAGCAGCACTCCGACTACGACCGAGACAGGCCGCTGAATTGCGATCCACGTGAGCCCCGTAGGCTTTTCCTCGTGTGGCCGCGCGTCGTCAGGCATCGCGCTTAGTCTTCCAGCACGATGAGAGGTTGGCCGGGGAACACCCGCTCGTTGCCGCGGGTGATCACCGTATCTCCGGCCGCGAGCTCAGAGGCGCGAACGAGAACCTGGTCGCGGCCTCGCGCCAACACCCGAACGGGAATCGGCTCCGCCTTGCCATCGACAGCCTTGACGACCTGGGTCTTCGCGATGCCGTACACCAGCGCGTCCCGAGGAATGACGAGCGAATCGTCTTCGCTTCGCTCGACCCTGATGAGAACCTCGACGGCCGCGCCCGGGAGCAGCCAGACCCTCGGCTCGTCGGGGGCGAGTCGAAGGCGGACGGTGCGGGACTCGCTGTCGAGTGCCGGAACGATGCCCTCGATGTTCGCCGAGACCTCGCCGCCACGATAGCGGAGCATCGCTTGGTCGCCGATGCTCAGATAGCGCGACACTTCGGGCGGGACCGACGCGAGCACTTCGACGCCGCGGTCGTCGACCAGCTCCACGACTTGAACGCCTGGATCGACCCAATCGCCAGGGTCGACGGAACGCATCGAGATGACGCCTTGGAAGGGAGCCTTCACGCGATGGCGCCCAAGCTCCGCGCGCGCTTCGGCCGCCGCGGCGCGTCGACGTTGCCGCTCGGCGGAGGCGCGCTTCTGCTCCGACTCGGCCTGCTCGATTTCGGCGCCGGCCGCGATGTCGGGCCCGGCCTTGCTGAGACGTTCGGCATCACGCCGCGCACGCTCGAGCTCTGCGTCGCCTGCATTGCGGGAAGCCTCCGCGGCACGCACGCGCGCGGCGGCAAGCGACGGATCGATTTCGACGAGAAGCTGACCTTGCTCGACGCGGTCGCCGACGCGCACGAGCACCCGACGCACCTCACCGGAAGCGCCCGCGGCGAGACGCGCCTGTTGAAGCGCGATCACATCTCCGAGGAACGACCACTCCGCCTGAATGCTTCCGGTCTTCACCGAGTCGACCCAGACGCGCGCAGGCGGTGGCCCGTTCGGCCCGGTCTTCGCAGGCGCATCCCCCTCACACCCGACGAGGGCGAGTAGGGGGGCTACGAGAAGCCCGGCGAAAAGCTTCGAAAAGCCCGAAATCATCGGAAAAATTTAGTCTGCCAAACCCTTTTGACAAGGCCATCGTTTTGACTATGTTGCCGGCTCCCTATCGCGGGGTGGAGCAGCTTGGTAGCTCGTCGGGCTCATAACCCGAAGGTCGTCGGTTCAAATCCGGCCCCCGCAACCAAGGAAGTCGGG
>CBFCWN010000121.1:0-9060 GCA_965601515.1 uncultured Myxococcales bacterium | reverse complement strand
ATACGGCCCTTGGTCTGGCGGACGTTCCCAACATTCACTGGCAGAACCGACCAACCTGGCAGCAGGTCGTCCAGCCGAGCGTCGACGTGCTCGACTAGTTGGTTTTGGCGATAGGTGCCTGTTTCTTCTCTAGGCGGAGGAGGGACAGGTAGATCTCGAGGCGGATTCTCTCAGCTTCCCACTCGGGGTTTCTCACCTCGGAAAGGAAGGCGTAGTAGCGGTAGAGATATGCTTCGAGGTCGCGGTTGTACGCGCTGAGCGGCACGCCCGCCTCGAAGTGGAGGTCCGCGTAGGCACGGAGCAGGTAGAAGCCGGCCTCGCTCACATCGCTGCCCGTGCTCTCACGGTGACGATCCGCGTAGCCGAGTCCGTCTTCGAGGTGGCGCTGCGTCGCCGCGAGGTCTCCCTCACGCGAATCGATGTTCGCGAGGCGCAGGCAAGTATGGGCAAGGTCGAGCAGCAGCTCGTCGACTTCAGTCTCTTCGTATTCCTCGTCGAGCAGTCGTCGGCGCTCCTCGAGAGCCTCGCGAGCCGTCGACCGTTCGTCGAGCTTCTCTGCGGCGGTTGCCTCGAGCCCGGCCAGCAACTGCTCGAGCTGCGGCTTGTTGTACACGAACTCGTGCGTGACGGGACGAAGACGACGGTCGATGTCTTTGGGCCGCAGCGGGTCGGCCGCGGCGAGCTCCGCTCGTCCGTCGCTGGCAAAGCGTAGTCCGAGCTCGGGGCGGTCGGCGGCGAGATACGCAGACGAGAGTCGGGCACGGGCTTTCACTTCGTTGATCGCCGAGTCCACCTCCGGATGGGCCTTCAGCGACTTCTGGAGCGCGAGGTGCGTCTCGCCGGACTCCTCGATGAGACCCGCGTCGAGCCGGTACAGCGCCAACCGGTCGAGCACGAGCGGCTCGTACGGCGCGAGCTCTTCGACTTCTTCGACGATCGCGAGCGACTGCTCCAATACTCGGATCGCGGCGCGCTTCTTGTTCACATGAAAGAGGCTACGCGCGTACCCCATCTGAATGCCGAGCTCCTGCAACGGGGAAGTGTACGGAAACTCGAGCCGTTCCTCGTAGTCCTTGAGCGCGCGTCGATGATTGCTCAGCGACGCCTGCGTAAACGCAATGCCGGTATGAGCAGACGAGCGAACTCGCGGACGGCGCGCGGCAAGATCCTCTGCGAGCAAGTAGTGGCGAACCGCTAGACTGACGTCTTCGCGTGCACCGAGGCGCATTCCACGATGGTGAAGCGCATGTGCGAGCACGAGGTGCACGACCGCCTGGTGCGGGTCTTCTTCGATGGCCGCCTCCAGCAGCTCTTTGATTCGGTCGACCTTTTTCGAGAGCTTGTCGTTGCTCTCAATGGCCCCGAGGTCGCGCGCGAGCAGATACGCTTCCACGAACTCGCGGGTGCCCGGGCCGTCGTAGACTTCGAGCGCGCTCCCTTCGTTCCGGAAGAACTTCCGGTACTGCGATTCGAGATCGGTCGCTCCCAGCCGGATTTGGGATTCAATCCAGCCCGCGTGACCCGCGGGCGAGCCCGTTGCCCGCCGTGCGCGGTCGAAGTACTCCGCGGCTGTCTCGAAATCCCCTGCAGAAAAGGCGCTGTAGGCTCGCTCCATTACCGCAAGCTCAAACAGAAGGCTGGTCGACTGCTGCTCCGGATCGTCGCGTTCGACCGATTCGACCCACCGCTCCATGAGCGAGTACTGAAACGACTCGACGCCTTGTCGCTGTGCGGCCCGCAGTGCGCTGATCACCAGATAGCGTCGGACATGCGGATTCTCCGTCTTCTGGTAGAGGCGAACGAAGTCCTCTTCGACCGCGTCGGCGTTTTCCGGTGTCAGCCCGTAGAGCGTGATCTCGAGGTCGAGTGCCAACGCTAATCGGCTGTCGTCCGGTACGCTCGCTCGTGCTTCGATCAGCCGGTCGAGGCGCTCGTCCCACGGACGTCCGCGCTGAAGCAGGTCGATGAACGCTTTGCTGTGGCGGAGCGACTGGGGAACCGAGGAAGCGGGATGAAGCGCGGCTTCTTTCACGCGCTCGAGCCGGGTGTCGTAGTCGGCGAGAAGGGCATAGAAGTGGCTGAACTGCTCGAATGCGAAGTCGACCACGGTCTCGTCTTCGACTCCTGAGAGGTCGACAGCGGCGAACGCCTTCGCCGCGGCAGCCTTTTCGCCGACGTCGCTGTACATTCGCCCGAGCACCAAGAGCCGTAAGGCCGCGATGTCGGCGATGTCGGCCGGATCCAAAGCCATGACGCTCTGCGCGGCCTCGTTCGACTCGCGCATGTACGTCTCACTCATCCGGCCTCGAGCAAGACCCCGATCGGCGCGGCGGTGCTGCGCGTAGAGCACGATGAGGTCCGACCACTGGTTCTCGATCCCGGCCGCCTCGAGGAGCGCGCCACGCTGCTCGGCGTAGTAGATGGCAGCCTCGTACTCGTAGAGCTTGAGATGGAGTCGCGTCAGCGCCTTCAGTTGCTCTGCCCGCACTCTGTCGTCGGTTGCTGCGACGAGGAGGTGCTGTCGCAGCAAGAGCTCGTTCCACGGATTCACGACCTGCTCGACTTGCGCCGCAATCCGTGACTCGTCCCAGTCGGCCGGAACCGTTCCAGTCGGTGGCAGCAAGTAGATGTGGAGGTTTCGGTCGATGCCGCACGTCAGCGCCATCGCCTTCTCGCGTACCGACGGGTAGTGGCAGTTCCACCGGGCGTTCGTCAGCTGCTTCGCCCGACCGAGCTCGGGCGGGTCGACGTCTCCCCGAAACGGCGCCCGGAAGAGCACGGCGTTGTCGTCGCCGTCGATCGATCCGTCCCCGTTCGTATCGTTCAGGTACTGGGAGAAGTAGAGGTAGTTGCCGTCGGGCGAGAACGAAGGGTACGCGGACACGCCCGGCAGATCGGGATCGTAGGTGACCTCCGGCGCATCTGGGGTCGCTCGTCGAATGCGTATCCCCGCGGTGCTGATCTCGTTCGAAAACGAGACCCCGACCTCTTCTCGCACGCGAGAAAGAGGCACGTAGGCAAACCACCGGTCGTCGGGTGAGAGCGAAAAGCCAACGACGTTGGCCTCTCGGCTGACCGGGTTCTTCCCGAACGCACCGTCGAGCAAGACGTGGTCGCCGTGAAGCTCTTCTCGAAGAAGGATCCCCAACTGGCCATCGTTGCGCCAGTAGATCTGCAGGTCGGCATACTCGCTCTCATGGCAGTCGTCTCGGTCGTTCTTCGCTTTTCCGTTCTCTCGAATGCGTCGACGACAGGCGTCCCCCCGAGCTTCGGACTCATAGCGAATGTAAGCGACCTCGTCGCCGTCCCGGCTGATCGCCGGCCATACGATGTCCCCGAACGCTTCGAAAAGCGGCTCACCGGGGGCTGTTACAGGCGACTGAACGAACAGGTCATACGAGTTGAATTCATCGGTGACGTAGTAGAGGTAACGAGCACCCGGTCCGAGAACGCCCATGAAATGGTTGTGATCGCCAATGGTCATTCGGCGGGGCCGGATCAGAGTCTGGCTCGGGCGACGAGGCTTGTCGGCGACCGGCGCTCGATCTCTCCGCTTTGCTTCTGCAGCGATGGGAAGCATCGCAAACGCCAGCACGAAGACGACGAGCGGCCGAAGCACCACTGTCAGCAGGCCTTTTGCGTCCATTTCCCGCCCTGCTCAATCCAGGTGCCACAGCGCACTTGCTCGAGGTGGACTTCCCTCCACGCTGCCTTTGCCGCTTCGATCGACGTATCGGCCCGCTTCGAGGCGAGGTACTCCCAGACCTGGCGACGGTGGAGGTTGTTACGGCTCGCCGCGCGCAGGAGCTCGCTGACCTCGACGTCACCATCACAGCGGTCGGGCGTGTACTGGAGGAGTCCGTCTTCTCCTTCGCCAAGACACCCGAACAACAGCATCGAGTCGATAAAGAGCGCTTGGGTCTCCGAGACCGCAAAGAGGTCGAGGTCCTGGCCTGCAGCAGCGAGTCCCGACTTCGAAAGCATCTCCTTCGCAGAGGCAGGGCTCGGACCCGGCTCGAGGGCGGCGTCGGCACCCTCGAACTCGAGCACCGGATACTCGCCGGCCGCTTGAATCTCGAGCGCAGTTCGGTTGTCGACGACCGCGATGGGAGCGGTCTTGATGCAGCTCGACGCCACGACGGCCACCGCGCAGGACAAGACGAAGAATGAGGTTCGATTTCGGATCATGTGCCCTCGTTCTCAAGGATCATCGCCCGCGCTGCCGCCGTTGGCGACAGGACACGCTCGAGGTAGGGCTGGACGTACTGTTCGATGAATGGCGTGATCGGGATCCCCTTGATTTCGTCGATGCGGACTGCCCCAGCGAGGCCTCCAAGGTCGATCTTCGCGTTCATCAGTCCTTCGTCGAGTTTGAGCAGCACGAACTTCGGATAGCCGAACTTGAGCCCGAGGCGTACTCGGTTGAGGTCCTCGTCTTGATGGTAGGGGTCGATGACGTCGATCATTTCGTACAGATGGTCCTTACTGATGCGTACGACCTGCGCTTTGCCCTCGAGAATGAGCGTCGTCGGGACGAACGTCATCGCGACGTTCGCGTCGAGCACGCCCTTGCCGTCCGTTGCTTCGACCCCCGTGATATTTCCGCGGAATACGAACTTGGGGTCTTCCACGCTGAGGTCTCCGAGAATCTGACCGGTCACGAAGCCGTTTCGATAAGCGGCGTGAAGCTGGTCGATCGCCAACGTCGACCCCACCACCTGCACGTTCGCGGCCATCGGTCCGATGATCTCCTGGCCGAACTGAATCTGGTCGACGGTGAGGAAACTATCCCGCCTCGTGAAGGGATAGAGGTCGAAGAAGCGTTTCTGCGCCATCGCGTTCGCCTTCTTCGTGGGAACGATGAAGAAGCGAGGGTTGGTGGCGAGCTCTTGCTCGATGGGAATCAAGGCATCGAGATCGTCCACGAGAAGCCCGTACTGCGGCAGCTCGAGCATGATGTCTCGAAACTCCGCCGCCGCGAGCACCCGATAGGTATTGAGGTCGCCGGTTTCGACGGTGAACGGCATGACCAAGGAGCCACCGCTCTTCGTTCGCTCGGTGCTCTTCCAGAAGCTGAAGTCCTGTTCGAAGCTCCCCGTCACGATGGCAGCCCGGCGTCCGTACATCGACATCACCTGCGGGCAACCTTCGGTGCCAACGGTGCAGACCTCGTCGTCTCGGGAATCCCCCCAGCCTTCGTACGCCGCGCTCGCCTCGAACTTCGTCCCGCCGGCAGGGTTTCGAAGGAACGCCTCGCGTACGGCGACAACCTGAGTAGCGTCGACATCGACGTCGGCGCCGAAGACCACATCACGAGCTGGGTACTGTCGGAAGTACGGCTGCACCACCTCCGCGATCTGTCCCCTCGTCGTGACCGAAAATGAAGGCGCGCCGTACAACGCCGCGTAGAGGGCGCTGAGCTCGTGGTCGTAGTCGCGAACCGTGAGCTCCCACCCCGCCTCGCCGTAGCGGGCCTCGTCGAGCGATGCGGTCGCGTCCAGTCGACCGCGGCCCGGAGACTCGTGGTTGGACTTCGCCGTGATCGTGAGTCCGTCCACTTCGTGCAAAATGCCTTCGCGGACCAGCGATGCTCGGTCGATGCGAAGCGTCGACGCATGGTTTCCGCGCATCGTGCGAAGAGGCTCCCTCGAAAGCCTGACCGAACCATCCGGCATCTTCCGAAGCAGGCCTCGAAAATCGCCGCGGCTCTCGAAGCTGAAGTCGAGGGCATCGTGTTCGTTGCCGCCGTCGTCAAAAAGCGCTGCGCCGAGCAGGGGACCGGCGTGGCCTCCGACCGTCTCGATTTGGTATCGAGTGTGTGGCTCATCGTGGGAAGCGCTGAGCTCGAACGTGGTCTCTGCCTTGCCAGCGATCGACAGCGCCGCGTCCGCGGTCAAGGCCGGCCGCGTGCCGTCGACGACCGCGTTCACCGTCAGGGTGCTCTCGTCGTCCTGCTCGAACTTACCCCAGCTCACCCGGTCGGCGTTGACGCGCGTGTTGAACTCGTACGCGTCCACTCCGGTTCGCTCCACACGGAACGACCAATTTCTTGCGCGGAAGTGCTTGTCGCCGGAGGACACCCTCCGAACGGACGCTTTGACGACGACCGATGGCGTGCCTTCGTCGATGGTCCAGCGGGTGGGCTCTTCGGCGAACACGGTAAGCGCTGCACCCTTCAGCCGCACCGGGTCGAAGCCGCTCTGTTTCACGGTGACGAGTTCGATCGGCACTCGGCCCGCGACTCGCCTCTGTGCGAGGTCGACGTCGAGGTCGAGCAACGCGTTCCGTCCGTACACTCGAGTGCCCGCGTCGACGAACAGCTTCTTCAGCGTTCCGTCGACCGATCCCTTTCCGCTGAGCCCGAGCATGCCTTGATCGCTGGCGCCGATACTGCGCAAGGCCGCAGTCGCATCGAGATTCGAAGCGGTGACGCGGTACACGCCTCGGTCGTCGGTGACGAGCTCGTCGATCGACGCGTCGATCGTCAGGAGGCCGAGTGTGCGGGTCACCCCCTCGGGCGCCGAGAGCACGCCATCCCACTTGGCGCGCCGCACTGAAACGAGGTACCCATCGTCGTCGTAGCTCAGGCGTCGGAGGCTCCCGTTGATCGTGCCGTCTCCCGACGTCACTTCACCCGAGACGACCTTGGCCGCCTCCACGTCGAACTCCGCGGAGAGATCGTCGATCGCAAGCTGGGGCAGTACCCACGGCAGCGAGGCGACCTCGATCTTCCCGGCGCCCTCGAGCCACCCGTCGAAGCTGTCGTCGAGGGACGCTTTTCCTCGAGCCGCCACCATGGAATCGAGCAGGGTGAGCTCCGAGACGTCGAGATCCGTCTTCGCGTCCTCCGGTCTGAAGCTCGCCGACACCGCCGCGTCGATCAACACGCCAACCGGCGACAGCTCGGGGAAGAGGTTCTGCTCGACGAGGCCCACATGAACAAGAACGCCAAGCGTGCCGTCTTCATTGAGGTCGGCGTCGAGAGCGGGCACCAGGCGCGCAGTTCGAACCTCGGAGGCGCCGACTCCGTTGGCGAAGTCCGTCACCGAGACAATCACCTCCTCACCCTCGCTCGGCTTCAGCTGGAGGGAGCCCTCGGGAGCATCCCCGAGTGAAATACCTTCGGACGAGATCGCGAGAGACGCGAGCTCGCTTTCGGTGGCGACTGAATTCTCCCGTACCTGAATGGCGCGTAGGCGAATCGGCGAGAGGCGCACGGGGCCCACCTGCAAAGGAATCTCTTCGAGCGTCTTCAGACTGTGGGAGAGCGGCGAAGAAGGCTCGTCCTCTGGCTGCGGCTCTTCTTCACCCTCCTCCGAGGCCAAGGCACTGAAGGAGTCTCTCCCATCGTCCGTCACCACGATGGTCAGCGTGGCGGCGCCTCCATTTATCTCTGGGATGACGATGTCGCCCGAGAACAGGGGTCCAAGCTCGATCGGAAGGTCGAGTCGATCGAGGCGAAGCATTTCCGCGGCGTGCGGACGAAGAGTTTCAGGCGTCGCGAGCACCAGTCCTTCGACCTCGAGACCCGAGAAGGGTGAGATCGAGAGGCGCTCGTAGCTCACTTCCGTACCGACCACGCCCGACAACAGCGCCTCGACCCGATTCTTCACCAACGGATGCTCGAGGTGAGTCAGCATCCAAAGCACGACGGCGAACAGCAGAACGAACGCCAAAACGGCACCGAGCACGATGCGCAGCCACAGGCGGCGCGTAGCGAAGGAGGCAACAGCGCTACGGTTTTCGCTACTCGTCATCGGCGCCGTTTAGCCCGCTTTCAACACGGCCACGACCGTTCCGTTTGCGTCGCGAAGGCTGAGGGTGTCGCCCTCGATTCCGTAGCTCTTCGTCTCGCTGAGCGCCTTTGCAAAGTCGCGCTCGAGCTCCATCCCCTCGGGGCACGCGCGCAGGGTCATCGCCATGTTCCCGAACGAGAGCTGGTCCCCCTCAAGCGTGTAGCCCCCGCTAACCTGATTGCAGCCGGCGAACCCAGAGGCTCGAGGCTCGGAGCCTTGAAGCGTGATCTCGGCCGCACGACCCCCTGCGCCCAGTCCAGCGGGTTTGTCGCGAAGGGTATGGAGCACCCAGCGCGTGCCTGTAATCGACGCCCCCGACCGCGCCTGACCGCGTGGAACCTGGCTCAGCATCACCTTGACGGGGTCGTTCATCGGCTCGGATGCCGATCCGTTCGCCCCGAATGCAGGGTTGAACTCCGTGCTGGTAAACAGCAGCACCCCCTCATTTTCGATGCGTGCCCGAACGCCGTAGCGGCCTCTCGGGTCGAGTGCCTCAGGGTCGAAATCGAGGGTCACTTTGTACGGCGGCCCCGTCTTGACCGGGACGGTCGCTTTCGTAATCAGCTCCGCCGCAACGTCCATCTTGGCACCGTCTTCGAGAACGACTTCCAGCGTCGACGTCGGGGGAAGCATGATTCGCTCCCGATAGAACACCTCTACATGGAGCTGTCCTTTTGCCTTCGTGTCGCCCGACGCATCGACCGAATCGGGGGGCGGGGTCTTTCCTTCACCGGGCTGACATCCAAACACAGCGGCAAGCATCCATACACCTGCGGTCGTCGACCGAACCATTGGCTCTCTCCGTCTCTAAGGCATGCGACTCCGGGGGGTCGGAACCGCAGATCGGGTTTGTACCGCAGTCCCGCGAAGGATCATCCGAAAACCGGGCAAACTCGGGCTCACGCCGGCTGAAACGAACGAAACGGGGCGGAATGGTTTGCTTTTGGCTCTCGCGACCTACTGGCCGAGCACCAACGTCCGGCTCGGGTCGGCGTTGGCCGCCGCTTCTTCGATGTCGAGGACGAGCGGCATCGGCTCGTTGGCGAGCCACTTGGGCAGTAGGTCGTCGTAGTTCGGCGAGTCGATGTCGCCCGACTGGCCGCCCGGCAGCTGGAAGGAGCACTCGACGCCTTCTGGAAGCGCTTCGCAGACCATGCGGGTCGATGCACCGGAGGTCTGCAGGTATTCGGAGTTGGGGTTCGCAACGTCGACGGTGGAGAGGCCTCCATCGTTCGCGTACGGCGAGTCCCCAGGCGCCGGGTTG
>CBFCWN010000120.1:0-9146 GCA_965601515.1 uncultured Myxococcales bacterium | reverse complement strand
CAGACTCAATCGCCGAGTTGGTGGCGATTGAAGAACTCGATCATCGAGGCGCTTGCGGAGATGTCGTTCGCGGGTCCCGGCACGAATGGACAGCCGTCGATGCCGGGCCAGCAGTGCCCCGAGTCTTCGCTCGCGCAGAGCACGACCTCGGCGGCTCCGGCACAGTTGGTGCTCTCGTAACAGGTCGTGAGGTCGCCGATCACGTTGACCTCGGGTTCGCCCGTGCAGCCGTTGACCGAACGAAAGTGGGCGATCGAGTCGTCGACGGAAGCGAGCGATGCGTTGCCCACGGTATCGCCTCCGTCATAGGGGACGAGTGGATCATCGAGGCTGTTGAAGGCGATCATGGGGACGGCGAACTCGGGGTCGCAGTCTTCAGGTTCGAGGCCGAGCACGCTCGCCACCGGCGCGACTGCCGCGAAGAGGTCACTCGCTTCGCAGGCGAGCCGGTACGACATGAAGCCTCCGTTCGACATGCCCGTGGCGTAGACCCGTTTCTCGTCGACGCATTCCTGAGCGGAGAGCTCCGTCACGATCGAGCGAATGAACGCGACATCATCGACGCCGTCGAGGGCGGAGCCCCCGCAGCAGGTTCCGCCGTTCCACGAACTGTCGAGGCCGTTCGGATAGACGAGCACGAAGCCTGACGACGTCCAGGGAGACGGCGACTCGGCATCCATATACGCCTTCTGCTGCTCGAAACTGCTGGTGAACCCATGCATGTTGATCACGAGCGGCGCCGACTCACCCTCGGTGAGAGGAGGCACTTCGAGGATGTACTCTCGCATCTGTCCGTCGACCTCCGTCATCACGGTCTGCGTGCCCTCGACGAGAACGCACGGCTCCTGCATCGCAGTTCCCTCCGAGTCGCTCGAGGAACACCCGACTGCGGGAAGTGTGAAAGCGAACGCGAAAGCAGCGACGTGTCGAGTGCGGTGGTGGTTCATGCGGTTCCTCCTCACCTGTGGCTCGGCGACGTCATCGTTCCCAGGTGTCGCGCGAGATTAGGCGCTTCGAGGAAGGGTGTACATACGCAATCGTTCGAACATGCCGCGTGCACGCATGACCGTGTTGGAGCATTGCGATTCGGTCTGGCATAGCGCTCTTCCCGGCGCACTCTACAGCGAGTCGAGCAGCGGAGCGGTCTGTGCTCGCACCGCGGAGAACTCGGACTCCCTCAGCCAAGCGTGCGCAGCGGCGAGGTGTTCATCTCGCCGAGGGTGTCGTGTGACCAGGTGCGTAAAGGCATTGCCACATTCGGTGCTTCCGGGTGCCTTGCGGAGACACTCCAAGACCTGGAACGTGGCGCGCGAAGGATCACTCATGTGCGCTCGTTCGAGGAGGAAAAGGTGGAAGGGTGCGGAGTCCTTCCCGTAGAGGGGGGCGGCCTCGACGGCAAGCTTCTCGGCCGCCGACAGCCGTCCGGTTCGGGCAAATGCGTCGAGGAGACGGATCGGGTATCTGGGCACATCCGGCGCGAGCTTATGTGCGATGGTGAGAGGGCCGATCGCATCGTCGTAGCGATCGCGTGCGGCACGCGAGATGCCCAGCCAGCCGTAGCCGTGTGCGCCTTCGGGGTTTCGCTCGATGGTCGCGAGGTAGAGCGTCTCCTCGTTCCGAAAGTCGTGCACCCAGCCGCGAAGGCTTAGCGCGAGAGCGGTGAGATAGAGCACGCCGGCCCCGGCCCAAAGCACACGTCGATGGGGGATCCGTGTCCAAAGGAGCTGCGCGAGAGCCGCGATGGCAACGGCCAGACCCGCCGAGGGAAGATAGAGATAGCGGCCGAAGCCTGGCCATAGAAGCCCCGCCACGATCGCAACCGGAGCGATGCAGGACGCGAACCAAAGCATTCCCCACGACACCAAAGGAAGTCGTTTTCGGAGAGAGAACGCGACTCCCCCGATGGCGAGGAAGAGGACCGCTAGTGCGATGAGGGACACGACGCTGAGCGCGCCGAACTCTTCGCTCATGAATCGCAGGTAGAGGCGTCGAGGATAAAGTGCGCCGAGCAGCCCTTCGATCTCGACCGGGGCCAGATAGCTGATCGCCGTGAAAATGTGGGCCGGACCTTCATTCGTGCGGACGCCATCGAGCGCTGAAACGCGTAGCGCGAGGTAGATCCCGATTGCAGCCGAAAAGCCAGCCGTCCGCTTGAGGCGCTCGGTCCATCGAAGATCGGGCGTGGTCTCTGGCCAGAGCACGATCGGCAGCCACGCGGCGACGAGGACTTCCTTGCTCATGAGTCCGAGCAAGAACAGGGACGCTGACGCTGCGATCCATGCGGCGCGGAGGCCCCCCGTTCGACTGAGGCCGCGCCGCCACGTCAGAATTGCGGCGAGCCCGAAAAAGGTCGCGAATAGATCGGAGCGACCGTTGATCCAGACGTGAGCGCTCGCGGGGTGAGGCGAGAGTGCGAACCAGGCGGCGCCGAAGAGGGCGTAAGGCCAGGCGTTCCGCCCGACGAACCCCCGAACGAAGAAGAAAACGAGGACGACGCACGCGAGGTGCATGGCCAGGTTGGTAAGGTGATAGGCCCAAGGCGACCGTCCGCTGAGCGCGGAGTCCCAGAAGAAGCTCGTCATCGTCACCGGTCGGTAGGTGTCTACCATCAGCTCGGTGTCCCGCTTCACCGGAGACGCGTACATCGTGTTTCGAACGTAGAACGTCAAAATCTCCGACGGATCGTGGATCACGTCGCCCCGTTCGATCATGTCGACATCGTCGTAGACGAAGCCGTTCTCGAAGACCGGGTAGACCGTGGCGACCACCAGCAGCAAGAGCCCGCCCAAGGCCACCCACTGTCCGCCGCGGAGTTCCATCGGTGCAGGCTAGGTGGCGTGCCAACGACTGTCCAGATTCGCGCCGGGGCGCCCAGGTCGCCCGGCTCGGGCTTCCACCGAGTTTCCTAGAAAGCCTTCCAAGGCCGCGGGTCTGGTGACTCCTACACGCCGTACTTTGCAGACCCTGCGACCGATTGGTATGCCGCCGAGGAGCTCTGGCGGTGTCGAGCTAGTTCGGCTAGGAGGACGGCCCCTATTCAAGAGAAAATGAACATCCTCGGTATATCGGCGTTCTATCACGACAGCGCTGCGGCTCTGGTTCAGGACGGCCGAATCGCGGCAGCTGCGCAAGAGGAGCGCTTCACTCGCAAGAAGCACGACTACGGTTTTCCTCAGCACGCGATCGACTACTGCCTGCGCGAGGCAGGGATCCGCCGCAGCGACCTCGATCTCGTCGTCTTCTACGACAAGCCGCTCATGAAGTTCGAGCGGATTCTCGAGACCTACGTTTCGTACTCCCCCGCGGGCTTCAAGCTCTTCCTCATGGGACTCCCGCTCTGGTTGAAGCAGAAGCTTCACACGCCGCGAGAGCTCAGAAATGGCCTCGGCGGCGAGTACGAGGGTCGTTTCGTGTTTCTCGAGCACCACGAGTCGCACGGCGCGAGCGCGTTCTTCCCTTCACCGTTTGCGGAGGCAGCGATTCTCACGATGGACGGCGTCGGCGAATGGGCGACCGGGAGCATCGGCGTTGGTCGCGGCAATCAGATCGAGCTCTTGAAGGAGCTGCGGTTTCCGCATTCGCTCGGGCTGCTCTATTCGGCGTTTACCTATTTCACGGGGTTCAGAGTCAACAGCGGTGAGTACAAGCTCATGGGGCTCGCGCCATATGGCGAGCCCATCTACCGCGATCGCATCGTCAACGAGCTTCTGGATTTGAAGGAAGACGGCTCCTTCCGAATGAACATGGACTACTTCGCGTTTTGTTATCAAGACCGCATGACATCGTCGAAGATGGACGAGCTCTTCGACGGTCCGCCGCGCACTTCGGAAACGGAGATCACGCAACGTGAGATGGACATCGCAGCGTCGATTCAAGCCGTCACCGAAGAGATCGTCCTCCGGATGGCTCGCCACGCTCACGAGGTCACGGGCTTACCGAACCTCACGATGGCTGGGGGAGTTGCGTTGAACTGTGTGGCGAACGGCCGAGTGCTTCGAGAGGGCCCCTTCGACAACATTTGGATTCAGCCCGCTGCGGGGGATGCGGGAGGCGCGCTCGGCGCAGCGCTCTTCGCTTGGTACCAGCTGCTCGATAAGCCCCGAGGTAGCGAAGGCAAGGACATGCAAAGCGGCTCGCTCCTCGGGCCGCACTACTCCGAGAACGAGACCCGGGCTTTCCTCGATTCGCAGGACGCGGTCTACGAACACTACCCGACGGAAGAACAGCTTTGCGATGCCGTGTCGGACCTGTTGGTCGAGCAGAACGTGGTCGGCCACATGGCCGGGCGAATGGAGTTCGGGCCCCGCGCGCTTGGAAGCCGCTCGATCCTCGGTGACCCCCGTTCCTCCGAGATGCAGTCGACGATGAACCTCAAGATCAAGTTCCGCGAGTCTTTTCGCCCCTTCGCGCCTGCCATCCTTCGCGAGCATGTGGACGAGTTCTTCGAGATGCGTCCCGAAGACGACAGCCCGTACATGCTCCTGGTGGCACCGGTCAAAGAGGACAAGCGACTGCCGGTCGACGACAGTGCGACCGGCCTCGAGAAGCTCCACCAAAAGCGCTCGGTCGTCCCCGCGATCACGCACGTGGACTATTCCGCGCGTGTCCAAACCGTCGACCGCGACCGTCACCCTCGCTTCGCGGGCATTCTCGAAGCGTTCAACGCAAAGACGGGTTGCCCGGTTTTGATCAATACGAGTTTCAACGTCCGGGGCGAGCCGATCGTCAACACGCCGGAAGATGCCTACCGGTGCTTCATGGGAACGAACATGGACGTGCTGGTCATCGACAATTTCGTGCTTAAGAAGGCAGAGCAGCCGAACGCCCAGACGATCGACCGCGGTGCGTATCTCGAGCAGTTCGCCTTGGATTAATCATGAGCAAGCTCGTCGAAATCAACCTCAATCCAGACGACAAGACGTTGCGTCAGTTCGGGGTCATCGCCTTCGTTGGCTTCGGTGTGCTGGCCGCCCTCGCGTACTACGAGAAGCTCTTGTTCTCGTTTGGGTTGGGCGAGGCTCGCATGACGGTCGTCACGGTGCTTGCGGCACTCGGCATCGTGTCGCTGTTCTTCTCGCTGGTCTTTCCTCGGGCGAACCGATTTCTCTACGTCGGGCTCTCGCTCCTCGCCTTCCCGATCGGCTTCGTCCTGTCGTACGTGATCATGGCGACGCTGTATTTCCTCATCATCGGACCGATCGCGGTGATCCGTCGGGTATTCGGCCGAGATGCGATGCACCGGAGCTACGATTCATCGGCATCAAGCTATTGGACGCAGGCACGGCCTCCCCGAGACAAAGAGAACTACTTCCATCAGTTTTAGGAAAAAGCGCATGACCGACACGAACAAACACGACGACGAAGGCGAGTTCCTGAGTAAGGCCTCGGGCAAACAGACCGGCCTCGTATCGGAGTTCGTCGGTTTCCTCAAAGCCAACAAAAAGTGGTGGCTCGCGCCCATCATCATCTCGATCCTGCTACTCGGCCTCCTGGTCGTCCTAGGCGGAACCGCAGCGGCGCCGTTCATTTACACCCTCTTCTAGGAGGGGACACGCGGGGTACCCACAACCCCAACAATCCCAATCACTTGCAAATCAACTCGCGTGATTTGCGAACGGTCCCGCGTCTGCGGATCGTCAGCGATGAAACAAGACTGCGATGACGACCACGGACGCCGCTCCGACGGCTGACACGATCGCAATGCCTCTTGGGAGGCACACGACACACTCGCGCCAGTAGCCGTTTGCCGTTTGTCCTCGAGTGAGCGCGAGCAGACCCGCGATGACCCCCGATGCCATGAGAAGGGTGGCCGCCACCGTAAGACCGGTCGCCACGAACACTGCGAGCAGCATGACTGCGTCCCAACTTTCGGCTCCCATGGTTCTCTCGACTTCCTGCGGCGGACAGGAGCAGAGTGCCAATAAATGACTGATAGGTCAATAATTTTCGAGATGCGAGATTGGCGGCCCCCACTCAGCCCTCGACGTCGCCGACACCGTGGTCGGTGAGCCACTTGCTGAGGGGCGCGGGTAGCTCCGCAGGGCGATCGCCCCAGTCGTAGACGACCGCCGTCTTTGCAGCCCAGTCGTGGAGGGCGCGCTGCTTGGGGTCGAAGACGACGCTCAGGGTTCCGAGCACCGAGGCGATGCTGATCGGCAGCACGACTGCGCGCACGGCCGCGTGGCCCGGCGTCACCGGCGTTCCAGACTTCTCGACGACTTTGATACCAAGGACGGACATTCCAACCGTGCGCCCGGAGATCGCTACTCCGAACCAGAAGTACACGAACGCCCAAATCGAGAACGCGATGAAACCGAGGACCCCCGCGCGCCAGTCCCACTGAAGATCGCCGCCAATGACCACGTTGATCGACCCCACCGCGATCGCGGAGATGAGACCGGCTCCGGAGAAGACCAGAAACGAGTCGATCAGATACGCGAGCAGTCGCGACAACGGCCCCGCGTAGTATCCGCTGATGCGCGATCTGCCCGGCTTCGTCACGGGTCGGGCCTCCAAGTTCTGCGAGATCAGTTTTGGGGGGCCTAGCGGCTGTGCGGCAAGATCGCGACCGAGCAGCCGATCGACCAGCCCCATGATGAGAGTGTCGAGACCCACCGCCTGTCGACGGGCGATATCCAACGTCGACCCCGCAACCTGACCGGTACTCTGAGCAACCAGTCCCCCGACGTCCGCCCGCCTGGTGATCGCCTGAACGTCGACCCGATCGACGAGCCGATTGACGTCGACTCGATCGAGCAGGCGATTGACATCGACCCCGTCCAACAGGCGATCGACGTCGACCCCGTCCAAGAGCCGATTCACATCGACGTGGTCGAGCAGACGATCGACATCCACGCGGTCGAGAAGCTCGTTGACGTCGATACGGGCCAGCAGGTCGTCGAGGTCGACCTGCGCCAGCAGTGAATCGACATCGACCCGATCCAGCATGGCGTTCAGAAGTCTCGCCCTGTGCTTGTCGTCGCCCGATCCGCTCATGCCCGTCCAACCGAACGTACCACGGGGACACGCGGCCCCCTCAAAACCATAATCATCCCAATACTTTACAGACCAACCCGCGCGATTCGCCTAAAACGCAGGCTTTTTGTGGGGCCGCGCGGCCTGCTCCCGAGCCTAGGAACGTTCCGTGCCATCGAGTCGTCGTGCCCCATAATCCCGACGCGCAATCTCCCTTTTTCGGTCCACGAGGTTCTCATGCGTCGATCCATTGAGCATGCCGTTGCACTCTCCCTTGTCTTGGTGGTCAGCTGCACAGGCAGTCCAGGGAACGAAGCTCCGAACCCAACCCCCGTGAAGGAGGCTTCCAACGCCAAGCCTCCCTCGGTCGAAGAGAAACCCTCCGCGACGCGCGACGGTCGTCCCTACTCGCCAAGCGTACGCCCGGCGTACCCGGTCGACGTGTTCTGGGGCGAAACCCATCTGCATAGCGCGAACTCCACCGATGCGATCGGAGGCGGCACGCGCTTGGGTCCAGAAGACGCGATGCGATTTGCACGCGGCGACACGGTCATCGCCTCTTCCGGGCAGCCGGCTCGGCTTGGAAGACCGCTCGACTTCGTGGTGCTGACCGACCACGCCGAAGGGCTTGGAATCGGCGTCGAGCTGCTCGAGGGCAATCCGACTTTGATGGAAGACAAGGACGCCAAGAGGTGGCACGAGATGATGGTCGCGGGGGGTGAGCAAGCGCGTCAGGTCGGCGTGGAGATTCCAGCGGCGCTTGCGTCCGGCACGCTGCCCCAAGTGATCCAGGACCCGAAGGTGCTCGTCCCAATCGCAAAAGGCGTGTGGGCCGAGAACAACCGCATCGCCGAGCAGTTCTACGAACCAAGGCGATTTACCACGCTGATCGGTTACGAATGGACGTCCGTCCCGAACGGCAACAATCTCCACCGAAACGTCATCCTCCGCGACGGCAAAGACCGAGCGGACCAGCTGCTTCCCTTCTCATCGATGCAAAGCGAAGACCCAGAGGACCTCTGGGCCTGGATGGAGAAGTACGAATCTCAGACCGGGGGCCGCGCGCTCGCCATTCCCCACAATGGCAATCTCTCGAACGGCCGCATGTTCGCTCTCGTCGACTTCGAGGGAGAGCCTCTCACACCCAACTACGTCGAGCGCCGCGCACGTTGGGAGCCGCTTTACGAGGTCACACAGATCAAGGGAGACGGGGAGGCGCACCCGGCGCTCTCACCGAACGACGAGCTTGCTGGCTACGGGGTCGAGGGGTGGGACAACGGAAACCTTACCCTCCAAGAACTCGAAACGCCGGAGATGCGCTCCGGCGAGTACGCTCGGGAAGCGCTCAAGCAAGGGCTGAAACTCGAGAGCGCGCTCGGTGCCAACCCGTTCAAGTTCGGCATGGTCGGTTCGACCGATGCGCACACGGCGCTGACCGGCGTCGAAGAAGACAACTTCTTCGGCAAGCAAGCGCCCTACGAGCCGAGCCCCGAACGTGCGATGCACGTGAGCAAGGAGCTCAATGGCGTAACCCGCTACGCGTGGCAGTATCTCGCTGGAGGTCGTGCCGCAGTCTGGGCCACCGAAAACACGCGAGAGGCGATCTGGGACGCGCTCGAGCGAAAAGAGGTGTACGCGACGACCGGCTCCCGCATGAAGGTTCGATTCTTCGGTGGGTGGGATTTCGACCCCAATGACGCGGAGCTGAGGGACATCGGCACTGTCGGTTACGTCAAAGGTGTCCCGATGGGCGGAGACCTGACACACGGGCCGGACGGCGGGTCTCCGACTTTCCTCATTCAGGCAAGTCGCGACCCCATCGGCGCGAACCTCGATCGCGTTCAGATCGTCAAAGGATGGCTGGACTCCGAAGGAGTGCTTCACGAAAAGGTGTACGACGTGGCATGGAGCGACAAGAAGCGAAGGCGGCTGAATGCCAAAGGCGAGCTGACGCCCGTGGGAAACACCGTCGACGTCGAGACGGCCACGTGGACGAACACGATCGGCGACGCCGACCTCGCTGCGGCCTGGCGTGATCCGGACTTCGATCCGGCGGAGCGCGCGTTCTATTACGGGCGAGTGGTCGAAATCCCCCGGCCTCGATGGACGGCCTATGATGCGGCCCGCTTCGACGTCGACCTCCCCGACGAAGTTCCACGGACGACGACCGA
>CBFCWN010000119.1:0-9306 GCA_965601515.1 uncultured Myxococcales bacterium | reverse complement strand
TCCCCACCGATGTGTGGCAGAGGACACCGTTTGCAGGTAAGTGTCACGTATGCGCAGTCTCGAGGGAAAAGTGGCGGTCGTCACGGGTGCGGGAAACGGCATTGGCCGTGAAACCGCCATGGCATTGGCGCAAAAGGGGTGCCGGCTCGCGATTTGCGACGTGAATGAAGCGGCACTCGAGGAGGTCGGCGAGGGGCTCGCGGGCAGCGGCGCTGAAGTGCGCTCCTACGTGGTCGATGTCTCGAAGCGTGACGAGATGGAGAAGTTCGCGGCGAACGTCGCGGCGGACTTCGGGGGCGTCCAGGTTCTCATCAACAATGCGGGTGTGACGGTGTACGCCACGTTCGAGGAGCACGACGTCGACGACCTCGAATGGATCATTGGCGTGAACCTCTGGGGCGTGTTGTACGGCTGCAAGTTCTTCATGCCGTACCTCAAAACCTCCGGCGAAGGACACGTCGTCAATCTCTCGAGCGTGTTTGGGATCATCGCGCCGCCGCTCCAGACGAGCTACGTCGCCAGCAAGTTCGCCGTACGGGGCTTCAGCGAGTCGCTTCGCGCCGAAGTCGCCGAGTACAACATCGGCGTCACGTCGGTGCATCCGGGCGCCATCAAGACCAACATCATTCAGAACGCGCGCCTGGTGACTGACACTCACGCGAGCCTTCGCGATTCGACACAGCGCCTGTTCGACCGACTGGGGACGTCTCCCGACGTGGTCGCCGCACGCGTGGTGAAGGCCATCGAGTACAACTCGCCGCGCGTGCTGATCACCAAAGAAGCGCACGTCGCCGATGCGTTGAAGCGAATCATGCCCGCCACAGCCGATGGAATCATCGCGCGGGTGTTCAAGCGCGTGACCCCCAAACAGTCGTGAGCGGCCTTCGAAGGGAACGGATCGAGGACGTGTCTTTCCTCCGGCGCCCAGCCGTGGGCGAATCCGCCGCAACCGTGCACTTCGCCCACGCGACCGGGTTCAATGCCGAGACCTACCGGCTCCTGTTCGAGGCACTGGATCCGACGATCGACGTGTACGCGATGGACGCCCGGGGGCATGGCTTCACGAGTCTTCCCGCCCATCCACGAGAGCTTCGCTCGTGGGCTCGCTATCGCGAGGATCTCGAGGCCTTCGTCGAGCCTCTGGCGAGGCCTCTGGTCCTGGTCGGTCACTCGATGGGGGCGACGGTGAGCGTCGAGCTCGCGGCCGCGCGGCCGGATCTCGTCGCCGGCCTAGTCGTCATCGACCCCGTGATGGTGCCTCCGCGGCTCGTCGTCCCGAGCACGCTTCTCCGTTTCTTCGGGCTGAGCGACCGTGTTGTCCCCATCGCGAAAGCCGCTGCGCGTCGCCGCATGGAGTTCCCCTCCAAAAATGCCGCGGTGGAGAACTTCGTGGGCAAGGGTCCTTTCAAGACCTGGCCCAAGGGGTGGATCGAGAGTTACGTCGACGGCGGCACGCGACCCACGGAGTCGGGCAACGTACGTCTGACGTGCGAGCGAGAGTGGGAAAGCAGGACCTTCGCTGTGGCGACGACCAGCCCGTACCGGCCGCTCGAACGCGTGAGATGCCCGATCACGCTGATCGCCCGCGGGACGTCGGGCCCCCCGTTCAATCACGAGTCGCGGAAGGCCTTTCTCGAGGCGCAGCCTTCGGCGCGGGCGGTCATTCTGGAAGACGCCACGCACTTCCTGGCGATGGAGCAGCCGGACGTGGTCCAAGCCGAAATCGAGCGCATGGTACAGCGGGTCTCAGAGCTCTGACAGCTCTCGCTCGAACCCACCCGACAGGATGGGGAAACGGCACCACGTCTTCGGGTCGAGATTCTGGTCGTCCACGTGAAACGAAGGTGCGTACCGCTCGCGCTTCCACTGGTTGCGCGACCACAGCCGAAAAAAGCGTCTTACCCAGGCGCGAAGAGTCTCCTGGTCGTAGTCGGTGAAGTCCGAGGAAAGGACCTCGAGACAGTCGGCCGGCGGAAGCTTGTCGCCGATGGCGAGTCGCTCGATCGCATCGAGCACCGGGTAGGGCATCAGGTCGCCCTCGTCGGTTTGGTCGCTTTCCTTCGGTCGTAGCTCCGCCGTTGGAGTCTGAACGTTGACCGCGTGAAGCGCAGGAATCGGCTCGAGGCCGACCGGCCCGGTCGTTTCGAGCCAGCGAAGCCAGTGCCGGAGGAACGCTTTGTCGATGCCGGCGATGGGGCTCAGGCCGCCGCAGGTGTCGCCGTCCATCGTGGCATAGCCGACCGCCGCCTCCGAACGGTTGCTCGTGGAGAGCAGCAGCGCGCTCCGCATGTTGGCGAGCATCCACACGCTCGGACCGCGGGCGCGCGCTTGGATGTTCTGGAGGGTGATGTCGTCGCGGTCCCAGGTGAGCTCGCGGCCCACGGCTTCGGCGATCAGTCTCTCGTATGCGTCGACGATGTGCTGTACCTCGAGAATGTAGAAGGTCGCGCCGATGGCTTCCGCGACGCCGGTGGCTGCGTTTCGCGTCACCTCGCCGCTGTTGTCGGTGGGCTGATAGGCGCAGCAAAGAAGCTCGCGAACCCAGTCCTTCGCGTTCGCCTGTGGAGGCAGGCCCACCTTTTCGGCGAACCGCTCGCCGCCGAGTCCCGCGAGCGCACGGTCCACCATCAGCGACACCAGACACGCAGCCGCTGCGGAATCTGCACCGCCACTGATGCTGAGCACGAAACCGCGTGAGCGAGACTTTCTAAGGTAGTCGAAGAGCGCGAGCGTGATCGCGCGCATGAACTCCTCTTCTTTGTGTGTCTCGGTCCGCTCCCAGGCCGGCTTCTCGATTTCGCCGCGCTCCATCTTCGCGCGGGGCAGTTCGAAGTCGACCACAATTCGTTTCACACCGGGGTCGGTGCTGTCCGCCTTGAAGCTCGTCGTGCGAACCTGTTCGGTACGCGACGCCTCCACGTCGACTACCGCAGTCGCCAACGAGAAGTCGTCGAAGGTGAGGCGCGGGGTTTCCGCCAGCATCTTGCCGTTTTGGGCGATGTAGCAGCCACCGTCGTAAATCACGCGTCCGGCCTCGTTGCCGAGCAAGTTCGCATAGAGGTACGTCACCGCCATCGAGCGCGAACCCTCGAGCACCAGTCGTTCACGCACCGCGTGTCTGCCGAATGCAAAGTGACTCGCGCTCGGGTTCACGATGATGTCCATCGCATGTCCGTCGTGTGCGCCTCGTCGTTGGGCAACCCACGCGTCCTCGCAGATCTCGAAGCCGACGCGTACACCTTCGAAGTCGAAGAATACGTCGCCGAAGGGGTAGCTCTCGCCGTTGCGCTCGAGCTCGACGACCTGGTGGTTCGGCCACGACTTGAACCAGCGAGGCTCGTAGTGGAGCCCTTCTCCTGCGAGGTGCTCCTTCGCCGAAAAGCCGGCGATGCGGCCGTCGGCGATCACGCAGGCCGTGTTGTAGAGGCCGCCTCTCCTGCGCACGGGGATCCCGATCGTGACGACCATCCCGGAGGTCTGTGGGACGAGCTCTTCGAGCATCGTCCAAGCACGCTCAGCCACGTCGGGACCGAGAAACGCGTCCTCGCACCCATACCCGGTCGTGCAGAGCTCCGGGAGCGCCAACAGCCCGACGCCAGCGGCGCGAGCCGCCGCGATGGCGGCTTCGATCCGGGCCTGGTTGCCGGCCCAGTCGAGTGGCGTCTGGTTGAGCGACGCGGTCGCGACCTTGACGGGGAGCATGAAATACCTCTGCTGTTCTCTAGCACTTCGCGGGCGTCTGCCGCGCCTTCCCCGTTGACTCTAGGGCCGCTCGCTCGTAGAGTGGTTTCACGAAACATCACTGGTTGCCAATCTGAGTAACAAGCATGGCCTTTTTCCAGACTCCACCCACGCTCGGAAATCAGTACGAATCGGACGCGCTCCTGAGGGAGTACGTCGCGCGTACTCTCCCTCCCGAGCTCAAGGACCGCTTCGAGCCCGAGTACCGTGACCTCGGCGAGCAGAGCGGCGGTGAGCTCTACCGGCTGGCGCTCGCCGATCTCGAGCAAGAGCCCGTGCACACGATGTGGGACGCGTGGGGCAACCGGATCGATCACGTCGAGGTGACCGAGGTGTGGAAGCGAGCGCAGGTGCTTTCGGCGGAGCACGGGCTGGTCGCCGCAGGCTACGACCGCGAGCTTCGCGCGTATGGGCGCGTCCATCAGCACGTCCTCAACTACATCGCGCAGCCGTCGCTCGACATTTACAACTGCCCTCTCGCGATGACCGACGGCGCGGCGGCGACGCTTCTCGCGTCGGGGAATGAGGCCCTCATCGAGCGTGCCATTCCGAAGCTCTTGTCTCGCGATCCCGACGTGATGTGGACCTCGGGCCAGTGGATGACCGAACGCACCGGTGGGTCCGACGTAGGTCAGACGGAGACCGTGGCGCGCCAGGACGGCGACGCCTGGAGGCTCTACGGCACCAAGTGGTTCACCTCGGCGACGACGGCAGACATGGCGCTCACGCTCGCTCGGCCCGAGGGGAACCCTCCCGGCGGCCGCGGTCTTGCGATGTTCTATCTCGAGCTCAGGGATTCAGAGGGTCGACTCCAGGGTCTTCGAATCAATCGATTGAAGGACAAGCTCGGGACGCGGAAGGTTCCGACGGCAGAGATGACGCTCGACGGCGTCGTCGCGACGCCGGTGGCCGGACTCACCAACGGCGTGCGCAGCATCACTCCAATGCTCAACGTCACCCGTACTTGGAACGCCGTGGGAGCCGTTCTCGGGATGCGCCGCGCGATTGCGCTCGCACGCGATTACTCCGACAAGCGCGAGGCCTTTGGCGCGCGGCTCATCGACAAGCCGCTCCACGTCGATACGCTTGCGGACATGGTCGCGGAGTCGTCGGGTGCGTTTCTCCTCACGTTCAGAGTCGTCGAGCTGCTCGGACGCATCGAGACCGGGGAGGGCAGTCCCTCCGACGAGCTCATCAGTCGCATTCTCACGCCCCTTGCCAAGCTCACGACGGGCAAGCAGGGGGTCGCGATCGCGTCGGAGACGCTCGAGGCGTTCGGCGGTGCCGGCTACGTGCACGACACCGGGCTTCCAAAGCTCCTGATGGACGCGCAGGTCCTGCCGATTTGGGAGGGTACGACCAACGTGCTGTCGCTCGACACCCTGCGCGCGCTCAAGCAGGACGGTGTGCTCGATGCGTTCGCCGACGAGATTCGACGCGCACTCAGCGCCGCCACCGACCCGAGGCTAGAGGCCCCGGTCGAGCGTGCGGCGTCGGCCTTACGTCACGCCGGCGCGTGGGTTCAGGAGAACCTCGGAGAACGCGACCTCGTCGAAGCCGGCGCCAGGCGGTTTGCGATGACGCTCGGTCGCAGCATCGAGCTCGCTCTTTTGTGCGAGCACGCCCAATGGTGTCTCGACCACGGCCACGGCGAGCGCTCCCTCGCCGCAGCCCGCCGCTTCGCCCGAAGCCGCATCGACCTCATCGAGGACGACGGCTTCATGGACGAAAGCCGGCTGCTGGTCGATTGACGGAGTTAGCGGCTTCCAGGAGGGTCGAGAGGAACGGGGAGTCCGCTTGGTAGCTCGAATGGACGGATGGCTTCGAGCCGCTCATCGCGCAGCGTCTTGTCGATGAAGCCCAAGATGAGACGCACGTCCTCGTCGTCATACGGCAAGCCGCTCTGTTCGAGCTCGTGGCGCACGGCGTCGCCCATGCTCACGATCGAGCCGTTGTGGAAGTAGGGACCCGTCGACAGCAGGTTTCGCAGCGTGACGGTGCGGAACTTGCCGCGATCCTCAAGGTGGCCAGTGTGTTCCTCGAGGCCGTAGTCGACGACTCCGTCCACCTCGGGAACGTTTCGATCCGCAAAGGTCTCCGACTCGAAGAGCGGTGGCACGTGGCAGCTGTCGCAGCCGAGCTCGGCGAAGCGAAACATACCCTCGACCTGCTGATCGGTCATCAGCTCCGGGCGCCCACTGACGTAGGCGTCATAGGTCGAACCGTTGGAAATGAAGGTTCGCTGGTAGGCGGCTAGCGCCGACGTCATGTTGGCAACGCTGACGTTTGGATCCTCGGGAAACGCCTCTTCGAAGCGTTCGACGTACTCGGGGATCGCCCGCAGCTTCTCGATCGCCTCTGCCGGGTCGACGTTCATCTCCTCTTCCGAAAGGAGAGGAAGCAGTGCCTGCTCTTCGAGGGTCGTCGCTCGTCCGTCCCAAAGGAGCGTCTCGCGGAAGACCAGGTTGTACAGCGTCATGGAGTTTCGTCGCAGCGTGTTGGGCCCCCGACGTCTCGGTCCCGACAAGAGCCCGGCCCCGTGGCCGACCGACCGTTTGAGGCCGTCGGACATGCCCCAGCGCTCACTGTGGCACGTTGCGCACGCCGTCTGTTCGTCGACCGACAAGACGGGATCGAAGAACAGAAGCCGGCCGAGCTCGACTCTCGCTTCAGGCGCCTCGGTGACCGATGCTGGGATTTCCGGGAACGCTTTGATCGGCCACGGCGTTGGAACGTCCACGACTTCAGGCTCCCGATCGACGACCGGGTCGTCGAGTGCTGGGCTATCGAGGTTCGCGCCGAGCTCGTCTCCCGGCGAGCCGCCGCAGGCGCCCGCAATGAGGGCGAGCGCCAGGGCGGACCATCGGTGCCGAGTCATTGTCAGAGTGCGTCTTCGACGTTGGAGCACGAGGTCGGCATGTTCTCGAAGAGCACGGGCAGATCCGTGATCCACTGACGAATGATGTCGTACCCGTCCTCGTCGATGAGGCTCCGACCGAGCGGCGCCATCATTTCGCTCTCTCGTACCGAGTCAATTCGGCAGAGCGTGATGGAGCTGTCCGGGTCACCGGGAACGATGTCGAGCTCCGCGTCACCGCAGTTTCGAACACCACCCGCCGACGTCGGCGTTCTGCAGACGCCCCACCTTCGGAAGTCCGCGAGCGTTGCGCCCTCCGGGTCCATGCTCTGGTAGTCCAGATAGAGCCCAGTGGACTTGGCCTCGCCGTCCGGCGCATGGCAGTGCGCGCAGTTGGAGTCGAACCACGAACGCGCGGCCTCGTGGTAGCACTCCGGCGTCTGACACTCCGTCGTAAGAGCGACGGGGTCGGCGTAGGTGACACGCTCCTGCTCGGGCTCAGGCTCCGAGAGCATGCCGAGGTCGAAAAGATGGTCGATCTGGTTCTCGACCGATTCGCCCAGGTAGTCGTTGCCCCGGTTGAGCATACCGGTAGACGGACCGAGCGTTCGGGTGTCCTCGCCGGCGCCATGACAGTCGCGGCACGCACCGGTTCGGGGAACTCCGTACTCCGGCACCATTTGCTGTTCTTCAGTGACCGGGTCGGTGTATTCGACGGAGACGACGGCTCCGCTCGTTTCGCAGATCGCGTCGTCCATGTCCTCTTCGTACACGTACGCGTGCACTTGCCAGCAGCTTTCAGCGCCGCTGCAGCCGAGGCGGTCGTCCTCGGCCGCCACGTGGACCAGAAGTCGAGTTTCGATCAGCTGTTCGAGACCGTCCGACTCGGGGTCGTCGAGGTTGGGAGGGAACGCAAAGGTCTTCACGTAAATCGTCCCAACCGGGCTCTTCCAGCGCTCGATGTCCGAGTACTCGATGCTGCCGCCGTCACGAAGCGCCACGAAGCGGCGCTTCAGTGCGCCGTCGGTGTAAAGAGCCGACGTGACCTCGTACGGAACGACTCCGTCCGCGGGCACCTGGTTCCGGATGTCGGCGAAGAGCGCCCACTCCGAGAGGAGATCGGGGACGCTCGAGTGACAGGTGCCCTTGGGGACGTCGCCACCGCCGCCTTCGCCGCCCATGCCGCCCATGCCGCCCATGCCAGCCTCGCCTCCCATGCCAGCTTCGCCGCCCATTCCAGCTTCACCGCCGGCCCCGGCGGTGCCGCCGGACCCGGCGTCGCCGCCGGATCCGGAGGAGCTGTCGCTACACGCGGTGGCAACAACGAGGAAGGAGAGAACAGTTAAGTTAAGTGCTTTTTTCATGATTCTGCCTGCCCTTTGGTCGGTTGTTCGTCCGTGGTCGGGTTAGAGCGACGTGCCCTCGCAGAGGCGTCCCTCCGTGCTGTCGGTTCCATTTTCGCGGTCCAGCAAACAGGGGAGCCACAGTTCCAACTCGAGCCCTTGGCACTGGTCTCCGGTCCAGTCGGCGTACGTCCCGTCAAAGTCGGTGCCCAAGCAGATCCCGGGGTCCGCGTCGCCAGGCGGCTCGAGGTAGCCGTCCCACATCACCTCGGGCGTAGGACTGTCGGCAGTCCCCCAGCCTTTCAAGAGGAACAGCTGACCAAACTCACTGTTCGTGTCGGCGCTGGTCCCGTTGTTCGCGAAGAAGTTGTCGTGCGCGTAGATGTCCTGCGGGTATGGATTGTATTCCGGGAAGTCTTCGTAGGGCGGGCAGTCGAACCCAGCGGCGTCACACGTAACCGCATTGCTGACGATCACGACTCCGCCCGAGTCGTTGCTCTGCACGTCGTTGTTCCGGACGTCGTTGAGGTTGCCACCAAGGATGAGGAGGCCCGTGCCGACGGGAATCTCCTGAACGATACCGGTTGTGGCGAAGTTCTCGCGGTTGTTGCAGTAGACCTGGTTTCTCTCTACCAGGATGTTCGAGTTCGACGGCGTGTTGCCGCTTCCCGCAGCGCCCGGCTGCTGGAAGGTCAGGAAGCCGCCGGTGTTGTCGATGACGTAGTTGTCGTGCGCGGTGACTGTGTTGCAGTTCTCGATCTCGAGGCCCGCGACGTTTCGCGCGACAACGTTGTAGCGCGCGACGCCGCCGCCCTGGCTGCCTTCACCCCAGCCGCACTTACCGACGTAGATACCCGCGTCGGATGCGTCGGTGACCTGACTGTACTCCACGGTCGCTTCCTGACAGAACGTTGGGTAGATGCCGTATGGGCCGTTCTGTCCTGGATCTTCGTTCGTCCAGCTTACGTGAACCTTCCTAAAGACCGCACCGGTGACGCCCTCCTGCTCGATACCGTTGTCGCCGCTGTCCCTCACCCAGAGGTTTTCGACCGTGACGTTGTCGGTTTGGACGAAGATACCCTTGCCGGTTCCGACGCCGCCGAACACGAGCTCGGTGTCGTCAGGCGATTCGCCGACGCCCTTGAGCGTCAGCCTCGGGACGGCCGAGATGGAAACCGTGTCGTCCATCGTGTAGGTGCCAGCTGCCATGCATATGATGTCGCCCGGGTCCGCGTTCTCGAGCCGCGTGTTCAAGCGGTTCGCCGCGTCTTCGCCCGGCTGGAAAATATCGCCGACGCAGTCCGTGTCGGTCGTGTCGGGAACTTCGTAGATCTGATCGACGATGTAGCTGTCGACGTCGGGAAG
>CBFCWN010000118.1:0-9702 GCA_965601515.1 uncultured Myxococcales bacterium | reverse complement strand
CTTCACGGCGTGGAGACCGACACCAAGCACGTCGACATCGCGTTTCGTGCCTTGCCGACAGGTCTCGGCGGCGCGGTACGCTCCGTCCGAACCAACGTGGTCCTTCCCGGCATGGGCCGGTTGCTTCCCCGGACTCGATAATGCCGACCTGCCGTGCCTGCGACGACGAAGTCGACGAGCTCGTTTCAGTCAAGGCCGAAGGGAGGCGCATCAAGGTCTGCGAGGACTGCGCCGAACGCATCGCCGAAGAGGCCGAAATCGCGGAAATGAGCGAATCGGTGATTCAGGACATGATGGGCTACAAGGGCCGTCGCTGACGGCGCGCGAACACCACCGCGCTTCCGACTAGGCCGTACGCCGCCGATAGAGCGATCAGAAGAAACTTCCCGATTGCCAACGCCGCGGCGAGCTGCGGGTAGGGCGAGGGCGACGTCAGTCGATTGAGCTCGTAGAGCAGCACCCCGTTCTCCACGATGTCCAAGATCGCGGCGGTCGTGGCCGCCCATGCGGCTCGTACGCTCCACTTGGCTTCTCCGAGCTTTGCGCCCACCCAGAGCGCCAGTGCGCTGAAGAAGAGTGCGTAGATCAGCAGGTAGACGAAGTCGGCAATCAGACTGAGTCTTCCGTACCCAAGCGCGCTTCGACTTCTCCACTCGAGCAGGATCCGTAGCGCCCGGTGGGGGCTGCTCGCTAGCTGGAACGACACGATCCCGTGCGGGGAGGCCTCGCCCTGCAGCGGGACGTCGATGAACATCATCAACGCGGTCGCGAAGACCAAGAGCACGCACAGGCGAAGGGTCAGCGCACCGAGAAACCGAGTCTCGACGTTGGCAAGCGGATGACGCATCGGGATCAGGTATCGGGAGTAGGCTCTGCAGGTGCCGGGTCTTGCTCCGGCTCGGGGGCGTGCGGCGCGGCCGCCCTTCGCTTCAACACCTCGAGCTCTTCGAGGGCGAACTCCAGCTCGAGCTCCGCTCGGCTCTTCGCGGCCACGGCGTCGGACACGGCTTGCTGCAGCTCTTCGGTCTTCGAAGCTTCCGCGTCGAGGCGTGCCTCGAGTGCGGCGATGTCACCCTGCGCCTCGAGAAGTCGATCGCCCGCTCGCTCGAGGCGACGCTCGAGTGTCCGCGTTTCGTCTCGCTCTGCCAGTAGCTTCTGCTCGGTGTTGTTCAGCTTCTGCTTCGTCGACGCGAGGATTCGCTCCACCGTCGAGAGCTCACGCTCGGTCTCCGACAGGTGCTGTTCCACGGTGGCCTTCTCTTGGCGATTCTCCGCGAGCTTCTCGCGCGTCCGGCGAAGTCGACGCTCTTCGTCTTTGAGGTCGTTGCGAAGCGAGGCGACCTTGCCGTCCGTGCGTGCCAGCCGCTTCGCAAGCTCGGTACGGGTGAGTCGGCTCTGTTCGTAGCGAAGCTCGAGCTGCTCTGCCATTTCGCGGGTCGTCGCGAGGTCTTGCGCCAGGCCCGACGCGGTTTGCTTGGCTTGGGCTGCCACTTCGCGCTCGGTCTCCGCCTGCTGGTAAAACACGGTAACGGCCGCGCCCGACGCTCCGAGCAGAGCAAGCGCCATCGGGATGGTCCACCGCAACACCGTCTTGATGCGCGCCCGACGCTCCTCGGGGAGCGACAACACCGTGAGCTCGTCGGCGAGCTCGTCAGCGGAAGGGCGAGAGTTCGCGTCGTAGTTGAGCCAGCGGTCGAACGAAGGCTTCAAGTAGCGGAGCGCTCGGCGCGTCGGCGCGTTCGGGGTGTCCTTCGACCGCTTCTCGATGAACGTGTCGACCGCCCCGGCGGCGACATCTTCCCGAGTCTGCGGCTCGAGCGCGTTTCGGAGCGACAGTGCTAGCGCAAACACGTCCGCCTTGTTGCTAACGGAAGGCTTCTGGTCGACCGCCGCGAACTGAGCTGCAACCTCGGGCGCGAAGTAGGTCGGCGTACCCGCTACGACCATCTCGGCCTCCGTGGCCGCTACCCCGAGGTCGAGCAGGACCGGCGTGACCTCGGCTTTGCCGAAGCCAGGGATGCGCGCGAGGAAGATGTTTTCCGGCTTCACGTCTTGGTGACGGACTCCCGCGGCGTGCATCGCCGCAAGTGCTCGTGCGAGCGGCTGGAAGATCTCCAGCGCCTCCGCTCGGTTGAGCGGTTCCCGCTGCAGACGCGACTCGAGCGTTTCGCCGTCGTACCAGGGCATCACGAACCAGAGCCGCTCTTCGAACCAACCGTGGTCCTTGAACTGCACGATCGAGGGGTGGAACACAGAGGCGATCAGCCGCAACTCGCGAAGCGCCGACTGCTTGGCCTTCTTCGAGTGGGCGGGCTGGTGGAGAAGCTTGAGGGCAACGACATGACCCGGGACTTCGGTATCCTTTGCACGGTAGACGTCGCCGAACGCGCCCAGACCGACGCGGGTTTCGATCGCGTATCGGCCGCCGACGATCGTGCCGGTAGGAAGCGGTTCAACGGCCTCTCGTTCGTCATCCTTCGTTCGAGGCGCGGGCTCGAGCGCGAACGCTTCGACCAGGATTCGTCCGAAGCGCTCTTCGTCTTTGATGCCATGCTCATCGAGAATGGCGCGCGCGTGGACCTTTGCGTCCTCGATGCGATGGCGCATTTCGACGGCGCCCATGCCGTACACGTACGCGAGCTCTTCGACCGTCAGCTCCCGAGCGTAGTGAAGCTCGAGCAGTTCGGAGACATCGGGTTTGAGCCCGTATCGAAGCTTGTTGAGTGGGCTGACCGACATGTGCGCCGATGGCAGCGCGCGCCATGGCAGCGCCTCGAGAGCTTCCTTTGTCGGCGGGTCATGGGGACGGCTCTGATTGTGTAGGTAGCCCCGCGTCGCGCGGTAGAGCCGGGCGCGAACGCCCGGCGTTTGAATCAGGTCGTTGCTGTCGGTCTTTGCGACGAACGCGCGAAGTTTTGCAAGGTAGTGGTCCGCTCGATCGGTAGAGCCCGTCCGAATCGCGAGGTACTGACGAATGCCTTCCGAATAGAAACGAAACGCGCGTCCGTGAAGAACGTCGACGATCGTTTGTGGCTGGCCTTGTGCCAACGCGATCGACGCGGCCGCTTGCGTGAGCGCAGCGCCATTTTTGGCGGGACGGAGTTGATTCAGAAGAAAAGGGACAGTTCCCATGGATGGCCTCATACGACGTGTGCGGGAATGTAAGCATGAGTCACCCAAGAGGCGGCTCTCAACAATTCCGCAAGGCGTTACGACCATCCGTAGAAGAGCGCCAGTCCGTAGAGCACTGCGAGAAGAGTCAGTGCAGACACGATGTTCAGCACGAATCCGATCCGCATCATCTGAGGCAAGTGCAGCACGCCGGTGCCGTATGCGACTGCGTTCGGTCCGGTTGCGATCGGAAGCATGAACGCGCAGCTCGCCGCGAGTCCTACCGCGATTGCCGGAGGGAGAGGTGACACCTCGAGCTCGATCGCTGCGGCGATCGCAAGTGGCACGATCATGTTGGAGGACGCCGTGTTCGAACAAGCCTCGGTGAAGAACACCGTGAATACGATCAGCGCGGCGGTGAGTCCCCAGAGCGATGTGATCCCCGTGACCCCCAAGAACCAGCGACCGATGTCCGCCGCGAGCCCGGTGTCGAACATCTGGGCTCCGAGCGACAGCCCACCGCCAAAGAGCAAGATCAGACCCCAGTCGATTCGCGCCGCGTCATGCCAGGGGAGGACGGGGGTCTGTCGGTCGGTGTCGAGCACGAAGAACAAGGGCGCTGCGGCGAATATGGCAACCGCCCCAATCGGGAGCGCTTTGGCCACCTCGTCCGCGTGAGGCGCTCCGACCGCCCGCATGATTCCGGGCACCGTCCATCCGACGACCGCCAGACCGAAGCAAATCGCCGTAACCACCTCGCCTTTCGACCACGGCGTCTCGACGAGAGTCACGTTGGCCTCGGTAGGCGGAGGCGGGGCGAGCCACTGGAGCACGAACCCAATGACGACGACGAGTACGAAAGCGGCTGGAACGCCGACGCCCATCCACTGAACGAAATCGAAGGACACCCCGGCCTGCTGCTGTAAAAAGCGGACTGTGATGAAGTTGGGCGGAGTACCGATGAGCGTGCCCATCCCACCGACCGACGCCGCATACGCGATGGCAAGCACGCTGCCGGGCGCGTGTTCGTCGTCTTCCGGAAGCGTGCCAAGCAGGATCGGAATGAGGATCGCGGCCGTTGCGGTATTGCTGATCCACATCGACATCACGACCGCAGAGAGCATGAACGCCATTCGAATCCGCACGGAAGAGCCACGCACGAGAGGGAACGTCATCAGCGAGCGAGCGATCCTCCGATCGAGTCCGTGACGGGTCATCGCCCGCGCAATGAAGAATCCGCCGATGAACAAGAAGATCAGTGGATCGGCGTACGGCGCGAATGCGGTTTTGCTATCCGTCACGCCCGTGACAATCATGGCCGGCGCTATCAGTAACGCTGTCACTGAAATCGGCATCACCTCGGTCACCCATGCGACAATCACTGCTGCGAAGACGGCGGCTAGGTGCTGCGCGCGTGGATCGAGTCCGAAGGGTGCATACCAGGCGGCAATGAAGAGCCCTGGAGTGAGGACGAGACCCACCTTGCGACGGTCCAAAACACCCATCTCCGCGCCATGTAGCATGGTGACGCACCGTGTTGTCCAGCCCGCCGCGTCCGAAACTTGCATCGCATCCGGATCAGCTCCAAGGTGCTTAAGTCGTGGGATACGTGCGCCTTGGACTAGTGACATTTCTGGCGAGTGCAGTCGTTGTCGGCTGCGCTTCGAAGCAAGATCCGGCAACCGCAACGCTCGAGGGGGACACCAAGCGGGCGCGTCGACTGCCGACGCCGGTCGCCGACGCGACTCCGGAACGGGAGGTGCTCGACGAGCCGGTTGCATTCTGGGAGTCCGGTCGGGGGGATACTCAGGTCGACGCGGCCAAGGCCGACGAGCGCGGCTATCTGCTTCTCGATCTTGGCGAAGAGTGGACGCCCTACATCCTGACCGAAGCGTCGTCGCTGGACGAAGAGCCCAAGCCGAATCAGTACCGGCCGACGTATCTGGCGCTTGCCCGGGGCGAGTTCCCCGACGACCGCCACGGGTATCGCGCGAAGAAGGACGAGTACCTCGAGCTCTACGGGATTCTTCCGACCCTCACCCTTCTAAGGAAGCGCTTTGACGACATCCGGGCTCTCGAGTGCGCGCAAGACCTCGATCTGGAGACGCTCCGCAGCTTCGACGGCTTTCTGGCTTACGAGAAAGGCTGGGGTCCGAACCGCCGAGTCAATCGCTACAACCGGTTCAAGCCCGAGATGGAGGCACTCGTCGCGACCGCACAGGTCGAAAGCCTCGATCAGATCACCCGCGAGCAGGTGGCCGACGACGACCAGTGGAAACGCGTCGAGGAGTACAAGCGCATCGCGCCCGAGTATGAGGCGATCGTCGCGGCGCAGGCGCGCCTCGAGTGTGAAGGCTTTTTCGAGGGCCGAGGCGAGTACACCCCGGGACTTTTCGATTGGGTGACCCACGAAGCGCTTGCCGAGTTCGAACGCCGCCACCGCGTATACGGATGGGGGTTCATCGGGGGCGACACCCTCGAGGTGCTTCAAAAGACTCCTGAGGAGACCGAGCAGGAAGCCGTCATCCGCGTGTTGACCGAGCGGGCGATGCACGCCGCCGAGGTCATCGAAGACGGAAGCACGTCCACGAAGCGCGACGGCGAGCCTCGGACATACAAGACCGAAGACGGTCAGGTGAAGCAGATTCCGAACTTCGAGGCCGAGCTTCGTTCACGGGTCATCGAGGCATTCGGACTTCAAACACCCGAGTCCACGTACGCGTGGCTCGAGTCGCTTGGTGACATTCCCGCGCACCAACCTGTCGCGCTTCAGGACATCGATCTTCCACCCTACTACAGCGACTCGATGGACCTCTTCGTCGAGATCAATCGCGGCGACGTGTGGTTCGAGTTCCCGTTCGACGAGAACGGCCGCAAACGTTCCCAGCCGGTTGCCCGACGACCGCGCCTCACGCTGTTCGTCAAGTACAACGACCAGAAGATTCCTCTCGCGCGTTTCGGCACCACCATTGGCGGTTGGCGGGGCGAGTACATCGACGACACCATCATGCTGAAGTACAAGGGCTCGCCTGTTGGGAAGCGGGTGTGGAGCCGGATTTCCGCCGCCCCGATTTGGGTACCGCCCGAGAGCACGCCACCGCGCGTCATGCTCAACAAGCGCAAGAAGCGAGGTGAGGTCTACTACGAGGTCAACTACCACACGACCGGTCCGAGCTACGCGTCGGCGTACGGGCTCGTGGCAGCCTATCACCGCAAGTACTACCGAGGCCCCGACGGGGAGATCAAGGTCGGTGGCGACGAAGGCATCCGCACGCACGGTTCGGTCGACTACATGAGCATCATGCGGCGGCACTCACATGGCTGTCACCGCATGCACAACCACATCGCAGTCCGTCTGATGTCGTTCGTGCTCGAGCACCGACCGCACACGCGCCACGGCTCCCAGCCGATGATCTACCGTCGCGAGTTCGAATACGAAGAAGAGATGTACGTGATGGAGTTCGACAAGGGTGGCTACAACTTCGTCCTCGACGAGCCGCTCCCCGTCGAGACTCTCGAAGGACGTATTCGTGGTGAGCTGAAAGAGCCCATTGAGGTCGCGCTCCCGCGGTACGACCGCGAGCAAGAAGCGTACGTCATGCCTGACGGCCAGTGGGTCACGATCGACCGCTTCGGCACCGTGACGCCGCGCGAGATGCCCTTTGATTTCGAAGCCCCGCTCGAGGCGCCCGAGTTCGTCGGTCCGGAAGACCCATCGATCGAAGGCACGACGGCTAGCACCGATCCAGGATTACCAAGCTCGGCTCCGGTCGTGATTCCGATGAACACCTCCGTAGTGCCCGTGACACCTGCGCCGGTTTCTCCCTGAGCCAGAACGCGAATTTCAACGCGTTTTCGTGTGGATAAACTGGGCGAAACGCGCGCCCCGTGTGGAAAACTATTCGACTTTCCCACAAGCGATTTCTGTTGATCTGCGATGGCGGATCTGTGAAAAGAGGGATCGGAAGATCGCGACAGCGAGCTTGGCCGTTCTTTGAATCAACCCATCAGACGACGATGACGAAAGTCATCGTTTTCTCACTCTCACGGGAGTAGGAGGCGAGGCCGAGAGGTCGCGCAGTCGGGTTGGCGCGGAACGCGCCAAACGTGTCCGTGGGTCGTGAGGATTGCAAAAGCCAACGCACTCATGCGTGGGCCCGAAGTGAGCGAAAGCTCACGAAGGGCCGTCGACGCGAGGTGCGAAGGCGAAGGCGCGCTGGAATCGGGACGCCGCTCTGTTTCACCACACGGCGGGCGCGATGGTTCTAGACGGTACTTCGAGAGCAACAGGCACTGGAGCTTTCGAAAGGGCGTGACGGCGTGTCACAGGTTCGGCGCTCGAGAGAGTGCCCGCCTGAGCGAGCGCGACGGGGTGAAAGCGTCGGCTCACCGTCGAAAGCCGGTTCGGAACCGGCGGCGGTAATCCCACGAGGTTCGGGTGCCCATCTTTGAAAACAAAACTATCTGGATTGCACGCGTCGGCCTGAACGTGCTTGGCGGCTCCATTGCTCACGGTGAATCACCGGCAGTGGGGTGCAGCCCGGCATGAGAAACCGGATCCACAAGAAGCGCATCCCAACTCGCCCGCGGCGAGCCGAAACCCGCGGGTTCAGGTACGACGAGAGTCGTCGCGGAGTCCAAACACAGTGGTTCGCTAAACCCGAAACACTGCTGGGGCTCTGTCCGAAGGAAACACGTAGGGCGACCTACAGGAGCCTTCGGTAGTCCAAGGCCATTTCGGCCGAGGAGTACGACGACAGCGCACGGGACGTGACGGTCAACGCTCTTCCAGTGAGTCCAATAGCTCACGCGGAGAGTTAGCAGGCTTCCCGACGGGGAATGCATCGCGCCGGAACGTGTCGCGCAAAGCTCGCGCAGCTGAATAAGCACGCCATCGAGCCTCGAGCTCGAAATCCAGACGAAGTTGGTCGTCGTGTACGAACGTATATCCGTACACGCAGCCGAGCGACGGTTTACCGTCGCAAGGCCAGCAATCTTCCAAGAGGGGCGCTCCGTGCCGGAGCGTCCCTCTTTTTTTGTCTTCACCCACCCACCCGCTCCGTGCCGGAGCGTCCCTCTTTTTTTGTGTTCACCGCCGCGTCGCGAGGGTCGCTTGCTCCGCGCGGCCCCGCGGTAGGGCTCTTGTCTGACGTTCACCTTCAGCGCTGTTCTCCGCGAGAACTTCGTTCCCGCGGGGCGACGAGCTCGGTTTCGAGCTGCTCGAGGCTCTTGCCTTTCGTTTCTGGCAGTAGCCGCACCACGATGCCCAACCCGACGAGAGCGAAAACGCCGTAGATCAGAAACGTGACGCTGCTTCCGAGGTTCTCGAGCTCCCAGGGAAAGATGAGCTGGACCGTGAAGCTGACCGCCGAGTTGATCAGCCCAGCAAACGATATCGCCAGCCCGCGTACCTGGTTCGGGAAGAGCTCGGAGAAGAGCACCCACATCACAGGGCCGAGGGAGATCGCGAAACTCGCGACAAAGCCCAGGATGCCGGCGAGGATGAGCGCTGGATTCGTCTCCTCGGACGCGAACCCGTAGGCAAGCAGCAGCATGCACGCGGCGATGCCCGTGAGTCCTGCGATCAGGAGCGGGCGTCGACCGAGGCGGTCGATGAACAGGATCGCGAGCACCGTAAACACCAAGTTCACGAGGCCGACGAGCACGGCCTGCATGAACGAGGCGTCCGTGCCGATGCCGGATTGCTCGAAGATCATGGGCGCATAAAAGAACACGGAGTTGATTCCCGTGATCTGCTGAAGCACCGCAATCGAGACGGCAATGACGAGCACGAGTCTGAGCTCGGGTCGGAACAGGCCCGCGAGGGTTGCTCGCGTCTGAGCACGCTCGTCCTCGAGCGAGGCCCTGACGGCCTCGATGTCCTGTTCGGCTCGGGCCGCGTCACTCACCTTAGTCCACACGGCGCGTGCTTCGTCGTCACGGCCGTTCATCAAGAGCCACCGCGGACTCTCGGGTACCGCGAGCAGCGCGAGGAGATAGAGGACGGCCGGAATGGCCTCGACGCCGAGCATCCAGCGCCAGGTCCAGTCGCCGAAGCGAAGCGCCTGGGCCCATGCGGACTCCGACTCCCCCAGTCGAAGAATTAGAAAGTTGCTGAAGAACGCAGCGGAGATGCCGACGACGATGTTGAGCTGATTGAACGACACCATGCGACCGCGCATCGAGGCCGGCGCCATTTCGGCGATGTACATCGGGGCGATGATCAGCGCAGCGCCGACGCCGAGACCCCCGATCATTCGGGCGAGGACTAGCGTGATGAAGTCGGGGGCGACGGCAGACGCGACCGCCGAAACGGCGAACAAAGCGGCGGCGAGTCTCAGCACCGGCCGCCGGCCCCACCGGTCGCTCAACGGTCCGGACACCATCATTGCCAACGTTGAAGTCAGTGTCAGGCAGGAGACCGCCCACCCGAGCTCGATCTTCGTCAGCGCAAACTCCGGCTCGATGAACGTGACGACTCCCGAGATGACGGACGCGTCGAAACCCATCAAAAAGCCGCCGAGCGCGACGGCGAGTGCGACGAGCGTCGCGTAGCGTGCTTCTGATGTCATGTGGGACGCTCACCGAGGT
>CBFCWN010000117.1:0-9823 GCA_965601515.1 uncultured Myxococcales bacterium | reverse complement strand
CGGCAGGACCCGCCGCTGTGGGAGAAGGGGCCGGCACCTCCCACGGACGGCGAAGACGCGACCGAAGATAGCTATGAAATCAGCTTCTCCTGGCCGGCGGTCAAGACCTACCTACGCCAATCTCGGATCGCGATTGTCACTCAGCTGCTCCTCGTGATGTTGCTCGGCTTCTTGTTCGGACGAATGCGAAAGGTGCTCGAGGAGCGGATTGAGAAGCGGCAGCAAGCCGGACCGATTCCCTGGGAAGACCGGGCGATGGAAGCCTTTCGCCACCCGTGGCTTGCCGCGCTTCTCGTCGGCCTCGCATCCGTCCGATGGTTTCACCCGAACCGGATGGCCGATCTCATCGTGGTGAGCTGGTTCGTCAGCATCCCGGTGTGGTTCGTCGTATTCAAAGATCTGGCCCCTCGACCGTTTCAGCGTCCGCTCGTCGGGCTGGCCCTGCTCGGGACGCTTCACATCGTGCTCACGGTTACCTCCGGGCACCCAAACATCGAGCGGTTGCTTCTTCTCGTCGAGCTGGCCCTCGCTGGGGCCGGTGCCGGGTGGATGACTCGGTTCCTTCGCAGTGCGGACGTCCCGAAGCGTATACGCAACGGCATTTGGTTTTCCGCAACGGTGCTGTGGATTCGCGTCATGCTCGGGGTGAGTATCGTCGGCTTCGCGGCGACCATTTTCGGGTATCGATACTTGGGCCAGGAGGCGGCGCTCGTCGTCACCATCGGAACGATCGCCGCAACCTATTTCGTCACGCTGGCCCGTATCCTCGAAGCATGGGTCGTAACCGCGATCCACATCGGACGACTCGATGGGCTGCGAATGATCCGAGCCAACCGCGACCTGGTTTCGAAGGTTCTGACGCGAGTGATCCAGATTGTGACCGTATTTTGGTTCGTCTGGGGTCTCTCGGACATGACGTCGGCGTGGCGCCCGCTCGTAGAAGCGATTCAACGGGCGCTGGAAAGCGACCTCGGCTTCGGGCTGGTCGAAACCGGGGTCACCTTCTTTGACCTACTCGGCTTCTTTTTCATCCTGTGGGTCAGCTGGGTCATCTCGCGAGTCGTCAGTTTCGTGTTGATGGAGGAGTTCCTGCCGCGGCTGAACATGAAGCAAGGCGCGCCGTACGCGCTCACGACCTTCACCCGCTATGCGATCATCGTCATCGGCTTCGTGGCCGCGTTGGCCGTCCTCGGACTCTCTCTCGACAAGGTGACGATCGTGTTGAGCGCTCTGGGGGTCGGAGTCGGCTTCGGGCTGCAGAACCTAGTGAACAACTTCGTATCGGGATTCGTGCTGTTGACGGAGCGGCCGATTCGTCTCCGCGACAAAGTCGAAGTCAACGGTGTCCTCGGGAACGTGAGCAGCATTGGAATTCGCGCCAGCACGATTCGCACCTTCGACGGTGCGGAGGTCATCGTCCCAAACGGCGACCTCATCTCGAACCAACTGGTCAACTGGACGCTCGCTGCACGTCAGCAGCGCGTCACGATACCGGTAGGAGTCGCGTACGGAACCGATCCAAGTCAGGTGCTGACGATTCTGCGGCGGGTCGCAAGCGAGAACGAAAGCGTCTTCAGCGACCCCGCTCCGCTCGCTCTCTTCCGTGGCTTCGGAGACAGCTCACTCGATTTTGAGCTTCGCGTGTTCATGGATCCGTCCAACGTACTCGACGTGCCGAGCGCGCTTCACGTGGCAATCTATGCAGCCCTTCACGAGGCATCGATCGAGATCCCCTTCCCTCAGCGCGACCTCCATGTGCGAAGCATGCCGGGCGACGGCACGCCAACCGCACCCTCGGACGAAACGACGTCGAAGGAGGACGAAGCCGTGTCGGAGAACAGCGAAGGTAGTCAGTAGCGGCTCGGCGAAAACAGGAGCGACACACCCACGTGTCCCCGCCCAAACGTCGGAGCGAAGCCAAAGAGCTTTCCGCTGGTCGCCCCGGGCGCGCGTCCTCCTCGATAGGCCTCCCACGCTTTGACGGGAGGCGGCATCGCAAACGAGCTCGCGAAGTTCACGCCGCCACCCACGAGTATCAGCGCGCCCGACACGTATCCCGCAACGCGCCCACCTTGCGACAAATCCGTGAGTGGTGTGGCGATCAGAACCGCGACTCCGGCGATCGCGGTCGCGAACCCAAGCCATCTGGCAACGAGCTGAACGCGATGCGCGTGTTGCGACGCCGCGTAGAACTCCCCTTCGAAACGGCCCAGCTCATACGCGGTCAGCGGCGTACGGTTCGCATCGGCGTATCGACGAGCTACTTTCTCCGCGTCGCTCTCCACGGCTAGCCGAACGACTCCCAAGGCAACCCCGAGCGCCCCTGCGGCCGTCAAAGCGACGCCCCCGCCTTTCGAGAGCTCGTTGTTGGCCGGCTTGACGACGAGGGCGAGTCCGAAGCCAAGACCCGCAGCACCCACTGCGAGGACGGAGCCACCGGTAAAACGGCGCTCTTTGCGCTGCTGCCCAGCCTGAGCGTCGAGCCACTGACCGAGCAGAACCTGACGAGTTGCGAGGTCGATCGTGGACTCCTCTACTTCGTCCGCGTGCGTGACCGAGACCGTGCACGTGGCGAGCACGAATGTGAGCATCCCTCCAGCCAACCCGCTCCGCACGACCACGGCTAACGCATCGATGAGCGAAGCGACTGCTCTGCTCGAAGCTGGTTCATGAGTTGCGCCGCCTGCGCCTTCTTCTCGCGGCGACCCGCCTTGAACTGCATGTTGAGTCCCACGAAGATCTGCACGGCGGGCTGTCCGATACCGCGGAGCGCCATCGCGAACTGTGGCTCGATGAACAGGTTGAAGACCACCTTCTCGGTGGGGATGACTTTGCCGGCGCCGAGTCCGAACGGGACGTTGTACGTGGGCTGCTCGATGTCGAAGAACCAAATGGGGGCCGATCGCAGGTAGTAGCCCTTCCCGAGCTGCAGGAACATCAGCGGCTGTGCGACGATGAACTGAGTTCGCGGCTTGCTACTATCGCCACCAACGCCGATTTGATAGTTCACGAGTGCACCCGCGAGAATGACCCCTTTGGTCCACACGGTGAGTGCAGCGAGCCCCACCTCGTGTTTGCCGTTGCCGAGAGCATCGTTGCTCGCGGTCGGCGCCGTGTAGATCGGACCCACGCCGAGCATCGCCTTGGCGTCGTCCGGCGTCACGACGAACGTCGCGAAGATGTTGAGGTCGCCGAAGCCGGTGACCTTGGCGGTGGTCGCGTCCGGATTGGTGGCGGGAACGACCTGAATCGGGATCGAGAGCCGCGGAATGATGCGCCAGAATGGCGTCACGAAGCGCAGCCAGAATGTGTTTGCGCTTTCGTCGGGGATGCCGTTGAGGCGTGGGTAGAAGTAGTTGTGGAGCGAAATCGAGACGAGGTCCGCGAGAGGGTTGTTCGCCGTGTTGACTTCGTCCTCGAGGGCCTTTTCCGATTCGGCGCTGACGGTTTCCTCGACCAACTTGTCGGCGACAGACTCCGGAGGCGGGGCTTCCTCTTCGGCCGCAGCGGAGGACGCCATCAAGAGCAACAGCAGACTCAGCGAAACAGGGACCAGCCGACTTCGCCGACACATGCCTCCCTTCTACATGAGTGACTAAGCCTTGCAACGGAAATGTGGAGGACCGAACGCTACGCTGCGGCTTCGCCGTACGTGGCTTGCAGGTAGCGAACGATATCTGCCGATTCGGGCATCCAGCGTTCGTCGCCGTTCGGGCTCGTGATTCGAAGGACCGGCACGGTGGCGCGACCCCGCTCTTCCATCAGCGCTTCAAAGTGCTCTCGGTCTTCGTAGATGTTCCGAAGCTCGACGTCGATGCCGAGCACATCGATCGCGCGCCTGACGCGCATGCAAAACGGGCAGCCGTCGAAATGATAGAGCGCGAGCTGGTCCTCGGCCGGCGCGTCGGCACGACCGAAGCACTCGGCGATGCGCCGGGCATAGAATTCGGGCCACGGGACTTCGGACTCGGTCGCACGATGCTCGCTGTCCGCGCCCACGAGACAGAACACCAGACGGCTCCGTGTGAGGGGCGTCGCGAGGAACGGTCGAATACGTTCTTCGAGATATTCGGCGTACCAAAGGGGCCACTCGGGATCCTCGCCGTCGGTCTCGATGAACGCCTGATGGTGTGCCTTCCCGGTCTGCTGAAAGAGCTCGGTGAGCTCCTGCACCTTGGTCTCGTCTGTCATCGATGACTCCTTTCCGGCCTCAGTCGTCTTGCTCGTCGGTCACGAGAATCGCGCGGTCTTGAGGGATGCGACCCGCCGGTATGGAGGTGTCGCGGTCCATCAGTCGGCGAAGCATGGGAGCCTTGTCGGCCGCACCGCCGACAATCCAGACGAGCTCGCGCGCGCGCGACAGGGGCGCGAACGTCAGCGTCATGCGTCGATGACCGCGGTAGGGCTCCGTCAGGGCAACTTTCGCGTCGTTTACCCCTAGAACGGGGTCCCCAGGCACCAGCGACGCGGTATGACCGTCGTCGCCGAGACCGAGATGGACGACATCGAGGACGGCCGGAAGGCTCGCTGCGTACTGCCGAGCAGCCGCCTCGAGGTCTGGCTCTTCGACAGGCATGGGATGCACGACAGCATCGACATGGTCGGCGAGGTTGCTTCGAAGGCCGTTCAGGTTGCGCGCGGGATCTCCGGCCGGGGCGATTCGCTCGTCGACCTGATAGATGTCGATACGGGACCACTCGATCGGCAGGTTTACCAAAGCCCGAAACGCAGGAGCCGGAGTGTTTCCGCCTGACACCGCGAACGACACTCGACCTTCCGTTTCCTCGAGGCGCGCCCGCAGCGCCTGCGCCAGCACGCCAGCCGCCATCCCGCCATACGATGGGCCCGATCGGTACACACCGATCATGGGGTGACCCAGTTCCAGTCTGGTCCGAGTAGCCTTTTCGCCTCGTCCGGACCCCAGCTGCCGCACTTGTACGGAACCACCGGTTTGCACCCGCGAAGCGTGTCGTCGACGACTCGCCATGCTTCCATCACGCCGTCTGCTCTGGCGAAAAGGCTTGGGTCTCCGCGGAGCGCGTCACCGAGAAGTCGATCGTAGGCGTCGCGTCCTTTGACCTGTTCACGGTGGACCTCTAGGTCGATCGGCCGGCTCACCATTTCGGGCCCTGGCTTCTTTGCCTGCATCGACAGGCTGATTCCATCGTCCGGCTTGGTACGAAACGTGAGCTGATTCGGACCGGGGCGGCAATGGCTGTCCGCGAACAGCGGCCGGGGCGGTCGCGCGAACTCCACGACCGCTTCTGTGACCGTCGACGCGAGGCCCTTGCCGGCTCGAATGATCCACGGCACGCCAGCCCATCGCCAGGAGTCGATCTGAAGGCGGATGGCCGCGTACGTTTCCGTATCCGAGTCGGTCGCGACGCCATACTCGTCGCGGTAGCCCTCGAACTGTCCGCGAACGACGTCTTCGGGGCCTGGCGTGACGATCGCCCGAAGCGCTTTGACGCGTTCGTCTCGTAATGCGTCAGGGCTCTCCGACACCGGCGGCTCCATGGCGAGAAGCGCGAGAACCTGCAGCAAGTGGTTTTGGACCACGTCCCGCACGGCGCCGACCTTGTCGTAGAAGGAGCCGCGCCCTTCGATGCCAAACTCTTCGGCCATCGTGATCTGAACCCCGCGCACGTAGTGCCGGTTCCAGATCGGCTCGAGGACAGTGTTCGAGAACCGAAAGATCATCAGGTTCTGAACGGCTTCCTTTCCGAGGAAGTGATCGATTCGGTAAACCCGTTCCTCCGGGTAGTAGCGCCGGACGATCTCGTCGAGCTCCTGCGCGGATGCCAGGTCTCGACCGAACGGTTTCTCGAGCACGAGCCGACCGCTCTTGTGGAGGCCGACCCCTGCAAGACCCTCGACCACGCTCTCGAAGAGGCCCGGTGGGATCGCGAGATACGACACCGCGCACTTTCGATCTTTGACGCGTTCGGCGAGGCGCCTGAAGGTGTCGGGGTCCTTGTAGTTGCCCGAGCAGTACGTGAGGTTTGCGGCCAAACGCGAGAACACCTTCTCGTCGACTTTGCGGCCCTCGTTGATCAGCGCCTCTTTGGCCTGGGTTCGAAGCGTCTCGTCGTCCCACGGTCGCGACGCGACTCCGATGACCGGCATGTCGAGGTGACCTGCTTCGGTGAGGTCGTAAAGCGCCGCGAAAAGCTTCTTCCGCGCAAGGTCACCGGAAATTCCGAAGAGAATCAGCGCGTCGGCCTGACAGGGTGCGCTCACTTGGAGTCCCTCTTCTCGTGATGCCCGCCGAACTGCTGGCGCATCGCAGAGAGGACTCGGTTCCCGAAATCGCTCCGGCCGCGAGACGCAAACCGCTCGTAGAGCGCGGCCGACAGCACCGGGGCTGGAACCCCTTCCTCAACGGCGCTCAGGACCGTCCAGCGACCTTCTCCTGAGTCGGATACCTGACCGGTAAAGCCGTCGAGCGTCGGGTCTTCCTGAAGAGCGGCTGCGGTGAGGTCCAAGAGCCAAGACGCGATCACGCTGCCTCGACGCCAAACCTCGGTCACCTTCGGGATATCGAGCTCGTACTGGTAGTGTTCCGGGTGCCGGAGAGGTGTGGTCTCGGCGTCGGTGTCACGATCGGTCAGCCCCGCATTGGCGTGCTTGAGGATGTTCAGGCCTTCGGCCATGGCAGCCATCATTCCGTACTCGATGCCGTTGTGAACCATCTTCACGAAGTGCCCTGCTCCGCTTGGGCCGCAATGAAGGTAGCCGTGCTCTTCAGGGCTCGGAGGATCCGTGTGACCCGGGGTCCGTTCCGCGGCTTCAACTCCGGGGGCGATAGTACGAAAGATTGGGTCGAGATGAGTGACCGCATCGGTGTCGCCGCCGATCATCAACGAGTACCCGCGCTCGAGGCCGAAGACACCGCCGCTCGTCCCGACGTCCAGCATCCGAATGCCGCGCTTCGCGAACTCCGCGGACCGTGCGATGTCGTCTTGGTAGAAGGAGTTTCCTCCATCGATGACGATGTCACCTTCGGCGAGGTGTTCGGCAACGTCGTTGAGCACGGTGCCGGTGATGCCCGCTGGAACCATCACCCAGACCGCTCGCGGCGCTGCGAGCTTGGAGACAAGGTCCGCGAGCGACGTCGCGCCAACGGCTCCTTCGGAAGCAAGTTCCGAAACCGCCGCTTCGCTCACGTCGTACACCACGGCGCGATGACCGTCTCGCATGAGCCTTCGTACGATGTTCGCACCCATTCGGCCGAGGCCGACCATTCCGAGTTCCATGCTTGTAGTGCCCTCCTCCGAGACGATGGTCGCCCTGTTGAGCAGATAGGTCCTGCCGTCCTCGACGCAAGGACGGACCGGGGACTGGGGTCGCATCTTCACTGGCCGCGCGGCTCGTTGAAAACCCCAGCGTTTCGCAAAACGCGCGGGTTGATTGGGAAGTGTTTGGAATGGTTGGGGTTTTGGGGGGGCTGCGTGTCCCCTAGAGGAGCCAGTCGATCGGGAAGAGGCGGAGGACGGCGACGGTGGCTCTGGTTCCGCGGCCGACGTAGGGCTCGGTGTCGTAGGTGACCGGCGCTCCGTCTTTGATGCCGTGCCATCGAAGGGAGTCGTTGCCGTCGGCGTCTGTGACCAGCTCGAGTCGAAACGCGGTTCTGTCGACGCCGTCGTTGAAGGCGGTCGCTGCGGTCTCGGCCACCTCGGGCTGCTCGAACACGACGCCGATTTCGGTGTTGAGGTAGAGCGACCGCTGGTCGTAGTTGAACGAGCCGACGAACATCTTCTTGCGATCGAAGATCATGGTCTTGGCATGCAGGCTCGACTTGCCGAGATCGGGGAGCCAGAAGAACGCCCTCCGCTGGGCCGTGCGAAGCAGCTCGTCGAGCTCGTAGAGCTCCACCCCGCATCGAAGAAGCTTCTCTCGGTGCTTGCTGTAGCCGGCATGAACGGCAGCGACGTCGTTGGACGCCAGGGAGTTTGTCAGGATCTTCACCGACACTCCCTTCTTAGCGAGCTTGCAAAGCATCGCGTCGTCCTCGTTGCCCGGCACGAAGTACGGAGAGATCATGATGACTTCGTCGGTCGCCGCCTCGATGTGAGGTCGTAGCTGCGTAATCAAGAGATCTTCTTCCCAGCCTGGGTACGACCGATCTCGCTTGCGCCAGGAGTCGTGAACGATGGTCGCCCGCGCCCATTCGAGAGAGACCGTGCCTTCGCGAACGCCGACGGCGAGGGGTCCTTCATCGACCGCCTTCACGTAGGTCGACGTCGCGGACTTTGCGAAGAAGTCGTCCGCCTGATCCCGGAACTTCCGTAAATCGTCTTCGGAGCCGGGTTTCAGCAGAAGGGACACCGGATACGCGTAGTCGCTGTTCCAGTAGTCGTTGAACTCGGCGGATACGGCGCCTACGACGGGTCCGACGAGCATCACGTCGTTGTCCGCGAACGCAAGCTTGGGGTCCGCGTCGAAGTACTCGTCCCCGATGTTGCGGCCTCCGACGACGGTGGCCTGATTGTCGACGGTGAAGGTCTTCGTGTGCATTCGAGCATTCACGTCCTTGAAGCGCGTCAAGAACTGCAGGTACTTGAACTGACGACGTGAATACGGAGCAAACAGCCGAACCTCGACGTTCGGATGTGCGTCGATCGCGCGCCAGGTGTCTTGTCCATCGCTCCCGTACATGTCGTCGATCAACATCCGGACGCGCACCCCGCGATCGGCGGCAGCAAGAAGCTCGTGAATGAGGAGCCGTCCAACCGTGTCTTGATGCCACATGTAGTACTGAGTATCGATCGTTCGATCGGCTTCGCGGGCGAGCGCGCCCCGGGCTGCGAACGCATCGCGCCCGTGAGGCAACTCGAGTACGCCGTCCATCCCAGGGTGTGCCTCCGTCTGCGCGCGCAGCTCGGTCGCAAGGCGCGTGTTGCTCGTATCCTCGAGCACATCCGAACGCGCCTTCTGACTATTGTCAGGCAGTCCGGCCAAGCTCAGATAGACCGCGATCGCAACGACCACGCCAACGACGACGACCGCGTAGTTCACGAATCGTGCTCAGCCTCTTCAGCGCACTTGATGCACATCGTTGCGTACGGTTGCACACGAAGACGCGCGTCGCCGATCGGCTCGCCGCATTCGACACACGTGCCGTACTCGCCGGCGCTCAGGCGTTCGAGCGCCTGGTCTACTTGCTGCAGCTCCTCGGACGCTTGCGAATCCAAATCGTCTCGGACGTCGGAGACACTCCAAAGCTGAGCGTCGTCGTTCTTCTTGTCGGCAACCTCTTTCCGCTCGGTTGCCTGCGTTCCGGCGATGCGCTGCTGAAGCTCGGTTTGCTTGGCGACGAGCTGATTTCGCACTTCGTTTTCGTCGATCATGGTGGAGCCGAGGCTATCTCGGCTGCGGCGATCGCTTCAAACCGGAACCGTCACAGCGAGAGCAACCGTTCGATGGTCCAAAAGGCGGCAACCCGGAGGCGCGGAACATGAGTTCACAGGTCGGGCGGCTTGCCGAAAACCCCGTGCTCTTCGCAAATCGCGCGGGCTGGATTGCAAGTGCTTGGAATGCTTAGTTTTTTGGGGGGGCCGCGTGTCCCGCCCCGAACGGTCGGGGCGGGCTTTGGGGTCGCAAGGCGTGGATTTGTAGTTCCCCGCATCGTCCGCGCTTGCGTCCTCGTAGGACATCGCAAGTGCATCGATCGCAGCACTGACCTCATCCGTGTCCGTCGACCACGCCGCCTGCGTCACTTGAAGACCGCCGGCACGATTCGAGTTGCGGGCGTAATAGTCGGCGTAGCCATCGACGATGCCAATGGCCAACTCGCGCGGCGTCAACGATGAGTTCTGACCGA
>CBFCWN010000116.1:0-10281 GCA_965601515.1 uncultured Myxococcales bacterium | reverse complement strand
GGCTACGCCACTTGAGGGGACACGCGGCCCCCCCAAAACCCCTCTACTTCCAACCACTTCCAGACCAACCCGCGCGTTTTGCGAAAAACGCCGCATTTTTGGGGTTCGCAGGATCGGTGCAAAAACCTAGGGCTTTTCGCAAATCGCGCGGGTTGGTTTGTAACGGGTTGAGATTGTTGGGGGTTTGGGGACCCTGCGTGTCCCCGTGCTAGGAGCGTTGGATGTCTGAGAATTCGAAGGTGGCGAATGCCGAGGCTTGGAGCGACTACTGCGAGCTGCTGAAGAAGGCGGGCGACGTGATTCTTCGCGACGAGCTCGACCCGAGTCTGTTCGATAAGGGTGAGGGGCTCCGCTATCTCGGTCGGCTCGTGCGCGCCGGGCTGTTCGCGTTCGGCGAAGACGCGGGGCCCGAGCATCCACGATTCACCAAGATGCCCGACGGCATCAAGATGGGTCTCGACAACCCGGACAACTTCTACCTCAGCACGTTCATCGACCCGAAGTACGATTACCGCATTCGCGGAAACCGGGGCTCGGTGCACTACATGAGCTTCGCGGCGCAAAACCAAAACTTCGCGGCGAGGAAGACGATCACTGGCGGCGCGGGTCATCTGAACGACGCCGACCTGAAGCTCGAACCGGACGGCAGCTTCGAGATCATCGCCAGCCAGACGGAGAAGCCGGGCAACTGGCTCCGTCTGATGCCGGACACGAAGCAGATCCTGCTCCGGCAGACGTTCCTTCACCGCGAGAGGGAAACCCCCGTGCACGTCGACATCGAGTGCATCGGTGTCGAGCGTTCCGCCCCGCCGCTCGATCCAGACTCCATGCCGGGCCGACTCATGGTCTCGGCGTTCTTCGCGATTGGCTGCGCGTCGTGGTTCTACGACTGGGTTCGCGAGTTTCACGAGCTCGCCCCGGTCAACGAGTTTCACCTACCCGACATCGAGAAGCACCGCGTGATGGGCGGCGATCCCAACGTTCGCATGTACCTCGGCGTCTGGAAACTCGCTCCGGACGAAGCCCTCGTCATCGACGCGTCGCCGCCGAACTGCGACTACTGGAACTTCCAGCTTGGCAACATGTGGGCGGAGTCTCTCGACTACGAAACGCACAACGTCCACGTCAACAGCGGCGGCGCCCACTACAACGACGACGGCTCGTTCCGACTCGTGGTGGCCCACGAAGACCCGGGTGTCCCCAACTGGATCGACACGGCAGGCCACAGCCACGGCACGATGGCATTGCGCTGGGTGCGAACCGATGAACACCCAAAGCCGGACGTGCAGGTCGTTAAAGTCAGCGATGTCCAAGACATGCGTGCTTGACGGCGGAGTGAGCGAGGCCAGCCCAAGTCGGCTATCCTGACTCCCGCCCGGATGACCACCACCAAACGCACCTACTGTCGCATCTGCGAAGCGCATTGCGGCCTCACCGTCGAGGTGGACGAGTCCACCGAGGAGGTCGGCGCAGTTCGTCCCGACCGGGAACATCCGCTCTCGAAGGGCTACTGCTGCGTAAAGGGGCTCGGCGCGGGCGCCATGCACGACGACCCCGAGCGCCTCAACTACCCGATGAAGCGCGTGGGCTCCGAGTTCGTGCGCATCAGCTGGGAGCAGGCGCTCTCCGAAATCGGTTCGAAGGTCCGCAAGCTGCGGCGCGACCACGGGCCGCGTTCGGTCGGGCTCTACACCGGCAACCCGACGTACTTCAGCTTCCAGCACATTCTCATGTCGGCCGGGTTCCTCGAGGCGCTGCACTCTCCGAACCTCTTCGCGTCTCATTCGATCGACAACAACAACAAGCTGCACGTGGCGACCTCGATGTATGGCCGCTCGATGGTGCACCCGGTTCCAGACCTCGACCACACATCGTTCTTGATGTGCATGGGAAGCAACCCCGTGGTCAGCCAGATGTCGATGATCCAGCTCCCGAATGCCCTCGAGCGATTGAAAGACATCGAGGCACGCGGCGGACGCGTCGTCATCGTCGACCCGCGCCGAACGGAGACCGCAGACCGCGTCGGCGAACACATCTCGATTCAACCGCAGACCGACGTCTACCTCCTGATGGCGATGCTGCACGTCATCGCACACGAGGACGGTATCGACCTAGGCCCCGCGAAACGCGTCGCCCACGGGGTGGACGAGTTCGTGGCATCGGCCCGCGACTGGACGCCCGAACGGGCAGCCAACGTCACTGGCATCGACGCCTCGAAGATTCGCGAGCTCGCTCGCGCGTACCGAGACGCAGACGGTGCTGCGCTGTACATGTCGACGGGCGTCAACATGGGCCCGTTCGGATCCATCGCCTACTGGCTCGTGCAAGGGCTCAACCTGATCACGGGCAACACCGACGCCCGCGGCGGTACGCTCATCCCGCGCGGCCCGTTCGACACGTTGAAGCTCGCAGGTTGGCTCGGTCTCGGAGGATTCAACGACCACCGCACGCTTCAGGGGGACTGGCACCAGGTCGCCGGCTGCTTCCCCGTCGCGGCCCTGCCGGAGGAAATCGACAACGACGACCCGCAGCGGATTCGCGCCCTCTTCGTTTCGGCGGGCAACCCGGTGCACTCGATGCCAAACGGCTCAGCCCTCGCAAAGGCGTTCGACAAGCTCTCGTTGCTCGTGTGCATCGACATCTACCCAAACGAGACCTCTGCACACGCCGACTACCTTCTTCCCGCCACCGACATGCTCGAGCGGTCCGACTATCCAGCCTCGCACGCCATGCTTCAGGTCACGCCTCACGTGCAGTACACGCCGGCCGTGGTGAGCGCGAAGTACGAGCGTCGGCAGGAGTGGAGAATCTTCGCGGACCTTGCGCTCGCGTGCGGCGCAAAGCCCTGGGGCAAGCTCGGAAACGTCCTTCCGCACGTCAACCGCGTGCTCTCCCGCCTGCCAGGGAAAGTTGAGCTGACCCCCGACCACCTGCTGGGACTGATGCTGCGATGGGGCGGCGAGGTGAAGCTTACAGACCTCGAACGAAACCCTGGCGGCCTGATGCTACCGCCTAACGAGCCGGAGTCCTTTCTCGGCAAGCGAGTCCCAACCGCGGACGGCAAAGTGCAGCTCCGACTCGACGACGTACTGGTCGACCTTCCCCGTCTCGCGGCCGAGGAAGAAAGTCTCAAGCCGACGCCTGGCAAGCTCGTTCTCATCGGCCAACGCGACCGACGCTCCCACAACAGCTGGATGCACAACAGCCCTCACATCCGCCAACCCTCCGGGAATCACGCGCTGGTCCATCCCGAAGACGCGCGCGCCCTTTCGATCGTCGACGGCGACGAGGTAGAGGTTGGCAGCGAACAAGGCGCCGTCCGACTTCGCGCGCGCATCACCGACGAGATGCGCCGCGGCGTCATCGCGGTGCCGCACGGCTGGGGACACGAGGGGACATCCGTGAAACGCGCGGCCTCGCTCCCCGGCGCCAACATCAACCGCGTCATTCCCGGCGGCCGTTCGCACATCGAACCGGTCAGCGGCATGGCGATCATGATGGGTCACGCGGTCGAAGTCCGGCGCGTCGATGCCGAAAAGCCGCTCCCTGTCAGCGACGCTTTCTCAGAAACGGAAGGGCCTTAACGTTCGAAGGCTCGTCTTGGCCAGGTCCAGGCGACATATGCACGACCTGGTAGGCCACGAACGAGACGATTCGGTCTTCGTCCTTACCCGTGCGCTCGTGATACCGGAAAATCCAGTCGGTGAGCCCTGAATGGTACGACCGGAACCCCTTGATCCGAGCTACGTAGTCGCACCAGTAGTAGTTGTACCCGATGTACGGGGGGATCTCGCGAAGCGACGGGTCCGCGTAGTTCGCCGCCACCTCGTTCAGAGGGTCGACGTGGCGACCATCTTCGGTCACCGCGTCGATGACGATCCATGCGTCGTCTCGAGGCGCGTTTGGCGCGAACATCTGCCACCCTTGGTTCAGTCGGAAGATCATCACGGAAGCTTGGATCCACTTCGGTTGAGGCACCTTCACCAGGTTCGCGATCGACCGGTTCTCGACCAGCGCCTGCGACGTCGCCACGATCACCAAGAACAAAAGCAGCGGCGCTGCCACCCAACGCCATTTCGAAGGGGGCGCGGTCACGGCGCCTTCGGGCGGAAGTGTGATGGCCTTGACGATGGACGCGTCCGCGCCCCGCCTCGCCGCCAGCCTGTCCCGAAGCCAGTCCCAATCCTCCGTGCTGATCAGCAGTGTCGAATAGACAATCATCACGATCGAAAAGAGCCCGACGTTCGATACGAGGGCGATACCGAGATGGAGCGCAGCAATACCGACGATTGCCGCACGGCGCGTCCATGGACGACCCCATGGCGACAGAATCAGAAAGGCGAGCAGAAACTCGATCACAAGCGTTCCGTAGGCAAGCGCCTGGAATACCCAGAGCGGCAGGTTCTCGCGCATCCAGTAGCCCGCGAAGGTGACGATTCGTTCCTGCTGCGCGAGCCAGTAAACCGCGGTGCCGTCCCGCCACGTCACACCGCCTTTGTGAATCGCGTTGAAGAAGTAGATGATCGCGAGCTGGAACAACGCGACGAACACCGCGACGGAGACATAAGGGGACTCGAGCGGAGGTTTCCCCGCGCGCTCTCGCCGCCACGCATCGACGGAAAACGTGGCACCCATGGGCAGGAATGCGGTCCAGAGAACGAGGCCGCCAAACACGTAGTCACCGCCATTGGCGACGAGATCGGTTCGGACGTGGATGGAGATGAGGCACACCCACGCCAGCACGTGCATCAGCCGCGTCAGGAACCCGACTAGGAAGCAGAGGTACACCAGCGCCACGAGCACGAACGCGAGTCGAAGGGCGGCAGGCGAATCGATGTATGAGAAGAACGAGTAGCCGTACGGTCGAAGCGGGCGAACCGCCAACATCGAGTTCGGAATGATTCCGGACTCGGAAAACCAGACCGAGAGCTCAGGCGCGCGCTTCGCAAGGTCGAAGAGCAACAGGAGCGCGATGCATATTCGGGAAAAGCCGAGCGTTCGCGTGTCGATCGAGAAGAACCCCTCTCGGATGAACTGCAGGAAGTTTCGCGACATGCCGATTCGCGCGGACGCTATCAGGCGAGTCGGAGAAGAAGAAGTCCTTGGCACAGACCGCGCAGATTCTGCGGCGCCGAGCTAGTCTTCGGTTTCCAGCACCAGGGGCGCCTCCAAGAGCTCCCGGACGAGCGGGTTCGGAAAGCGCCGAGTCTGCGTGATTGCGTAGAACTTCTCGGTGAGGTCGGGGATACGGCAGCGCTCGACCAGAACTCCGGTGCGAAGCTCGTCACGAACGACGACGGGTGGAACGAGAGAGATGCCGTCGCTGTCGCGCGCGAGCAGTCGGAGCATGGCCATGTCGTCGACTTCCGCGAGGATGGTCGGCCGAACGCCAGCGAGCTCGAGCAGTCGATCAAACGCGACGCGAAACTCACTGTCCAGACTCGGCAGGAGAATCGGATGCGTGGCGACGTCTTCAGGGAACCGAAACGGTTGCGCTTCGGCGTCTGGACGGCCCACGAGACTGACGCGCTGCTCCCGAAGCAGGTGACTGTGCCACGGCGTTTTCGCGTCACGCTTTGCCTGCTGATTGGAAAGCATCAGGTCGATCTCGTGTGCCTCGAGTTGGGACAGGAGCTCGCGCTGAGTCCCAGAGCGAACGATGATCTCGACGTCGGTTCGCCCGATGATGGGACGGAGCAGCGCGAGCTGGAAGTTGCGCGAGAGCGTCGTGATCGCTCCGACGCGTAGCGCCCTACGTTCGCTTCCGGACTCACCGCGAAGGGTGCTCACGAGCTCCTCCCCGGCCTCGAACACTGTGTCGGCATAGTCGAGCGCGATACGCCCCGCTTCCGTCAGACGGAGCCCACGACCCTCCCGCTCAAAGAGCGGATGACCGAGTTGGTCTTCGAGCTTCTTCACCTGAACCGAAAGCGCCGACTGCGACACCGCCAGGCGTTCGGCCGCTCGCGTGAGGGAGCCCTCGTGGGCAATCGCCCAGAAGTAGCGGAGATGATGGTAATTCAGGTCGTTCATCGAACTCATATACAAAACAGAACGGTTTCTTTCAATCTTTGTATTTTACAGAATATACGACGAGCAATATACGATATGCATTGCGTATGTCGAAGCACTGGAGGAACCGATGACCGCCCTAACCGTCACGATTGTCGCGCTGGCACCGCTCGCGCTCCTGTTGGCCGGACTGAGTCCGACGGGGTGGGCAAACCGAAACCCAAAGGGCATGTTTTGGCTGGCGCGCCTCGCGACCTTCGTGTCCTTCGGAGCGGCGGTCGTCGGCGCGGTGCTGCTCTTCGCGGGATCCGAGGCCGTCGCGACCGGTACGGTCATCGCTGTTGGCGGGCTGGGCGTCATCGTCTACTTCGACGCGCTCTCGGCCACGATGGCTTTGCTGGTGTCCTTCGTCGGGATCATCGTCATCGGCTACAGCCGGAACTACCTCGACGGGGACCGCGCGCAGGGCCGTTTCATCAAGTGGCTGTGCCTCACCCTGGCTGCCGTCCTCACCCTCATCGTGTCCGGCAACCTGCTTCAGTTCACACTGGGCTGGGTCGCGACGAGCCTGAGCCTTCATCAGCTCTTGGTCTTCTACCAAGATCGCCGCGCTGCCCGACTCGCCGCACGCAAGAAGTTCATCGCAAGCCGACTCGGTGACCTGAGCCTCATCGGAGCGATGGTGCTGCTCTACAACCTCTTCGGGAGCCTCGACTTCACGACGATGTTCGCGGCTGCGGAGCGCATCAGTCAGACAGGACAGGCGCCGGCCGGCATTCACTGGGTCGCCGTACTTCTCGTCATCGGCGCAATGATGAAGTCCGCCCAGTTCCCGTTCCACGGCTGGCTGACGGAGGTCATGGAGACGCCTACGCCGGTGTCCGCCCTACTCCACGCGGGCATCATCAACGGCGGTGGCTTTCTGATTCTCCGTCTGAGCGACATCGTGTCTCTGTCGGTTCCCGCGCTCCAGATGCTCGCAGTCGTCGGTGGCTTCACTGCCCTCTTCGCCTCGGTCGTCATGCTCACTCAGACGAGCATCAAGGTATCGCTGGCCTGGTCCACCATCGCTCAGATGGGCTTCATGATGCTGCAGTGCGGACTTGGCGCGTTCTCCGCCGCCGCGCTGCACATCGTCGCGCACTCCCTCTACAAGGCGCACGCGTTCCTCTCGTCGGGAAGCGTCATCGACCTTTCTCGCGGTTCGTGGGTGGCGCAGCCTCACGGCAAGCCCCATCCGGCGCGCCTCGTGGTCGCGCTCGTTGGGGCAGTCGGAGTCACCTGGGCGGTGAGTCTCGCGTTCGGCGCATCGCTCACTCGCGCACCTGGTGTGTTCGCCCTGGGAGCCATCGTGGTGATGGGCGTGACGCACCTCGTCGCCAACGCGATCGACGAGCGGCCGAGCTTCTTCGTCATCGTCCGAGGTGCGAGTCTTGCGGTCGCAGTGGCGGTCGCGTACTTCGGACTTCAGTTCGGGTTCGAACAGCTGATGGTGGGCAGCCTGCCTGAGAAGCAGGCCCTCCGCGGCCCGTTCGACCTCGCCATCGTCGCAGCAGTCATCGTCATGTTCGGCGCGGTCACGGTGCTTCAAAACACCATGCCGTACCGGATGTCCGATTCGAAGTGGCGCGCGATGTACGTCCATCTCTTCAACGGATTCTACGTCAACGCTTGGACCAACCGCCTCGTGCAGCGATGGTGGCCGGTCGATTCGAAGTCGATGCCAAAGGGAGCAAACGCATGAGTCAGAACGCAGAAGCAACCCATCTAGACGCAGCCGCCGCAGCCGTCGCGCTGCGACAACCGGACGAGTCCGGACTGGGAGCTCGCCCTCCCGTCGCACTCGAGGCCGCGCTCAAGGAGGCTCGTACACGGATCCCGCCGCTTTGGCCGCTCGAGAGCTTCGTCGCGGTGAACCCGTTCCTCTCACTCTCGGGCGAGCGGTTCGAAGACGCGTGCTCCACGATGAAGAGCGTCGCCGGGGCGGACATGCTGATGTCCCGCGACTACTACACGCAGCTCCTCGACGAGGGGAAGATCACCGACGACGACCTCCAGCAGGCGCTTTCGATGATGGGACTCGACGAGGAGGGGCGGTCGCTCGAAGAGTGGAAGGCCCAAATCGTCGAGCAGCCCCTGTACGCGCCTTCACGCGCGAAGACGTTCGCAGAGGTCGTCGACCGCGTGAGCGGTGGCCGCACGTCGGAGGAGGTCACCGAGGAAATCGCCAAGTGGTGCGCCGCGTACTGGGATGAAGGTCAGTCTGCCTGGCGGATGCCATGGCGAAGCCTGCCCTTCTTCGCGGCTTGGCGGGCCGCCGCGGAAACCGACCGTACCCCGGAGGTCCTCGGGCTTCCGGACTTCCGGCGCGTGGTCGCGGGGCTCCCGGCGGACCCGGTGGCGGCCATCGCCCACGTGGTGAAGATGCTCGAACTGCCAGACGGTGCGCTCTCGAGCTACTTCTACCGGGCGCTCTTCTCCGTGCGCGGGTGGTCGGCGTATGCGCGGTACCTCGGCTGGTACGACGAGCTCGACGGGAAAGAAGACGACCGGGTGATCCAGCTCCTCGCGGTGCGGCTCGCCTGGGACTACGCGCTTTTCGCGCACCACTCGGACACCGACGTTCGCGACGAGTGGGCCCTTTCGGTGGCCCAGATGGGGGCCGACGAGGCGCGAACGGACCACGAGCTCGTGATCGACTCCTGGCTTCAAACCGCGTTCGACGCGGCATTCCAACGGTCGCTCTTCGGAAAGCTGAGCGCAGCCAGTCCTGACGAGACCGTCCCAAGCATCGCGAAACCGCTTCAGGCCGCCTTCTGCATCGACGTTCGCTCGGAAATCTTCCGTCGCGCGCTCGAGAGCGTCTCGCCTCAGGCTCAGACCATCGGGTTTGCCGGCTTCTTCGGGTTCCCGATCGAGTTCGTGCCGATCGGCCAGCACGCCGGTGCCGCGCTCTGCCCGGTCCTGCTGAAGCCGAAGTTCGTGGTCCACGAGACGGTGAAAGATGCGGACGAAGACGAACAGACGGAGATTCTCGGACTTCGCTTGCTTCGACGCAGAGCAAGCAAGGCGTGGAAGTCTTTCAAGAGCTCGGCGGTGTCGTCCTTCGTCTACGTCGAGACTGCAGGCTTCACGTTCGCTGGAAAGCTGTTGAGCGACGCGATGGGGCTCACGCGGACGGTGAAGCACCCCAACGCCGATGGGATCGACGACGCGGTGCTGTCGCGCATCGCGCCGGAGGTTGCGCATGCCGAGGTCGATGGACGAGAGACGGGCTTCAGCGCGGCGCAGCGACTCGAGATGGCAGAGGCCGTTCTCGGAGCGATGTCGCTCAAGTCGAACTTCGCTCGCCTCGTCATGCTGGCCGGCCATGGAAGCACCACGGTCAACAACCCCCACGCTTCCGGGCTCGACTGCGGGGCCTGCGGTGGCAACTCCGGCGCTCCAAACGCGCGAGTCGCCGCAGCGATTCTCAACGACCCCGAGGTCCGTGCCGGACTCGTCGAACGGGGCATCGTCATCACCGACCAGACCTGGTTCCTCGGCTGCCTCCACGACACTACGACCGACGAGGTGACGATCTTCGATGAAGAGCAGGTTCCACAAAGCCACGCGGAGGACCTCGTTCGGCTCCGTGGGTGGCTGTCGGACGCGTCGGAGCTTGCACGGGTCGAGCGCTCCGCGCTGCTCGGCGTCGACAAGCCCGAGGAAGCCACGAGCAACATCTTCCGGAGAACCCGCGACTGGTCGCAGACTCGCCCAGAGTGGGGTCTCGCGGGCAACGCGGCCTTCATTGCAGCGCCTAGGTCCCGAACACGAGGGGTCGATCTCGGAGGTCGGGTCTTCCTTCACGACTACGACTACAAGCAAGACACCGATTGGAAGGTCCTCGAGCTCATCATGACCGCGCCGATGGTCGTCGGGAGCTGGATCAACCTCCAGTACTACGGCTCGGCCGTGAACACCGACGCCTTCGGGTGCGGGAACAAGGTCCTCCACAACGTCGTGGGAACGCTCGGCGTCCTCCAAGGAAACGGCGGCGACCTCCAAACCGGCCTTTCGCTGCAGTCGGTTCACGACGGGGAGCGCCTCATTCACGAGCCCCTTCGCCTCAACGTCATCCTGGAAGCGCCGACTGCTCAAATCGACCGCATCCTCGACGCGCACGACGGCGTCCGAGACCTCGTCGACAACCAGTGGCTCCACCTCTTCGCCTTTGCCGACCACGGACGAACCATTCTCCGGCGCACGCGAAAGGGCGAGTGGCAG
>CBFCWN010000115.1:0-10475 GCA_965601515.1 uncultured Myxococcales bacterium | reverse complement strand
CTTGGGTTGGCGTCGCGTGGCAGCACCCGGCAAACGACTGGGGCGATCAGCCGGGTGGCTATGACCTTCGAGGCGCGACCCACCTCGAGTTCTGGGCGCGTGGAGAGTTCGGCATCGAGAAGATGGATGTTGGAGTCGGGCTCCTGGGCGCTGACAAAGAACATCCCGACTCGGGAAAGGTCAGCGAAAAAGGCATTCGCCTCGAAAAGGAATGGAAGCGCTATCGCATCCGACTGAAGAAGGTGGACCTCTCGCGCATCAAGACGGGGTTCGTCGTCACGCTTGGCGGACAGAACGCCACGACGACGATCTACCTCGACGACATCCGTTTCATACGACGGTGATGGAACGCGGGGCGATGCACGCGGAGCAGACCTAGGTCCCGCAGAACGTCTGGTGCACGACTTCTTCGGGAAGGGGCGGAGCCTCGTATTCGAGACGGTCGGGCTGATCGTCGTATGGCGACGCGAGAACTTCGAGCAACGTCTCAAACGGACCGAAGTCGTCGTCGTTGACGGCCGCTTGAATGACCTCTTCGACGCGGTGGTTCCTGGGGATGAAGGCGGGGTTCACAGCCCGCATTGCGGACTGACGTTCGGCGACCGGCCTCGAGTCGCGGGATACGCGAAGTCGCCATCGGGATGCCCAATCGTCGAAGGCGAGCGGCTCTCGAAAGAGGCCGCTCACGCGTGCGTCTGCGTCGGACGGTTCATCGCCGAGTTCGCTCAGGCGGCGGAACGTGAGTGTGAAGTCCGCGCCGTTGTCTGCCATGCGCGTGAGCAGTTCTTGGGCGAGCTCGTCGTCGCCCTCGAGCGAGTCTTCGAGGCCAAGCTTTCGGCGAATACCTTCCGAGTAGAAGTGCTCGAAGCGGTCCGGAAAGGTTTGGAGAACTTCGGTTGCGGGTTCGATGGCGGCTTCGGGATCCTCCGCGATAACCGGCAGAAGCGTGTTCGCGAGACCGCGCAGGTTCCAAAACGCGATGGGCGGTTGATTGCTGTACGCGTAGCGCCCCATGTGGTCGATGGAGCTGTACACGGTGTCCGGGTGGTACTGGTCCATGAACGCGCACGGCCCGTAGTCGATGGTCTCGCCCGCAATCGAGGTGTTGTCGGTGTTCATGACGCCGTGGATGAAGCCGACCAGCTGCCACTGCGCGATCAGCGCAGCCTGACGCTCGACGACCGCATCCAGCATGGCGAGGGCGGGGTTCTCCGCGTCTGCGACTTCGGGGTAATGGCGCGCGATCACGTGGTCGGTCAGGAGACGAATGCCCTCGATATCGCGTCGACCGGCAAAGAACTGAAACGTGCCGACTCGAATGTGGCTTTGCGCCACTCGAGTGAGGACCGCTCCGGGAAGTGAAGTTTCGCGATAGATGCTCTCGCCGGTCGTCACCGCGGCGAGCGATCGTGTCGTGGGAATGCCAAGAGCAGCCATCGCCTCACTCACGACGTACTCCCGAAGCACGGGTCCCACGCCCGCGCGTCCATCGCCACCGCGGGAGAATGGCGTGCGCCCGGATCCCTTCAGCTGAACATCTCGACGGACCCGGTCGCGGCCCACGACTTCACCAAGCAGGATCGCGCGGCCGTCGCCCAGCTGCGGAACCCAGTTGCCAAACTGAAAGCCAGCGTAGGCCGTCGCGATCGGCTCGGCGCCATCAGGAATGCGATTCCCCGCGAAGACTTCGACCGCGTCGGGCTCCTCGAGGCGCTCGGGGTCGAGCCCGAGGAGGTCCGCGAGCTTCTCGTTCAGCCGAATGAGGGTTGGCTCCGCGACGGGCGTTGGCGGGACCTGCGCGAAGAACCTCTCGGGCAGCTTCGCGTAGCTGTTGTCGAAGGGAAAGAGCACTTCGGGGTCATAGTGCCGCCCCTCCGGTGTCGCATCTGGGAAGGGAACCGGGGCGCCTGCAGGCTCGTGGTCGCAAATCGCGCGGGTCGGTCTGCAAATGGCTGAACTTGTTTGGGTTTTAGGGGGGCTGCGTGTCCCCAAATCGCTGCTAGCGTGGGTGGATGATCGGAAAGGCGCTGGACGCGTTGAAATCATGGGCGGATGACCACCGCGAGTGGATCATCATCGGGGTGGCGCTTCCGGCGGGAACCGTGGCCGGGGCGATCGAGCGGGCGCGGTCGTGGTTTGGTCCGAAGTCAGTGCCGTCTGAGCACGACCAGCGTGTGCGACGCGTTCAAGACGAGGTCGGACGCTACGCCACCGCTCGCGATGCGGGTGAGTCTTGGGCGCAGAAGCCGCTGCGGACCGATCGACGAGGCGCCGCGTCCCTCAACGTAAGGATGTCTGACAAGTCCGACTCTCAGACCGTGAACATGAGCGACCTCACCCACATTCTTGGTGTCGACGAGTCGCGCGGCGTGGTGCGAGTCGAGCCGTTCGTGACGGTCGGAGACGCGGCAGCGTATCTCGACGAGCGGGGGCTTCAGCTCGAGGCCACCATCGAGATGAAGGACGCGACGCTTGGAGGGCTGGTGATGGCGCTCGGCATGACGACGCACTCGCACGTCTGCGGTCTGGTGCATGACACCGTCGTCGCCTACGAGATCGTCACCGCCAACGGTGAGCTGCTGCGCGTGACCGCGGACAACGAGCATGCCGACCTCTTTCGCGCCCTTCCCTGGAGTCACGGCACGCTCGGTCTCCTCGTCGCCTTGGAGATGCGGGTGATTCCGGCGTCTTCGCACGTGCGCCTCGTGTACAAACCGTTCTATTCGCTCGAGGCCTACGCTGCGGAATACGAGCGCCTCGTCCGGGCAGAGAACCCGCCCCATTTCATCGAGACTTTGATCTTCGACCGCGACCGCGCAGTCGTGATGGAGGGCTATCTCGCGACACCGGACGAAGTCCGGAACAGCGGCCTGCCCGAGAACGCCGTCAATCAGGCGACCAAACCGCTCTTCTACAAACACGTCGAGAGCATGCTCGACCTCGGTGAGGGGAAACGCCGCGAGGAGCTCGTGCCGATGTTCGACTACCTGATGCGCCACGATCGAAGCATGTGTATGTGTCTTGCGCAGATTCTCCCGACGGCAAACGAGGCTTGGTTTCGATACACCATGGGATGGATGCTTCCGCCAAACATGACCTTCCTCAAAGGAACTCGGCCGGACGCGGAACGCGAAAACACGATTCGGAAGCAGGTCTGGCAGGAGTTCGCCTTTCCGGCGGAGCACTTCGCGGAGATGGTCGCGCGCGCCAACGACGAGTTCGAGATCTATCCTCTGCTCGCGTACCCCTGCAAGGTCATCGACCACGGGGGCATCGTTCGACTCCCTGGCAATCACGGAAAGCCGTACGCGGGTGAGCCGGAGGTCGGCGCGTTCCTCGACATCGGCATCTACGGAATCCCGCAGCGCATCAGAGATGGCGAGGAACGCTTCGACACGGTGACGCGCGTGCGGAGGTTCGAGGAGCGCGTTCGCGAGCTCGGAGGCTTCCTCCACACGTACTGCGACGTCTGCAGCACCGCGGACGAGTTCGAGGAGATGTTCGACCACACGCTCTGGCGGGAGATGCGTGAAAAGTACGATGCGAACGGCGCCTTCCCGACGATCTACGAGAAGGTCAAACCTGAAACCGACCCTCTCCGCTTCCTTGCGGAAGAAGAGTCCTGGAGCTCCGACGTGACCTCTTCGCCTGAGCTCCCCACCGACGCTCGCAGAGACAGCGCGGTCACGCCCTGAACCCGCCTGGCGGTAGAGCCCCTACTCTTCCAAGTCGAAGTACGCGATGTACTCTTCGAAGGGCTCCCGGTCCCGTACCGGATCGATGCCGAAGTCTTCGGGCGTGTACGTGTGCGATCCGTGCTTGTCCCGCGGGTTGCTGGACATGAAGCTCCGCATCCTGGCGTCCACCTCGTCGGTGAGCGTGAATCCGAAATGCGCGTACATGCGTCGCACGACGTCGAGCGGATCCGCTACCGTCTCGCGCAGTTTCACGTCGAAGAACTGGTCGCTGCGGTCGGCGAACCGTTTACGTTGCGCGAGCGCGCGGTTGGCGAGCTTCGCCCACCAGTCGAGCTGTTCGCGTCCGATCGCATGAAGGTCGATATGGTCGCTTCCCGCGCCTCGCAGCATCGCGGTGAGGCTCGCAGCCGACGCGCAGACCTTGATCGGGTCGCGGTGGGTATGGACGATGCGCGCGTCGGGGAATACGTCGAGCAGGGTCTCGATGTTGCTGAGGTGCGCGGGTGATTTCAGCACCCAGCGCTCGCCACGGACTCCTCCGGACTGCACGTGCTGGAGGAACCGTCGGTGGTATTCGTATGTCGGCCGCATGTCCGAGTCGTCCACCCACGCCTGATACGACGGCACGCCGAACTGAACTTGCAGCTGCACGGATCGGAAACACTGCGTGAAGACAGCGACGCACTCCTCAGGTTGTGTCGCCGTCATCGGGTGCATCGCTTCGAATCCCGGAACCAACTTGAAGAGCTGCTCGAGCGTCTTCTGCATCGTTGCAATCCTCGGGTCGCTGGCGAAGGTGTCAGGCGTGGCCGGAGGCACGGGATGCTGAACCTCCCATGACAGCGGGGATCGGTTGGCGGGGTCCTGCTCGAGGACCGAGTGGAGGATGGTCGTGCCTGTGCGTGGCAGCCCGATGATGAACAGAGGCTCGACGATCGCCTCTTCCGCGACGCGAGGGTGCGTCTTGCGCCATTCGACGATGCGCAGCCGATTGACGAGATTGTCGATGGTGTAGCCCTGCACCATGATTCGGCCGAGCAGAGTGAGGTCTGCCTCTCTTTCCGCGCTCTCGATGAAGCGTTCGAGTCCTTCTCGATAGTCGTCGCCGCCGAAGTCGGAGCTTCCGGCCCTGTCGATTGCCTTTCGAACGAGCCGGTCCGGGTCGAGACCGATCGGCTCCACACCCATCACGTTCGCCGCGCGCCCGAGGGCGTTGATGACCTTGATCGGCAGGGGGCGATGCGGCTCCCCGACGCGGACCTCTGCGCTCATGCCTTGCCCATGACGGCGTCCATCAGCTCGTCGCCGTACATCATCCGGTTCAGCTCCTCGAAGTCGTCCCCCTGCGGAATGCTCATCCCGCCGCAGACGCTGAGCACCTGACCCGTCACCCACTTGCCCGTTTGCGCGGAGAGATAGACGACGGCATCGCCCACCTCTTCGGGCGCGCCGGCACGGCCGAGAGGCGTGTGAGAAACGAGTCCTTGGACGAACTCTTCGCTGAAGTTGTCCGAGATCGACTCGGTGTCGATGTAGCCGGGCGCAATACAGTTCACACGAATCTGGAACGGCGCCAGCTCGATGGCGGCGCATCGGGTCAACATCTCGAGCCCAGCCTTACTCGTGCTGTACGGCGCCATCCACTTCTCGACTTTGGAGCCGCCGACCGACGAAATCGTCACGATGCTTCCGCCGCCGCGCTCTTTCATCGAGAGTGCGGCGTGCTTGATGCAGGTCGCGGTGCCGACGATGTTGAGCTCGCAGCAGAACTGCCATGCATCCACCGGTGCTTCGAGGATCGGCCCTGGGTAGCCGCTTCCGGCATTGGCGACGAGAATGTCGAGACCCTGGTCGCCGGCGGCGGTCTTCACTGCGGCCACGACTTCGTCTTCGACGGTGATGTCGCAGACTTGAAAAGCGACTTTGCCTTCGGGAACAAGGGCTTCGAGACGCGCGATCGCGTCTTCGAGGACGTCGTCACGACGGCCCACGATCAACACGTCGGCTCCGTGTTCCAACAGGCGCTGTGCGCATCCGAATCCAACCCCGGTACCGCCACCGGTGACAAGTGCTCGTTTGCCAGCGAGTTGCATCGCGTCTCTCCTTTACCTCGTGGTGTCGGTGGAGTCTCGCATGGCTCGGCCCCGGAAGGCATCGGACTCCTTGCTTTGCTAGCGCTCGCTCGACTTTCGCGCCGACGACGAGCCGCTCGCTGAGTCAGCTTCGCGGAATACCCTCGAGGACGGTCTTGCCGATCGCTTTTCCGCTTTCCTGCAGCTCGTGAGCGGCGCGCAGGTTGGCAACGGTCAGCGGGCCGCCGCGTTTGCCGACCGTCGGAATGAGCGCGCCTGCATCGAGGAGCTCCGACACACGGTTGAGAAGGGAGTGTTGCGCATCCATGTCGTCGGTGTGGAACATCGGGCGCGCGAACATGAACTCCCAGCAGAGCGCGATAGACTTCTGCTTGAGCGGCATGACATCAAGAGACTTCGGGTCGTCGATGAGCCCGATACGGCCACGCGGCTCGATGAGCTCGACGATCGACGCGAAGTGTTGGTCGGTCTGGGTAAGGGATGCGACGTAGCGAGGCGAGATGCCGATGGACTTCATCTCGCCGTCCAGCGGGTTCCGGTGATTCACGATGTGATCGGCGCCCATCTTCTCGACCCAGGCTTTGGTTTCCGGGCGCGAGGCTGTCGCGACCACCGTCAATCCGGTGAGCTTCTTGGCGAGTTGAATGAGAATCGAACCGACTCCTCCCGCGCCGCCAATCACGAGAAGCGCGTCACCGACGCCGTCACCCTCTTGAAGCCCAAAGCTGTCGAAGAGAAGCTCCCAGGCGGTGATGGACGTGAGCGGCATTGCCGCGGCATCGACGAAATCAAGCGAAGCAGGCTTTTTGCCGACGATTCGTTCATCCACGACATGCAGTTCGGCGTTGGTCCCCGGACGAGTGAGGTCACCGGCATAGAATACTTCGTCACCCGCAGAGAAGCGGGTCACCTGCGCCCCGACCTCCACGACCAACCCGGCCGCATCGAAGCCAAGAATGCGGGCTCGCCCTTCGGGCTGCATGTTCCTGCGCACCTTGGTGTCGACGGGGTTCACCGAGACCCCGCGTACCTCCACGAGCAGGTCGTGAGGGCCTACCGCCGGAGTTTCGACCTCGAGGTCGATGAGCGCGTCGTCCGCCGAGATGGGACCTGCCTTTTCGTACCCGATTGCTTTCATGCCGTCACTTCCCAGTAGGGAGCGAGGGTACCACGGCGCAGTCGTCCCGGAGCGACGATGCACATTCCGACGTAGGCAATGGCCGCGCGACCCGGAGAGCGACGCCGAATCACATACCGTACCTATTGACTCTCGGTTCGTGGCGACCGACCCTCGCGCCTCACGCGAAAAAGGGGAACCGATGCGAACGATATCGACGACGCTCAGCACAATCATGCTCTTCGGGTGGATGCTCGTGGGTTGTCAGCAAGAGACTGCCGAACCTGAGGCGACGACGGAAGAAACTCCAGCCGAGCAGCCAGCTCCCGACGGGCCAACAGGCGCGGCGGCGGAGATCGACAAGGGCTTCAAAGGAAAGATCGCCCGCAGCTACGAGGAGTCGGAGGAATGGTGGCCGGACCCGGTCGTTCCTCCGGAAGGGGCGCCCAACGTCATCATCTTCCTGCTCGACGACACGGGCTTCGCTCAAATCGGTTCGTTCGGTGGCCTGATCGAGACACCCAACATCGATCGACTCGCTGAAGGCGGCCTTCGATACAACAACTTTCATACCACTGCGCTCTGCTCCCCGACGCGAGCGACGCTCATGGCGGGACGAAACCCGCACATGATCGGCCTCGGAAGCCATGCACTCACAGCGATGGGCTTCCCCGGATACAACGCGATGGTTCCGCCGACCGCGAAGTCCGTTGCGAACTACCTCGAGGCCCAAGGCTACGTGAACTACGCGCTTGGAAAGTGGGACCACACCCCGCTCTACGAAGTGTCGCAGGTGGGACCGTTCGACCGATGGCCGAGCGACGAAGGGTTTGCCCACGCGTATACGTTCATGGCTGCCGACGTACACCAGTTCATCCCCGTGATGTGGGACGACCACCATCCAGAACCGTATCGGAAGACCGAGCACCTCGACAAAGACCTCGCCAATCGCGCGATCGAGTGGATTACGGGACACAAGTCGATTCAGCCGAACCTGCCCTTCATGATGCTCTGGGCGTCGGGTTCTATGCACTCGCCACACCACGCGCCCGACAGCTACCTCGACAAGTACAAGGGGAAGTTCGACGAGGGATGGGACGTCGCACGCGAGCAAATCCTCGCAAACCAGAAGGAACTTGGAATCATCCCGGCGAACACGATGCTCACCGAGCGGATCGACGAAATCCCAGCGTGGGACACCCTGCCCGACGACCAAAAGAAACTGTACGCGCGGCAGATGGAAGTCTTCGCAGCGCAGCTCGAATACTGCGACGCTCAAATCGGCCGAGTCGTCGATGCGCTGGAGCGTATCGGAGAGCTCGACAACACGTTGATCTTCGTGACGTCAGACAACGGCGCGAGCGGTGAAGGCGGACTCGCGGGAACCTTCAACGAGACGTACGTGCTCAACGGTTTGCAGACCCCACTCGACGCAAATCTGCGCGCGCTCCCTCGGTGGGGTCAGTGGGATACCTACCCGCACTATCACGCAGGCTGGGCGATGGCGGGCAACACACCGTTCCGTTACTTCAAGCAGAGCGAGCATCGCGGCGGTCAACACGACGCGCTCGTCGTCCACTGGCCGAACGGCATCAAGGCCCGAGGCGAGATTCGAGATCAGTACCATCACATCAGCGACATCGCGCCCACCATCCTGGAGGCCACCCAGGTGGAGTTCCCCGCGGAGTACCACGGCATCGAGCAGCAGCCGTTCACCGGCGTCGCCATGAACTACTCCTTCGACGATGCCGAGGCGCCGAACGTGAAGAAGCGACAGTACTATGAAATGTTCGGCAATCGCGCGATTTGGGTCGATGGTTGGAAGGCGGTGACGATTCACGCGAACCGCATGCCTTGGGACCTCAATCGCGTCCTCCCGTTCGATGAAGACGTGTGGGAGCTCTATCACGTCGAAGAGGACTTCTCAGAAGCGAACGACCTCGCCAAGGAGAACCCCGAGAAGCTCGAAGAGCTCAAGAAGATCTTCGACGAAGAGGCATGGGCAAACAACGTCTATCCCTTGTACGACGACATGATTCAGCGAATTGCGAAGCAGCAGGACCGGCTGTTCGGGGATCGAACCGAGTTCGTGTACTTCGCGCCTGGCGCGTTCCGCATCGGTGAGAAGGCATCGGCTCCGGTCAAGAACCGCTCTCACGATATCGTCACGACCATCGACCTCGAGGGGAACGAGGAAGGCGTGATCGTGGCCGTCGGCGGAATGACAGGAGGCTTCTCCATGTACATCAAGGACAACAAGCTCCACTACGACTACAACTACCTCGACGGCGTGCACTACCACCTGACGTCGAAGCGCCTTCCGAAAGGCCCCACGGAGCTCAAGTTCAACTTCATCAAGACGGGAGAGTTCGCGGGCACGGGCGAGCTGTACGTGAACGGCAAGAAAGTCGACACGGTCGAGATGCCGAAGATGCACATCAGCACCTACTCGCTCGCGGAGACCTTCGACGTCGGACTCGACACCGGCACCCAGGTCGACAAGGCGTACGAGGGCAGCCCATTCCCGTTTGAGGGCACGCTCGACCGCGTGACGATCACGCTCACGGACACCTGAGCGGTCTCGAGGCTCAGACAAAGACCACGCTCCGGCGTCTGGCCGACGAAGTGCTTCCAGACTTCACCACGTAGGACCAAAGCCATGCAGAAGACCATCCTCATCACGGGCGCTACCGATGGCATTGGGCTCGAGGCGGCCAAACGACTCGCGGCGTCAGGACACCACCTGCTGTTGCACGGTCGGAACCCAGCCAAGCTCGAGAAGGCCGTCGAAGCCGTGCGCGAAGGAGACGGAAGAGTCGAGGAGCACCTGGCCGACCTTTCACGGATGGACGAAGTCGCAGCGTTGGCAGCCGCGGTGGCTGCCAAGCACGGCCAACTCGACGTTCTGATCAACAATGCGGGCGTCTTCCGCGCATCCCATCCCATCAACGCGGACGGCTTGGACGTGCGCTTCGCGGTCAACACAATCGCGCCGTTCTTACTGACCCGTCGACTATTGCCGGTGCTCTCGGAGTCGAGCCGGGTGGTCAATCTCTCCTCGGCGGCGCAGGCGCCCGTTGATCTGCGTGCGCTCAAAGGCGAGGTTCGATTGTCCGACAACGCCGCCTACGCGCAAAGCAAGCTTGCGCTCACGATGTGGTCGCGCGAGATGGCCCGGTCTCTCGCGGAAGGTCCAATGATCGTCTCGGTGAATCCCGGCTCGATGCTCGGAACGAAGATGGTGAAGGAAGCCTTTGGCGTCGCAGGCGGCGATGTCGGCATCGGCGCGGACATCCTTTATCGAGCGTCGGTGAGCGACGAGTTCGAGGGTGCCTCCGGAAAGTACTTCGACAACGATTCGGGACGCTTTGCGCCACCCCACCCCGATGGCCTCGACTCGACGAAGTCGATGGCCGTCGTCCGCGCAATCGAAGACGTCTTGGGTCGCCTGGGCATCGCCGCCTAGCCGGCGGGGGAAGCTCAACCGAGCACGGTGGCCGTGTCCCTCAGACAGTCGCGCGTCTCAAACGAAGCGCGTTGCCGATGACCGACACCGAGCTGAGGCTC
>CBFCWN010000114.1:0-10484 GCA_965601515.1 uncultured Myxococcales bacterium | reverse complement strand
GGGTGTAAGGCGCACGCTGGCGATGAGTCCAGCGCACAAGAAGGGGTGCCGTCGCCGATGGTCTATGGGGAGCTTCGCGAGCCCGACGGGGGGCTGACCCCGCTGTCGGAGATCACCGCCGACCCGGCACAGTACGAAGGGCGCGTGGTCCTCACCGAAGGCGAGGTGCAGCGCGTCTGTCAGAAGCGTGGTTGCTGGCTCGAGCTTGCGGACTCGAGCGGCGCGCGCGCTTTCGTTCCAATGGCGGGGCACTCGTTCACGGTGCCGATGGACAGCGTTGGGGAGACAGCGCTCGTCGAGGGCACCGTTCATCGGCGCGAACGAAGCGAAGCTGAGCGACAGCACCTGGAATCCGACGGTGCAGGCAGCAGCATCCCCGCGGTGTCGATCGAGGCCGCCGGCGTGCTCATCCGCTGATCGATTCTCACGGGCCGCGCGGCTTGCCGAAAACCCCGTATGAACGGCAAATCGCGCGGGTTGTTTCGTAAATATCTGAATTTGATGGGTTTTTCGTGGCCCCGCGTGTCCCCTTCAGTCGCCGTCGAGGAGCTCAGCAACCACCGTCTGGAACTCCTGAATCGAGCTGATGTGCGACGCTCTTGGCGTCCGTTCCTTGAGAGGATGACCCGGCGGGCAACCGATCCAGATCGGCACTCGTGGAGCCAGCGTTTCGACCAGACGCTCGACGTGTTCCATTTCGCTCTCCGACATGCGTCGGATGACCGAGAGAACCAGAACGTCCGCCTTGCTTTGCGCGACCGCCCAGATGATTTCCTCAGAGGGCAGCTCCGGACCGAGATAGAGAACATCGAATCCAGATTCTTTCGCCGCCACAGAGCCTGCGAGGATGCCGAACTCGTGCGGCTGGCCCGCGGGCGTCGTGAAGAGGAGCTTCGGCGCCCCCTCGGGCGCCTCGATCTGCTCGAGCCTGCCGAGAAGGAGCTGGCGGAGCTGTGCGCTCACCATGTGCTCCTGCGCAACCCCGAGAGTGCCCTCCGCCCACCGGTAGCCGACCTGCCACATCAACGGAATCGCGATTCGAACGAGGAGCTCGACGTTCCCGAGACCCTGCGTCAACGATCGCAGCAGCGCGGATGCTTCACGCGCGTCGAGGCGCTCGATCGCGGCGATATACCGCTCTTGTTCCTCGTTGAGCGGAGGCGGAGCCTGCCTCGGTGCTTGCTCACTCTCGTGCTCACGCTCCGCGTCGACCATGGCGGCGAGACGCTCGGTGGGCAGCTTGGCGATCTGCAGCAGGTCACGACCGCGATCGCGAAGCGTCTTCAGGTGCAGCAGTCGGGCGACGTCTTCCTCGCTGAACTGACGCGTTCCGCCGGGGGTACGAGCAGGTCGGACGGCGCCGTATCGTCGCTCCCATGCTCGGATCGTTTCGGGCTTCAGGCCCGTGCGCGAGACGACGAGTCGAAGAGGAAGCGAAGGTTGCTCGTCCACGGGGTCTTCCATGGGTCCCAGGGGCACAACATAACAGAAGATGGGAAGGATCCGAGATGCCAAGCCGGTAAGGACCTGACTTAATGGCTTTCGGTGAGCCGCTCGGCCTGTTCGCTGTCCTTGGAGAATGCGTACGTCGCGCGGACCCCGCTCGTCTAGGCGTGGCAACCCTTGAGCTCGCCCTCGATCGCAGGCCGGTACTTCTCCTTCGCGCCGCCGATCACGGCATCTCCATGCCCGGGGAGCACGTGTTCGAAATCGAGCTGCAGAATCGAGCGCACGTCGTCGGCGGAGGGGTTCGCGAACTGAAGCCACCCAGGGCCGACGTTGTAGGGTTTGAAGAAGCCAAACCGCTTCATCATGAGTTTCGCGGGGAAGTTGAAGAACTCGTCCGGGGCCGGGGAGTTCTGAAGCGAATCGCCGGTGATGAGGATGCCGCCCTCGCGGTCGATGAGGCAAAGCGCCTCCGTCGGATCGCACGAGTCGATCACCTTGAGGCGCGCCCCGGGAATCGGCAGAGTGCTTTCCTCGTCGAGCCACACGTCGGGTTCCATGAACGACGCGACCGACTGCTTCTTCGGATCCATCCCACGGAAGTAGCGTTGCCCCTTGATCGCATACACCGTGGCCCCGTAGCGGTCTCGGTAGAAGCCGTCGTCTCGCCCGTGAAAGCCTGCCAGGCGAACCACGTGCCGGACGTCGCCCAACGCGTCGAGCTCGCGTAGCCCCTCCTCACTCAGTCGCATGCTGTTGAAGATCACGAGACCGTCGTCACCGCGGACGACGGTCATCGCTCGCCCGATCTTCATCGGCACTCGCATCGGCATCTTGATGCCGCCGCGAACGAACCAGACGCCATCGAACAGTTCTCGCAACCGTCCGTGCGGCGATGGAGAAGGATGAGAGATCGAATTGGACGTTCTCGCGGTGCTCGCTGTTCTCATGATTCCTCGCTTTCGAGTACACGCTACGAAAACTGCTTGCAAATTGCAAGTGGTTTGTGCAGACTCTCAAGCGTGGAAAGACGGTCCGAGTGCCCCATCTCTTACGGCCTCGACTTCTTCGGCGATCGATGGTCCCTCCTGATCGTTCGCGACATCGCGTTGAAGGGGAAGAAGCACTACGGCGAGTTCGCCGAGGCCGGCGAGGGAATCGCCACGAACATCTTGGCGAGCCGTCTCAAGCACCTCCTCGAGAGCGGCATCATCGAGAAGCATCCCGACCCCGCGCACGGTTCGAAGCGGATCTACCGCTTGACCGAAAAGGGCGTCGATCTGCTTCCCGTCATCTTGGAGATCATCGTGTGGTCCGCGAAGCATGACCCGGAGTCGCCGGTCACCCGAGCCTACCTCGACCGCGCCACCTGTGACCGCAAGGGCCTTCTAAAAGAAATGCGCGCCGCCGCGGGCCGCTGAGTTCGACCAGCTAAACGAAGCGCCGTTCGAGGGTCAGTCCGCCGCCGGTGCGGGCTCCGGCTCGTCCTCGCTGCCCCCTTCCATCTCGGCGGCGTGCAGGAGATGAATGTCTCGTTGAAGGAGAGCCGTATAAATCGGCTTCGTACCCAGCCCGTGTGCCGTAATCGTCGCTGCCATGCATGTGAACATCAACGGAAGAATCTGCGTGAAGTTCCCGGTCATCTCTGCGGTGAGAATGATGCCGGTGAGCGGAGCGCGAACGACGGCTGCGAAGAACGCGCCCATCCCGGCAACGGCAAAGTGCGCCGGGCCCAGCGAGCCACCGAGACCGAGCTGGCCGACGAGCTCGCCGTATGCGACGCCCGCGATGGTTCCGAGTGCGAGCATCGGTGCGAAGAGGCCGCCGGGTGCGCCGGTCGAGTAGCTGGCGATCGTGGACACGAACCGAACCGCGAACACGGTCATGAGAAGCGACATCGCGGAGGGCTTCGTCAGAAACCCCTCGAGCACGTTGTCGCCGCCGCCGAGGAACCGTGGGTCGATCCCGCCCGAAACGCCGATCAAGCCGCCGATCAAGACAAGGGTGACGATGAACGCTGGACGAGACAGACGGCCAATCCAGGCACTCGAGTTGAGCAGTACCCGCTCGAAGACGTACCCGAGCAACCCAAAGATCACCCCGAACACTACGAACAGCCAAAGCGTTCCCATCTCGGGCGCCTGCAGCACCGGCATCGTGATCGCATTCACGTCGCCGACCATGAGACGGGTCACGACGTCGGAGATCGCGCACGCAATGACGACAGCCTGGACGGAAAGGACACTGTAGTGAAACTGGGGACGCATCTCCTCGACGACGAACAGGATCCCTGCGAACGGTGCGTTGAATGCGGCGGTGAGACCGGCACCCGCGCCAGCAGCGAGCAGCCCATGCACCAGCTGCTTCGGAAGCCTAAACAGGTCGACGAACGCTTGCCCGACGGCCGCGCCCATTTGAATCGAGGGCCCTTCGCGTCCCATCAAGAGCCCCGAGCCGAGTGACAGGCTGCCAGCGATGAACTTCACCGGAATCACCCGCCGCCAGCGCATGCGGATCACGCCGTCGAGCGCGCCCTCGATCATTTGAACGCCCGAGCCTCCCGCTTCGGGCGCGAGTCGCCGTGCCAAGAACACCGAGAGCAGCAGCATCAGCGCGACGCCGCCTGGAAAGATGACCCAGGTGTAGAGGACACCGCCATCCGCGAGCCGATCCATTCGCACGGTTTCGACCCAGTCGAGTAGAAGGTGGAACAGGCTCGCAAGGAAGCCCGACACCGCACCTACCACTGCAGCCGCAAGCATCAGCGGCGCGCTCTTCAGCTCCACTTCGACAAAGCGACTGGCAAGCCGACTCGACGAAGCGGCGCGCGCGGCGATCGCGGAGATAGGCGAGGGCAGCTTCATGTCAGAGCTCGAGCTCGTCTCGGATCTGGCCGACCAACGCGTTCACCGATGCATCGACATCGAGCTGAAGGACGTTCGGGCCGGCGGGCTCCAGGTCGTCGAGTTGGCTTTCGAGGAGCGAGGCCGGCATGAAATGATGCTCTCGGCCTTCGATTCTGTCGCGGAGCAGGTCAGGCGCGCCATCCAGGAGAACGAAGCGCACCGTGTCGTCGATGGCGAGGCGATCGCGATAGCGCTGCTTGAGCGCCGAGCAGGCGATGACGGCCTTGCGGTCGGTTCGACGCAGCTCGTGAGAAAGGGCGACGAGCGTGTCGAGCCAGGCATCGCGGTCGGCATCCGTGAGGGGGACCCCATGGGCCATTTTTTCGATGTTTTCCGGCGGGTGGAACGCATCCGCGTCGTAAAACTCCCAGCCGAGTATCGTGGCAAGGCGCATACCCACGGTGGTCTTTCCGGAGCCCGAGACGCCAATCAGAAACACGATCGATACAGGGGAGGTGGGGTGTTCGGTCTGCATCGCGCGCTTGAAGCGAGATTGTTGCTCAGAGGGTCGCTCCCCCGCTTCCGGTTCCGACCTTAGCGCTATATCAAGAAGCATGGAACCGGCCGTCATCCTCCGAGGCCTGGCCTTCCCGGAGGCTCCCCGATGGGATGGAGAGCGTCTATGGCTGACCGATCAGCACGCCGGGGAGATTCTCACCGTCGACATCGATGGCAACGCCGAGCGCGTGGTCGTCGGTATCGACCGCCCCGGGGGGCTTGGAACACTCCCCAACGGGACCACCCTCGTCGTGTTGATGAACGAGCAGCGAGTCTGCCGCATCGTTCATGGTGAGCTCGAGCTTCACGCCGACCTTTCGGGGCTCGCTTCGGCGCAGTGCAACGACATGGTGGTCGACGACTACGGCCGCGCGTACGTTGGCAACTTCGGCTATGACATCGAGGCGGGTGAGCCGAAGTCCAACGCCGAGCTCATTCTCATCGAGCCCAACGGAGACGCACGCGTCGTGAGTCGTGAGCTGATATTTCCGAACGGCTCCGTCATCACGCCCGACCGCGACACCCTCATCGTCGCGGAGACGTTTGCTTCCCGCATTAGCGCATTCGATATCGACGAAGACGGAAGCCTTCGCAACCATCGCGTGTGGGCGGCGCTCGACGACAAGCACCCGGACGGCATCTCCCTCGACGCCGAAGGGGCGGTCTGGTTTGCATGCCCCAAGTCGGCGCAGGTCCATCGTGTGCGAGAGGGCGGCGAGATCGTTCACTCAGTGACGCCCTCCGTTCCTCCCTACGCGTGCATGCTCGGTGGGCCCGAACGAAAGACGCTCTTCGTGGTTGGCTCCGCCACCAACGTGGCGGAAGAGGCCGCCCGAACTCGGTCCGGCACCGTCGAGGTGATCGACGTCGACGTGCCGGGCGCTGGAATCCCGTGAGGTCCCGATGATCAGGCTGAATGGACAGATTGCCCTCGTAACCGGTGCTAGCTCCGGCATTGGAAAGTCCACCGCGCTTGCGCTTGGCGCTGCCGGCGCAGACGTCGTCGTCAACTACATTGGTGGCGACGACGAAGCGGAAGGCGTCGTCGAGGCGATTCGCGCGCACGGCCAGCGCGCGATCCACATCATGGCCGACGTTTCGGACGAGGCTCAGGTCGATGCGATGTTCAAGCAGGCGATCGACGAGCTCGGTGCGATCGACCTCCTGGTCAACAATGCGGGGATCCAGCGAGACTCGAACCTCATCGACATGACTCTCGACCAGTGGAACCAGGTGATTTCCGTGAACCTGACCGGCCAGTTCCTCTGCTCGCGCGCGGCGGTCCGGCATTTTCTCGATCGGGCTCCGCGTCCGGAAGTCTCGAAGGCGCGTGGTTCGATCGTCTGCATGAGCTCGGTCCACCAGCAGATCCCATGGGCGGGCCATGCGAACTACGCGGCGTCGAAAGGCGGTATCATGCTTTTCATGCAGACCCTTGCGCAGGAGCTCGCACCGCAGGGCATCCGTGTGAACGGCATCGCTCCCGGTGCCATCAAGACCAACATCAACCGGGACTCGTGGTACGACGCCGCAGCGCTCGAGTCGCTGCTGCGACTGGTCCCGCAGAACCGAATCGGTGTTCCGGACGACGTCGCGCGTGCGGTCGTGTGGCTCGCGTCCGACTATTCCGACTACTGCCAAGGCATCACGCTGTTTGTCGACGGGGGGATGGCGCTCTATCCGGGGTTTGCAACCGGTGGGTGAACACGACAACGCGGAGCAGAAACGCCTCGACGAAGCGTGGTCGAGCGTCGTCCCGTGGCTTCGATGGGGGCCCTACCTCAGTGAGCGGCAGTGGGGCACCGTTCGCGAGGACTATGGCGACACCGGCGACTCGTGGAGCTACTTCCCCCACGATCACGCGCGCTCACGCGCCTATCAATGGGGTGAGGATGGGATCCTCGGCATCTGCGACGACGAGCAGCGCCTTTGCTTCGCACTCGCCATGTGGAACGGAGAGGACCCGATCCTGAAAGAGCGGCTCTTCGGGCTTACCAACAAGGAGGGAAACCACGGCGAAGACGTAAAGGAGTACTACTACTACCTCGAAAGCACGCCGACCCATTCCTACATGAAGGGGCTCTACAAGTACCCGCAGCGTGCCTACCCCTACGACGACTTGGTCGCGACCAACGCGTCACGGAGCGCAGCCGACCCGGAATACGAGCTCATCGACACTGGGGTGTTCGATGAGAACCGCTACTTCGACGTCTTCGTCGAGTACGCCAAGGCCTCCCCAAACGACGTGCTGATCCAGATTCAGGTCGTGAACCGAGGACCCGAGCCGGCGTCGCTTCGGCTGTTGCCGAGCCTTTGGTACCGCAACGAGTGGTCTTGGAATCCGCAGCTGCCGCGACCTTCCTTGAAGCCCGGGCCTGCGCCCAAGGACCGAGCCGCCATTCACGCGGACCACGCGTATCTCGGTCGAGCCGTCCTCTACTGCGACGGCGACCCAGAGCTTCTCTTCACCGAGAACGAGACCAATAAGGAGCGCCTCTTCAATGAACCGAATCCGTCTCCCTTCGTAAAGGACGGGATTCACATGCACGTCGTCAAAGGCCACGAGGACGCGACCAACTCCGAGCAGGGCACGAAAGCCGCCGTCGACTACGCGCTCACCGTGCCCGCCGGAGAAACACGCACCGTACGACTGCGGCTGGTGCATGGACTCGAGCTCGAGCACGACCCGTTCGGCCCCGGCTTCGACGAAGTGTTCGACGCGCGGAGAGCGGAGTCCGAGGAGTTCTACCGTTACGTTTCACCGATGGGGCTCAAAGACGAGGAGTTCCCGCTGCTTCGCCAAGCCCTGAGCGGAATGCTCTGGACGAAGCAGTGCTACCGCTACGACGTCGCGCAGTGGCTGTCCGGACGTGAGACGAACCGCCGCAACGAAGGCTGGGAGCACCTCAAGGCACACGACATCCTCTCGATGCCCGACAAGTGGGAGTATCCGTGGTTCGCCGTCTGGGATACGGCTTTCCATGCGCTCGCGTTGATGCTCGTCGACGTGGAGTTCGCGAAGCACCAGCTCTCCCTCTTCCTGAAAGAACGCTACATGCGCCACGACGGCGCGATCCCCGCATACGAGTGGGCATTCGACGACGTCAATCCGCCGGTTCACGCGTTCGCGGCGCTGACGGTGTTTCAGTACGACAAGGCCCGTCGCGGCGACCAGGGTGACGTCCGTTGGTTGCAGTCCGTCTTCGAGCGGCTGCGCCGAAACTTCGATTGGTGGCTGCATCGCGAGGGGCTCGAAGGTCGCGACCTATTCGAGGGCGGCTTTTTGGGGCTCGACAACATCGGGGTGTTCGACCGCAGCTCCGAGCTCCCGACGGGAGGCTACCTCGAGCAGTCGGACGGTACCGCATGGATGGTCTTCTACGCGCAGACAATGTTGCGAATGAGTCTGCAGCTCTGCCGATACGACCCTGCCTACGAAGACCGCGCGGTCCATTACTTCGACAAGGTGGTCGACATCACCGAAGCGCTCGACCGCGTCGACGAAGACAGCTTTGACCTCTGGGACGAAGAGGATGGGTTCTTCTACGATCGACTTCATCTTCCGGACGGTCAGACCACGCTCCTCAAAGTGCGTTCGTTGGTCGGTCTCTTGCCACTGGCTGCGGTGACCGTCTTCGAGCGCGACACGCTCGATCGGCTGCCGAAGCTCAAAGAGAAGCTCGACAGCGTGTCCGCACGAGAGGACCTGCGGAACGCCCACTGTCCTTCACGAAGCGGGCAGAACGGTCGCCGAATGCTGTCGGTATTCAGCGAACGGAAGCTCCGTCGCGTGCTCGAACGCATGTTGGACGAGACCGAGTTCCTCGCGCCGCATGGGATTCGCTCGCTCTCGAAGTTCCATCTCGAAAACCCCTACGTGTTTCACTGGGATGGCGAGGAGCACAGGGTGAAATACCTTCCGGGCGAGTCCGACAGCGGCATGTTTGGCGGCAATTCGAACTGGAGAGGGCCGGTGTGGGTGCCCGTGAACTTCCTGCTGATCCGGGGGCTCTTCCAGCGGTATTCGTATTTCGGGAACGCGTTCCAGATCGAGTTCCCCGCCGGGTCCGGCCAGCTCGCGACGCTCTACGACGTTGCGCTCGAGATCGGCCGGCGAATCGTGTCGCTCTTCCTCGACGACGCCGAGGGGCGTTGCCCCGCGCTCGGACCCGACGAGCCGTTTCAAACCGATCCGCACTGGAAGGACCACTTCCTCTTCTACGAGTACTTCCACGGTGACGATGGCGCCGGCGTGGGCGCCAGCCATCAGACCGGTTGGACCGGCTGCGTCGCGACGCTGCTCATGACGCTCGAGCGACTCGATCCAGAGGCTTTTGCCGAGCACGAGACCACGCTGGGCGCACGGATTGCGGCACGACAGGGTCCGGTCGAACCCTGACGAACGGGCAAAACTCGGTCGCGCTTTTTCGAGTTCGACGTAAACTGCCGGCTCCCCCAACCCGAAGGAGACGTGGAAATGGCGATCATTGGCTCGTTGATGAAGACCGACATGGTCACGGTAGGACCTGATGACCTCGTGGCAGACGCCGCTCGCCTGATGGCGAAGAACCAGGTTGGGGCGGTCCTCGTGGTCGAGGACGAGACGCTTCGGGGCATTCTGTCGGAGCGTGACGTCGTCTCGCGGGTGATCGCCGAAGGCAAAGATCCTGCGACCACGAAGGTGTCCGAGGTCGCGACCCACGAGGTCGTCGACGTCGAGGTCGGTACGCCGATGCGGAAGTGTGTGGAGCTTCAGCTCGCGATGGGCGTTCGACACCTCCCGGTCACGGAAAGCGGCAAGCCCGTTGGGGTTCTATCGAGTCGCGATTTCCTCGCTTACGTCGTCGAAGGCCTCGAACGTGTCGTGGACCAAATCCGGTACGAGCAGAAGCTCGAAGAAGGAGAGGACCCGTACGACCACATCGGCGGCTCGTACGGCAAGTAGACCGGCCGGGGCAGTGCTATGCTCCGGCATCGATGAAGGAACCGCCGTGGAAGCGGCTCGTCGAGGAGCTCAAGGACGAAGGCTACGAGAGCATTTATCTCGATCGGTTGCGCGCGAACCTCGATGTCGAGGCGCAGCACGGAATCCTCGAGAAGGAAATCGTTCAGGAGATGGCCTATGCGCTTGGACGAAGCGCGGCGAAGGTCGACTACGCCCTCCTCGAGCTCGAGCTACTTCAAAATGAGCTCGGTCGGTGCGACTCTGCAGCCCGTCGTGCGACGTTGGAACGTGCGATCGAGTCGAAGCGCGACGAGGCGCTCCGGCGCCGACGCGATCTCCTCATTCACCGCGAGGCCCTGGGCATCCGCCGCAACGACATCCTCGAAACCCTCTACCCAATCGGGGACACGCGGCCCCCCTAGGCACGCTACGAATCGAATGACGTCCAAAGCATCGCGGAATCCTGCTAGCCTCCCGGCGGGGTCGCACGATCCACGGAGGTGATGAGATGAGGGACAGGAATGCACGACTGGATCGCGTTGGCGTCCGCATGAGTTGGCGCCTCGTTTTGTGGGCGTCAGGCCTCGTCGTCGTCGCTGTCGCTGCGTCCACCGGCTGCACCAAGCCACAGGGTGGAGACCAACCTGCAGACGCCGCGCCGCCGGAAGCCGAGGCAGCCAAGACCGAGG
>CBFCWN010000113.1:0-10562 GCA_965601515.1 uncultured Myxococcales bacterium | reverse complement strand
ACGCGGTCGCCGACGCGGTCGAGCTCAGCAAGGGCACCCTCTACCTCTACTTCGAAAACAAGGACGCGCTCTGCGCCGGCGTTGCAACCCGGCTGATCAACACCTTCCTTCCGTTCCTCGACGATGCCCTCGCCAAGGCCGACACGGGCATCGACTCCATCCGCGCGCTCCTTCAGACCTACTACGACTTCACGCAGGCCCACCCCCTGCACTTCCGTTTCGCCCTCGCCTGGCTAAGCGCCGGCGAACGTATGGACGACTCGAGCGAGGCGTTCCAAACCTACCGCGGCAGGGTCGGGCACATGCTGTCGCTCGTCGCCTCATGTCTGGAGCGAGGCACGAAGGACGGAAGCATTCGAGAGGACATCGATCCTCTGCCACAGGCCATACAAATCTGGACCAGCTTCCTCGGCGTAGTCCTGGTCGGCCTGAACAAGGAATCGATGGCGCAGCGCGTCGCCGCGCCAGTGGATCTGGACCAGCTCGTGCCCCTACACATCGATAGCGTGGTGCGAGGGCTCCAACGTGGAGAAGCGTCGTGATGCGAGGGAACCTTCCAATACTGCTGCTGTTGTCGTTGGTCGCGGTCGTTGGGTGCAACTACCGCAAAACCACCACCGAAGACATCGTTCCAAACATCGAGATTCCACCGACCTACTCGGAAGGCAAAGAGGTTCCGCCGCGCCCGGTCACCGAACCGAAAGACAAAGAGCCGCAGCGAGACGTCCGGTGGTGGCGCCGCATGGACGACCCGACGCTTTCATCGCTGATCGAGGAAGCACTGGTCCGAAACCAGAACATCCGAGCCGGCTGGGCCCGGGTCAATCAGGCGCGTTACATCGCGAACCAGGTTCGGGCGGCGCGGATGCCGCAGATTCAGCTCAGCGGAAACTACAGCATCGGGAAGGCTATCCTCCCGTTCGGCGAGGTGCGTTCTCAAACAGCCGATGGTTCGCTGCCGGTCTCGTACGAAGTCGACCTCTTCGCTCGCCGCGCCCGCGAACATCAGGGAGCGAAGCTCGATGCCGCGGCCGCGCGCCTCGACCAGGAAGCGCTTGCGATCACGATTTCGGCCGAGGTGGCTGAGGCGTGGTTCGACTCAATCAACGCGCGAATCGAAGTGGAAGTGGTCCGGGACCAGCTCGAAACCGACCTCCGCTTCCTCGAGCTCGTCGAGCTTCGATACCGCGAGGGCTTGAACTCCGCCGTCGACGTTCACCAGCAGCGGCAGCGGGTGGCGAGCCAGAGGGCCCTTCTCGCGCTGTCGGAGGCTCAGATCGACCTCACGGACCAGCGGCTCTCCGTGCTTCTCGGCGAGGCCCCGGGCAGGCCGTTCCCCGTCGACGGCAAAGTCCTTCCGGACGTCGGACCCACCCCCGACATCAAGGCGCCTGCAAGCCTCTTGGAAGAACGCCCGGACATCAAGGCGCTCCAGAACCGGGTCGCCGCCGAGGATCAGCGCGTCGGGGCCGCAGTGGGCGCTCGCCTGCCGTCCATCACCATCGACTTCTCGCCGTCCTACACGTGGTTGAACTCCGAGATCACGGGGACCCCGGAGCAAAAGGCGCACGGAATCACGTGGAACGCGGGCGGTCGCTTCACCGTACCCCTGTTCGACGGCATTGCAGGCTGGTCCGCGATCAAAGCGCAACGCGAGGTGCTCGCGCAGCTCGCAGAACAATACGCCGATGCCATTCTTCAGGGACTCGTGGAGGTCGAAAGCGCCCTGGTGCTCGAGCGCCAGGAGCGCCTGCGCATCCAGTACCTCGAAGACGAGTTTCGCCTCGCCAACATCACGCTCGAAGCGACGCGCGATCGATATCGCGCGGGTCTGAGCGACTTCCTACCGGTGCTGACGGCGCTGACGACGCGTCAGACGTCAGAGCTTCAGCTGGTCTCGGCGAGGCGACAGCTGGTCTCGTACCGCGTTCAGCTCTACCGGGCTTTAGGAGGGTCGTGGCCCGAAGAATTTGGAGAGCCCCAAGATGAGTAAACGAAGCGAACGCCGGCTCAAGTGGGGCTTATCCATCGGAGTGATGGTCGCGGCGGTGGCGATTGCCGTCGCGATGGTGGCGACCAAGGAAGACCCGCCCCGCGCGGAAAAGCCGATGGAGGGCACCCTCGTCGAGGTCGTGCAGCTTCCCGCCCAAACGCACGAAGTCGAGCTTCACGCCAAGGGCACGGTCGTGCCGGCCAGAGAGATCATGCTGCAGCCCGAAGTCGGCGGCCGCGTGGTCTGGCAAAGCGGAGAGCTGGTGCCCGGAGGTCGCTTCGCCGAGGGCGAGCCTATTCTGAAAATCGACGCCCGTGACTACAGGCTCAACGTGGAGTCGATCCGTTCCCAGGTCCGGCGCGCTCGCCTCGACTACACGCTCGAAAAGCGGCGTGCCGAAGTCGCCAAACGCGAGTGGGACAGCTTCGGCGAGATCGACGCGACCGACGCACAGCGTGCCCTCGCAGAGCGAGAGCCCCAGCTCGAAGCGGCGCTGCTTGCTCTTCGAGCCGCCGAGAGCTCCCTGAAGAAAGCAGAGCTCGACCTTCGGCGCACCACCCTTCGCGCACCGTTCAACGCGATGGTGGTCAGCGAGAACGTCGACCTCGGCCAGCTGATCACGCAGCAAGCCAACGTGGCGCGTTTGGTCGGCACCGACGAGTATCACGTCCAGGTGTCCGTGCCGGTGTCGACGCTGCGCACCATTCGGGCACGCGTCGATGACGCGGAAGGCTCGCCCGCAACCATCGTTCAGCGCGTGGGTCAGAGCAACATCTACCGCGAGGGCGAGGTCATCCGCCAGCTTCCCGACCTCGACCCGGGCGGGGCGATGGCGCGCATCCTCGTGCGCATCAAAGACCCGATCGGCGACAAGAGCGAGCTGCCGCTCCTGCTCGGCGCGTTCGTCGACGTGGCGACCGAGGCGCAGCCTATCGGTGACTCCATCCGCGTACCGCGCTCAGCGCTCCGCAACGGGAAAAGTGTCTACGTCATGAATGACGACGATCTTCTCGAAATTCGCGAAGTCGACATCGTGTGGGGCGAGCCGGATTCCGTACTGGTCACCGGCGGCCTCGCGCCCAATGAACGACTGGTGACGAGCCGCATCGCTACTCCGATTCCAAACATGCCCTTGAGGACCGCGGAGCCGAAACCTGAGCTCGAACCGATCGGCGCGGCACCAAGCGAGCCCGCGGCACAGGCCTCCCCATGAGCAACCAGCCACCCTTCGATCCAGACAAAGAGCGCGGGCCCATCGCCTGGATGGCGAAGAACGGGGTGGCCGCAAACGTGCTCATGGTGGTCCTGATCGTCGGTGGGCTCGTCACGCTTGCTTCGAACATCAAGCAGGAGGTCTTCCCCGAAGTCGAGATGGACGTCGTCTCGACGGAGATCACCTATCCCGGCGCGAGTCCCGCCGAGGTCGAACAAGCCGTCATCCTCGCCGTCGAGGAAGCCGTGCGTGGCGTTGATGGCGTCAAGAAGGTCACGTCTACCGCCCGCGAGGGCTCCGGAATCGTCAACGTCGAGCTCCTGCTTGGCGCCGACAAAGACCGCGGGCTCAACGATGTGAAGAGCGCCATCGACCGCATCACCTCGTTCCCCGAAGATGTCGAACGACCGACGGTCAGCCTCGTCTCGAATCGGCAGCAGGTTATCTCACTGGTGCTCTACGGCGACACCGACGAGGCAACGCTCCGAGCTGTCGCCGAGGGAAGCCGCCGGGAGCTCCTTCGCGACCCGCGGATTACCTACGTCGAGCTTTCGGGGATTCGGCCACTCGAAATCAGTATCGAGGTGCCACAGGTCCAGCTTCGCAAGCACGGGCTCACCCTCGACGAAGTCGCTGCACGCGTACGGGCCGCCTCGGTCGAGCTGCCCGGCGGCGGCGTGAAGACCAACGCCGGCGAGGTCCTGCTCCGCACCACCGAGCGACGGGACCGCGGCAGCGAGTTCGGCGACATCATCTTGAAGAGTGAGCCCGACGGCTCACAGGTCCGCATTCGCGATGTCGCAGTGGTGAAGGACGGCTTCCGAGAGATCGACAAGGAAGCCACCTACAACGGCAAACGCGCCGTGATGATCAACGTGTTCCGCGTTGGCTCCGAAACACCGCTCACCGTCTCCGCGGCGGCTTCCGAATACCTCGAGAAGCTCCAGAGCGAGCTCCCCGAAGGCCTCTACGCCGCCTCATGGTTCGACACCGCCGAGATGTACGAAGGCCGCCTCGACTTGCTTCTCAGCAACGCGCGCATCGGCCTCATCTTGGTGCTCTTGACGCTCGGCCTGTTCCTAGAGGGCCGGCTCGCGTTCTGGGTCACGCTTGGCATCCCGATTTCGTTCTGTGGGGGGCTGCTGTTCTTCCCCATCGCCGACGTCTCGGTGAACATGATTTCGCTGTTCGCGTTCATCATCACGTTAGGTATGGTCGTCGACGACGCAATCGTCGTCGGCGAAGCGGTCTACAAACAGCGAAGCGACGGGAAAGGTCCGCTCGAAGCCGCGATTTCCGGTGCCCGGGAAGTCGCGCAGCCCGTCATTTTCGCGATTCTCACGAGCTGCTTTGCGTTCGCGCCGATGTTGTTCGTCCCGGGCGTCATGGGGAAGTTCTTCCGGGTCGTTCCCATCGTCGTGATCGCGGTGCTGATCATCTCGCTCGTCGAATCGCTTCTGATCCTGCCTGCGCACCTTTCGCATCCGATGCCGCTCTGGCTTCGTTTCTTGCTGGCGCCCTACCTCTGGGTGATGCGTGTAATCGGCAAGTTGGACATGCCGCACAAGCTTCAGCATCACATCTCACACACCTACGTGCCGATCCTCGAGAGCGCGCTGAAGTGGCGGTACTTCACCATCACGGCGGGCATCGCGATCCTGATTGCAACGATGGGCTACGTGGCAGGGCGAGTTCCGTTCACGTTCATGCCCAAAGTCGAGGGCGACATGATCACGGCGCATCTCAAGATGCCCGTCGGCACGCCGGTGGCCGAAACCGAGCGTGTCGCGAACCTCATCTCCGGGGTTGCGCAATCCATCATCGACGACGAAGACGCGAAGCGCGAAGATGGCACCACCATCTCGCGCGGTCTCTATGAAGAGGTGGGTGCGATCACAGCACTTGAAGCAAGCCCCGACGGCCCCACCGGTACCGAGGCGAGCCACTACGCCACGGTCATGACCTACCTCGTGGAAGCAGGCGACCGCCAGATCAATACGCAGCAGTTCGTGCAGGAGTGGCGGGACCGACTGGGCGAGGTCCCGGGGATCGATTCACTGACGTACTCCTACGAGATCGGCGTTCAGACCGGAAAGCCCATCGACATTCAGCTCATTCACGACGACGTGCCCACGCTCGAGGCTGCCGCGGAACGGCTTGCGGACGAGATCAGTTCGTACAGCGGTCTTCGCGACATCGACAGCGGCGTCACCCGCGGCAAAGAGCAGATGGACTTCCGTCTCACCGACGCTGCACAGGCGCGCGGCCTCACCGAGTTCGAGCTCGGCCGCCAGGTTCGCGGCGCGTTCTTTGGCTCGGAGGCGGTTCGGCAGCAGCGTGGCCGTGACGAAGTGCGCGTGTACGTCCGTCTTCCACTGGAGGAACGCCGCTCTCTCTACAACGTCGAGGAGCTCGTCGTACGCACGCCAGGCGGCGGGGAGATGCCGCTCGCCCAGGCGGCCATCATCGATCGCGGCCAGGCCTACACGGTCATTCGCCGTACCGACGGCCGCCGCAACATCAGCATTACGGCGGACGTCGCCAGCGACGACGACAACGCCAACGAAATCATGGCGCAGATCAAGGAGCGCGAGCTCGCACAGCTCCTCGCCGATATTCCGGGGCTCGCATACAGCCTCGGCGGCGAGCAGGAGCGTCAGGCCGAAACGATGGGTGCACTCGGCATGGGGTATCTCCTGGCCTTGATCGTCATGTTCTCGACCCTCGCAATCGTGTTCAAGAGCTACGGCCAGCCACTGCTCGTCATGTCGGCGATTCCGTTCGGGATGGTCGGAGCGGTCTGGGGTCACGTCGCCATGGGATGGTTTCTCTGGGACCACGTGAGCCTGAGCCTGATGAGCATGATGGGCATCATCGCGCTCTCCGGTGTCGTCGTGAACGACTCGCTGATCCTCATCGTGGCGATCAACCGCTTCCGAGAGGGCGGGATGGGTCTGTGGGAAGCGGTGGTCGCCGGCTCGGCGCGTCGCTTTCGCCCTATTCTTCTGACGTCGCTTACGACGTTCCTCGGCCTCGCACCGATGATCGTCGAGACGTCCGTCCAAGCGCGCTTCCTGGTGCCGATGGCGGTGTCCCTCGGCTTCGGCGTCCTCGCGGCAACACTGATCATGCTGCTCATCGTTCCGTGCAGCTACATCATCTTGGAAGATGTCCGTCGCAACGCCGGCAACGTGTTCGCGCGACTTCGCGGTCGGCCGACCATCCCGCCGCCAGCTCCATCGATGCCGAGCGAAGCCGACGTCGAGCTGCTCACGGCAGAGTAGCCGTCAGCCACGCTCGATGCCGATGCGGTGAAGCGACCTAGGTCGCGGGCGAAAACGTCCAGCTGCCGGTCGCCGCCTGATTGCGGTTGAGCTCGACGGGCTTTCGCATGAGGCCCATCGCACCGACCGTCGCGTGCAGCGCCGACCAGCGCGCGAGGCTTTGGTAGGACTTCACGGACGGTTTTCCAGGATGTCGCTTGGCGTGGTCTCGGGCGACCTCGAAGACCTCGAGGTAGCGCTGGACACAGGAATCGGGGTCGGAGCGGTCCTTTGCATTGGCGACGGCCTGAGTCGACATCTGACGACGGAGCGCGTCCTTCGTGAGCAACAGCTCGACGTGGTGACCGAACTCCTCGTCGGCGTCTGCCGCGAGTGGGTCGACGAGGAAACCGTCTTCACCGTCGGTGACCTGACCTGCGACACCCATGCCGTCGTCCATCGCGACGACCGGAAGGCCGCACCAAAGCGCCTCGCTGATGACCTGGCCGTACGTCTCCGAAAGCGAGGCGTACACGAAGACGTCTGCGTGGCGGTACCATGCGGGCATCTGCCTGAGGCCCTGCTCGCCGACGAAGGAGAGGCGGTGGTCGACGCCGAGATCCTTCGCAAGCTTCTTGAGCGCCTCGTGCTCGGGCCCGTCGCCGACGAGCGTGAGCGTGGCACCTTCGACCTTCGGGTAGACGTACTTCGCGAAGATGCGGATCACGCGATCGACTTCCTTCTCGCGGGCGTGGCGACACACCACGACGAGACGGCCGCCCTTCTTGGCCTCGGGCGCGAACGGGTCGGCCTGGCCAGTGACGTCGAAGATGCGCCTTTCGATGGCGCGAGGAATCACGTGGATCGGAACCTCGACGCCGCGGTCCTGCCAGTACTTTTTGAGCCCCGGGCTGAGACACACCAGCGCATCGCCGGTGTTGTAAGCCTCGGTGGACTGCGACTCGACCATCGGGATGACGCGGTTTTCGAACAGGCGATTGACCGGGCCGACGTGGTTGAGCGCGTCCGGAAGCACGACGTTGTACACGCTCGGCATGTGGACCGTGTTCACGCACACCATAGGGATGTCGTACTGCTGGCGAAGGAAGCTCCCCGCGTAGAGCAGGCCGCTGGGGCTCTGCACCAGCATCATGTCGAAGTCGGCGTCCTTGAGGCTCTCGAGGGCCGAGCGCGACGGCATAGCCAGATAGAATCCGGGGTGATTTCGAAGCGGAATGCTCGGAAGCGAAATGTGCCGGGGTGGAAGCTCGCTCGGCTTGGCGTTCGGGTCGTCGGGGCCGACCACTGTGACGTCGACGCCGCGGTCGCTCATTTCGCGATATAGGAACTGCGACGCATAAGACGACCCATTTGCGTACGGGATCCGCACGTAATCATTTAGAATCGCCAGCCGTTGTAGCCATCGTCGCTCATGCGAGTACATCGATGCCCTCCCTCTGTGTCAGGAGTGAGACTGTCAACCGTGACTGAGATTCACACATCGTGAAAAAAGGTGTGGTGTTTGGACTACAGGCCACTACATCAGCCACTGCCGGCCACCGCGTGTGTCGCAATAACCAGCGTGTTTCCCAAATTTTTGGAGTCAGTCTCCCTTTCCAAGCCCCCTTTATGCGAAATCCAGGCCAACTTTCGCACTGAACGGCGGTTTCGGGGAATGTTTCGATCCCTTCGGAATTTCAACTGTTTTACGGATCGACCCCTCACGTCATGGCGTGAGCGCCATATCTAGGGTCGTAGGGCATGCCGCACATCGCTTATTTCGTTCATGGCCGAGGAAGAGGGCACGCCGTCCGGGCGCGAGCCGTGCTCGAGCGGCTGGACGGGACGATTTCGGTGCATGCCTTCGGGGCGGGCGAGGCGCTCGGCGTGCTCGCCGACCAGCTCCCGGTGGAGGCGGTGACTCCGTACGTGCCAGGGCGTGGAATGGTGCGTGCGTTCGCGTCGCGAGTCGTGGCAGACCGTCGAAGGCTGGTCCGTTTCATGCCGCGCCTCGTCGTGAGCGACGGGGACGGGCCCTCGGTGCACGCCGCGTGGTCGCTTGGAATCCCGGTACTCGCCATCGGGCACGGCCTCGTGTTCCGGCACGTACGACTGCCGCGGAGGCTCTCTAGGAGATACCGGCTTCAGGAAATCGTGAACTCCGCAAGCTCGTCTTGGCCGGCGAAGCGTCGGGTCGCGGTGCATTTCGCGCCCGTGGAAGCGTCGACCGAGGGAACGATCGTCGTTCGTCCGGATTTGGATCCCCGCGCAGGCGTCGTGAGGGAGCGCGAGGACTTCGTGGTGGCGTACTTTCGTGACGACAACGGAGCCGAGGCACTGGCGGCGTTGGCGGAACGCGGCCATCGAGTCGTTTGGTTTGGAAAGCCTCGCCGGACGCCGCGTGGTGTGGACGTGCAACCGCCCGATCTGGATGCGTTCCACGTGGCGCTCACCCGGTGCAAGGCTGTCGTTGGCTCGGCGGGCAATCATCTGCCTGCGGAGTGCGCGATGATGGGGATTCCGATGCTCGCACTTCACCGTGGTGGCGATGCGGAACACAGCATGAACGCACGCCTCATCGAGAGCGCAGGGATCGGCGTGAGCAGCACGTTTTCGGGGTTTGGCCAGCGCGTGGCACGGCGCTTCGAGAGAGAGCTCGACCGGGACCGCAGCGGACTCGTCGCACGGACGCGAGCCATGCCACCGGCCTCCGAGGTCATCCCTCGCGTCATCGAAGAAATGTGCCGCCCTATTCGCGCGCCGAGGATGCGGCCGACCTATGTCGAAGCCGTTGCTCGAGCGAGACGATGGACTTCGTGACCGTCGCAAGTGCGAGTCGTTTCATCCCATCGCTCGTCACCACGAACGCTTCGACGCGCATGGACGCAACGTTCCGACCCTGCCTCTGAACCTCGCCTCGGGTTTCGACTTCACTTCCGAGCGGCGCCATGGTGAGCAGCGGGAAGTGGGCATCGTGAGTCGCACCGCGTTCGCCACCGTTTCGAGATGCTCAGAGCTCGCCATTGCCGCCCGTCACAGCACGCGGTTTTCCACACATCGGACTACGATCGCCGAACCCAGGCGAGTCCTTTGACAGCCCCGAGGGTCCAGGCTACAAGGCCGGTCCCGAAGGGCGAAGCCCTGAGTGGATGCGGCGGTAGTTAAGTTGGTTATAACGCCGGCCTGTCACGCCGGAGGCCGCGGGTTCGAGTCCCGTCCGCCGCGCCAACTTTGATTGAAATCTTGAGCACTTAGGAAAGCGCGCGCGATTGCCGCGTGCGTTTCGTCGCTCGCTGCCCCGTTCGCCGTGTGCGCTTCGGGTGCAGCTTGCGTGCGAAACAAGCTCTTGGGCAGCTCGGGAAATGGCTCGCCGAAGCCTTCCCGCAAAGCTTCCGCCGAACGGATGTAGCGAAGCGTCGTCTCGAACTGCTCGTGCCCGGCTCGGTGCTGAATCTTCAACGGGTCATCGCCACGCACGGCCATCCAAGTGATGCCGGTCGCCCGTAGGTCGTGGAAGCGAATCGGGCGTGTCGTCGGGGTCCGCTCGTGCAGCTCGTGCCGGGTGACTCCGGCCCGTTTCAGCCAGCGGCGCAGCCCGCGCGACATGTCGCGGTAGCTCGGCATATCCAGAAGCGTCGCATCGTCGGCGCCACCTTCGGCTTTCAGCTCGTCGAGCAAACGCACAAGGGCAGCGTCAATCAGCACCGTTCGATTCCGGCGTCCCTTCGTGGCTTTGATGCGCTTGTTTCGCCAGTCGTATGCCTTTGTCACCTGCAAGACCCGGTGCTCCGTGTCAGCGTCTCGGCATTGTAACGCGCGAAGCTGCGTCGCCTTCACGCAAGACGCAGGGATACCAGGGGCGCCGAACGCCGTCGGCTGACGCCGAGCCAGCGCGCTAGCGTTCTTAGAAAAACAGGTCGGCGCTGCCACATATGCGGCGGACGCATCGACGGGAAGAGGTGGCACGCCAACCATGTGGTCTCACACACTCATGGCGGCGAACATGCGGAGGGCAACTACTTGCCCGCCCACTCCGGATGCAACGTTGACCGTCGGCACTACCTGCCTGAAGAGCTTCAAATCATCTACAAGC